>JBBQAO010000061.1:0-22700 GCA_038316355.1 Burkholderiales bacterium
ATTCAACGGAAGTCTTTTGTTATACGCTCAGCCTGTCGTTGCCGTGGTCAATCAAAGCCAGACCGGCATCGGGATCAAACAGTACACCCAGTACTTCCGCTGAATCGACGTACAGCCGGCAGGCACCATCGCTCCCATGGCTGCGTACTTGAGGTATAAAGCCATGCTTAAAACACAGTTTATCGCGGCATTATCGCTGGCGATTTTTTGCCCGGCGGCGTTTGCCTGCGGTGATTGTGTCGACAACAAGATTTCATCTGTGTATGACCATGGGGTGGTCGATCGTGCCCTGGCCTCTAAGCACCAGGTCATGTTTTTTGCCATCGATGGCCGGATTACATCTACCCCGGGGGAGCGTCGGGTTCTGGAGCATGTCGTGGCGAGCACGCCGGGAGTGGAAACGGGCACTGCCCGCGTCTCTACGGAAGCGGCAGCCTTATCGGTGGCCATCGACCCGGAACGCACACCGGTGGCGGCGGTCGAACGTTCGTTGCGGAACACAATGGCCCGCAGGAGTTTGACACTGCAGTTATTGCGGGTCATGTCCGGATCGCGTTTTTGAGGTAACGGGCAACTGGCAGAGCCTGTCGTGCAGGACACTGCAGATTGAGGTGCGGGCTTGTCACAACCCCCGCGCGCTGCTGATAACATGGGCTTCCGGCCGCCTGCCCGGCCCCGGGCTTGGCAGGCAGCGCCTGCGTTAAATCCTGACGGATGCAATCATGGCACAGCAGCTTCCCTACGACGTCACCACGGCCACCGGCGAGCGCATCGCCTTCGAATTCCCCTTGCATGCGGAAACCCAGTCCGCAATGCGCGTGTCGCAATTGCTGACGGCGGTGCTGGGTGCTGTTGATCGCGAGCTGCGGGTGCTCGGGAATACGGCGAACGGTGACGTGATGCAGGCGCTGGCCATGGCGCTGGCGGCGCGGACGGCGATGCTGCACGCGCCGTATGCGGTGGGGCGCCAGCTCGCCTCCGGCCTTGCTGCCACCGCGCTGGCTGCCGCCGAACATTGCGGGCGTGACGACGGCGGCGCGGGGCACGCCTGAGCAGCACGGACGACTTGATTCTTCCGGCGTGCTTTGCTTTTACTGCGCCAGCTTACTGTGCCAATTCATGCATGACCTTGATCAGGTCGGATTTGCCCTCGAAACCGATGCCCGGAAGTTCCGGCATGGTGATGAAGCTGTTTTCCACTTTGACGCCGTCCGGGAATCCGCCGTAGGGCTGGAACAGGTCGGGATAACTTTCGTTGCCGCCGAGGCCGAGGCCGGCGGCGATGTTCAGCGACATCTGGTGGCCGCCGTGCGGAACGCAGCGCGAGGGCGACCAGCCGGCAATTTTGAGTTCGCGCAGCGTGCGCTCGTATTCACACAGGCCGTAGGACAGTGCGCAGTCGAATTGCAACCAGTCGCGATCGGGACGCATGCCACCGTAGCGCAGCAGGTTGCGTGCATCCTGGTGGCTGAACAGGTTTTCGCCGGTGGCCATCGGCCCGGGATAAAACTCCGCCAGCGCTGCCTGTAGCGCAAAATCCAGCGGGTCGCCCGCTTCCTCGTACCAGAACAGCGGATAGTCGCGCAGCGCCTTGGCGTAGGCGATGGCGGTTTCCAGGTCGAAACGGCCGTTGGCATCGACGGCGAGCCGCGCATCATGGTTAATTTCCTGCAGCACGGCTTCGATGCGCCGCCGGTCCTCGGCAATGTCGGCGCCGCCAATTTTCATTTTGACGACGCTATAGCCACGGTTCAGATAGCCGCGCATTTCATTACGCAGTGCCTGCAGGTCCTTGCCCGGATAGTAATAACCGCCGGCGGCATAAACGAATACCTTGGGATTCGCGGTGACGCCGTGTTGTTCGGCAAGCAGTTGGAACAGCGGTTTTCGCGCAATCTTGGCGACGGCATCCCAGATCGCCATGTCCAGCGTACCGACCGCGACCGAACGTTCGCCGTGGCCGCCGGGTTTTTCGTTCTGCATCATCGCACTCCAGGCGAGATGGGGGTCGATGTTGTCGCCAGCCGCATTGAGCAGGGTCGCGGGATCAGCTTCCAGCAGCCGCGGCGCGAAGCGTTCGCGGATCAGGCCGCCCTGGCCATAACGTCCGTTGGAGTTGAAGCCGTAACCGACGACAGTGCGGCCGTCGACTTTGACGTCGGTGACCACGGCAACCAGGCTGCTGGTCATTTTGCTGAAATCGATATAAGCGTTGCGGATCGGCGAGGCGATCGGCTTGGTGACTTCACGAACGTCGACGATGCGAACCATTTAAAAACTTTCGATAATGGTGGCTGGTGTTGCCGGCAGGGGTGGACACGATGGCGCAGATGCAGTCCACATTTTAATCAATACGGCGGTGCACGGCCAGACCGCGGTAATATTGAAGCCAGAAATTGAAGCCAGAAATTGAAGCCAGAAAAATATGAACATTCACGATTGTGCGAGGACAAGCATGTTGAAACTCATTTTGATACTTTCACCGTTTACTTCATTTCTGCTCATGCTGGGCATGGCTGCGACAGTTGCTGCGCCGGCACAAGCGGCCGACCAGTATCCGCAGCGCCCGGTGCGCCTGGTCATTCCCTACCCGCCGGGCGGTGCCGGTGACATCGTCGGCCGCCTGCTCGGCAACAGCCTGGGCGCGGCGATGGGGCAGCAGTTCGTCAGCGACAACCGCGGCGGTGGCGGGCAGATCATTGCCACGCAGATCAGCGCCGCGTCTGCCCCCGACGGTTACACGCTGTTCCTCGCCAGCGCCACGCATTCGATCAACCCCGCGCTGCGCAACAAGCTGCCTTACGACACACTGAAAGCTTTTGCGCCGATCACGCTGGTCGCCGAATCGCCACTGGTATTTGTTGCCCACCCGTCGCTGAAGGCGGCCAATATCAGGGAGCTCATCGCGCTGGCCAAAGCCCAGCCCGGACGTATTAATTACGCGTCGTCAGGCCCCGGCACCGGCGGCCACATGTCGGTCGAGTTGCTGAAATCACTGACCGGCATCGACCTCGTGCACATCCCCTACAAGGGCGCAGGGCCGGCGCTGGTCGACGTGGTGGCCGGCCAGGTACAGATCATCTGCACCAGCCCGCTGCCGGCGATGCCACACGTCAAGGCGGGCCGCTTGCGCGCACTGGGCATGACCAGCCTGCAGCGTTCGTCGGCGCATCCTGACGTGCCGCCTGTTGCGGAAACAGTACCGGGTTACCAGTCGACGCTGTGGTACGCGTTGCTGGCACCGGCAAGTACGCCGCAGGCCATTATCAAAAAAGTGCATGGCGAAACCGTGAAGGCGCTGGCGGCGCCGCAAATGCGTGAACAACTGCTGGCGCTGGGCGCAACACCGGTCGGCAACAGTCCGCAGGAACTGCAGAATTTCATGCGTGACGAAATCGTGATGTGGACCAGACTTGTCAAGCAGGCCAATATCAGACTCGATCCCTGAGCCCCTTATTCATTGCAGAGGACAACATGACCGAAACCGTAATGCTGTTTGACCCCACGGCCCCGCGCGGCGGATCCGCGCAGCCTGCCGCGACAGTGGTAAAACGTATTGCCCTGGCCGGTGCCGTGATCGGGTTCATCGACAATGCCAAACCTAATTTTCACCACCTCGTCGATGATCTCGCCGAACTGCTGATCAGCCGTCATGGCGCGGCGCGGGTGATCAAGCGCCGCAAATCCTCGGCGTCCATTCCGGCCGATGCCGCGGTAATCGCTGCGTTGTCTGGTGAATGCGATGTGGTCATCGCGGGCTCCGGCGACTGAGGATCATGCGCGTCGTGGAGTGTCCACGACAGCATCGAAGTGGCGAAACAGGGCAAGGCCGCCATCACCGTGTGTTCGACGGCATTCCTGACACTGGGCCGCGCGCAGGCGCGCGCGCTGGGCAATGATGCGTTGCCGATCGTGGTGATTCCCCATCCCTTTGGCGGGCGCAAGCGCGAAGACGTGCGCAAGATTGCCGAGCAATGCGTCGATGACATCGCAAAATTGCTGAACGGGACTACATGAACGCCCCCACCGACGCTTCTGCCGACCGAGCCGCGACATTCGAGGCGCCGGACGATTTCGACGCCATCAACCGCATTTACCGCGAGCGGCACTGGAGTGACGGCCTGCCCATTGTGCCACCGACTGCGGCGCGGGTCGAACGCATGCTGCGAGAGACCCGGCGCAACCGCGACGAAGTCATTGCCAGCGTTGCGCCGGGTTTTGGCGCGGCCACCGTCGAGCGCATTGCGATCAATGCCGTGCTCGCCGGCTGCGATCCCGAATATCTGCCGGTGCTGATTGCGGCGACTGCAGCGGTGGCCGACCCGGCGTTCAATCTGCAGGGCATCCAGGCGACGACCAATCCGGTCGCCGTGTGGCTTGTGCTCAACGGCCCGCAGGCGCAGCAGTTGCAGGTCAATGCCGCCTTCAATTGCATCGGCCAGGGCGCCTGGGCCAACGCCACGCTGGGCCGCGCGATGCGGCTGATTCTGCAGAACATTGGCGGCGCGCTGCCAGGGGAAATGGATCGCGCGACCCACGGGCAGCCCGGCAAATATACCTTCTGCTGCGCCGAGAACGAGGAGAACCATCCGTGGCAGCCGCTGCATGTCGAGCGCGGTTTTGCCGCCACCGACAGCACGGTGACCGTGGTCGGTGCCGAGGGCACGATGAACATGAACACCCATGCCAAAACCGCAGACGAGCTGGCGCGGGTGATCGCTGAAACCATGGTGCATCCGCCCAGCAACGAATATGTGCATGGCGGAGAACCGTGGTTCATCATCTGCAGCGAACACGCGGAGATTTTTTGTCGCGAAGGCTGGGACAAGGCGCGGGTCAAGCGCGAGCTTTGGGAACGTTCGAAAATGGCGGTCAAACAGTTGAGCGTCAACGAGATCGAACGCGCACGTGCTTCACGCACCCCGGAACTCGGTGAATTAACCGGCGACACTCTGTTGCCGATATCACCGCGACCGGAGGATATCCAGTTGATCGTCGCCGGCGGGCCGGGCACCCATTCGGTGTATGTGCCGTGCTTCGGTAACAGTCGCGCAGTGTCACGCTGCATTGACGAGTAATTTAGCAGGTAATTGCCGAACATATTTTATAAGTAATTGTTTTTATTGTTATTTTTATTGCCCACGACAGTTCCGGCACATGTCAGTTTTCGTAAGCCTGCTGTAAGTCATGAGAATTAAAGTGTCACCGTGCAGTGACCTTTACATCAACAGCAAGTTACGAAAATTCAGAGGCAGACACCATGGGCAGAGGGCGTGTCAAGGCAGAACCGGGCGATCCGAATAATTCGATCGCCACCCGCATCCGCACCGCGATGGCCGCTTGCGGCATGAAGTCTGTAGCCGAACTCGGTCGCCGCATCGGCCTGCCGCGGCAGACGGTGCATCGCTGGATCAACGGTGATACCAAAAACATGACCCATGAAAACCTCTACAAGGTTGCCGATGCGCTGCAGGTGCGCGCGCGCTGGCTGGCCGTGGGTGATACCGCTCCGGCGCAAATCGATCTCGGTGAAGGCGATGTGGTCGGCCTGATCAAAATCTATGAAACGATGTCGGCCGCCGCGCGTGAGCAGTGGCTGGCCATCGGCCGCACGCTGCTGTCGATGCACACTGTGGGCAAGGGCACGCCTGTAGATCCCTACCCGAACCTGATGGCGCCGCCGCAGTCGCCGCAAAGCAGCAACATTTCTTCCCCGGCGCAGTCCACGCAGCGCTGATCCGGTTTTACCCCGCACCGGGGCCATTCCCCGCGCCCCTGATGCATTCCTGATGTGAATCGCTGGCGCAGCACTGCGCCGGCTTGGTAATCTCCCGCTTTACTTGTGATATTGCAGGATGCCGTGCAGGCGGATGATGCACTGCGCGCGTCCGGAAAACGGAGTGATGCCTCGATTCTCGCGGATGATGATGGTGCGCGCGGCGGCCGCGGCTGTTCTGCTGGTTGCGGCGTCGGCGGCCTGCCATGCGGCGGCACCGCGTCCGGAACTCGGCGCCGACGTGCAGACATTCGTGGAGGATATGGTGGAGCGCCACGGTTTCGGGCGCCCGGCGCTGGAGCGGGTTTTCCGCGAAAGAAAATTCATGGCTTTCGTCATTCGCGCCATGGACGCGCCGTCCACGGCGCTGCCGTGGCATGAGTTCCGTGCGCGCCACATCACCGAGGCGCGGATCGGCGGCGGCCTCAAATTCTGGGCAGAAAATGCAGCGGTGCTCGAGCGGGCGGCCGCGGAGTACCAGGTGCCTCCGGAAATCATGGTCGCCACCATCGGCATCGAAACCCTGTTCGGCCGCCTCACCGGCAACGTCAATGTGTTCGACGCGCTGACCACGCTGGCCTTTGGTTACCCGCGGCGCGCGGATTTTTTTCGCGGTGAACTGGAGCAGTTCCTGTTGCTTACCCGTGAAAACGGCTGGGGCCTGAATACCGTCAGGGGGTCGTTTGCCGGCGCCATCGGCGTGCCGCAGTTTATGCCGAGCAGCTACCGGAAATACGCGGTGGATTTCGACGGCGACGGGCGTCGCGACCTGCGCCAGGTCACTGACGCCATCGGCAGCGTTGCCAATTACTACCGGGAGTTCGGCTGGCAGCCGGGCGCGGCGGTGATGGTGCCGGTCGATGTCGGCGGCACGGCGCTCGAACCATTGCTGAGCGCGGGCCTCGCACCGCACACCAGTGTGGCGGAGTTCAGGAAACGTGGTGTGCTGCCGCTGGAACCGGTTGCAGACGATGTGCTGGCGGCACTGATTTCGGTTGAAACCGAGGTCGGCAGACGTTATTGGCTGGGGCTGAACAACTTTTATGTGATCACGCGCTACAACCGCAGCATCAATTACGCGATGGTGGTGCAGGAACTGGCGTGGACACTGCGCCAGCAGCGTTCGCGCGCGGCAGGGACAACACCTTAAAGCTGCACCCGTCAGTTGCGCGCTTGCGCTGTTGACGGATTCCGCGGGAATGCGACCAGGTGGTCGAGTTCCAGCCGGATGCCGATTTTTTCGCCGATGGCGTGGTTATGGTGGCTGGGCACCAGTGAATACACATGACCGCCGTCGGGCAGGCGCAGTGTGTACAAAAACTCCGCGCCGCGGAACGCCTTGTGCAGCACCGTGGCCTGCAGCGGGCTTGCATCATCATGCAGCACGTCGTCGGGTCGCAGCAGCACATCGACATTGGTGCCCGCGGGCCAGTGCGGCGCGGTATCCGGCACGAATTCCCCCAGTTCCAGCCGGATGCAGCCGCTGTCGATGATGGTGCCCGGCAGGAACAGGCCCTGGCCGATGAAATCCGCGGCATATCGTGTCTGCGGTTCGTGATAAATCCGGTACGGCGTGTCCCATTGCTCGATGCGGCCGTCCCTCATGATGCCAATCATGTCGGCGATGTTGAAGGCCTCATGCTGATCGTGGGTGACCAGCACTGCGGTGATTTTTTCGCGCTTGAGGATGTCGCGGACCTCGATGCTC
Source organism: Burkholderiales bacterium (assembly GCA_038316355.1). Lineage (GTDB taxonomy): Bacteria > Pseudomonadota > Gammaproteobacteria > Burkholderiales > SG8-41. The sequence continues at coordinate 7,485 of JBBQAO010000061.1, forward strand.
AGCCGTTCGCGCATGTCCACGTCGAGGTTGGAGAAGGGCTCGTCAAGCAGCAGCAGTTGCGGGCGAGGCGCCAGCGCGCGGGCGAGGGCGACGCGCTGCTGCTGGCCGCCGGACAGTTCCTGCGGATATTTGGTGCCGAGGCCGGTGAGGCCGACCACCTGCAGCAGTTCCCCGACCCGCGCATCGCGTTCGTTTGCAGTGGCACCGCGCAGGCCGAAGGCGATGTTGCCGGCGATGGTCAGGTGCGGGAACAGCGCGTAATCCTGGAACACAACGCCAATCCTGCGCTGTTCCGGAGGCACCACAATGTTTTTTGTGCTCATCACCACGCCGTCGAGCGCAACCGTGCCGCTGAGTACCGGTTCAAAGCCGGCGATGCAGCGCAGCACGGTGGTTTTGCCGCAACCACTGGCGCCGAGCAGGCAGGCAATCGTGCCGGGCTCGACTTCAAAGCTGACGCCCTGCAGCACCGGCGTGCGGCCGTAGGCGTGGCAGACATCAGTGAAAGCGAGATGCGCAGTCATCGCGAAATTATAGCGGTTTTGCTGCTGATAATGATTCTTGTTAAAATGTTTTTCTTATAAATTTCCGTAACTTAGGCTCGCTCGAATCGTTTCGGCCGAATCCCGGTGACCACCACTACATTCCCGCAACCTGTCACGGCAGCACCGGCAATGCGCACGCGTATGCCGCGGCTGCTGACGGTATTTGCCGTCGCACTGGCCGCCGTGCTGGCCTTGCCGGTGATCGTGGTGTTGCTCAATCTGCTGACGCCATCCACCGACACCTGGCGCCATCTTGCGAGCACGGTGCTTGGTGACTACATCACCAACTCACTGCTGCTGATGCTGGGCGTCGCTTTCGGCGTGATCATTGGCGGCGTCTCGACCGCGTGGCTGACGACCATGTGCCGCTTCCCGGGGCGGCGCGTGTTCGAATGGGCGCTGCTGCTGCCGATGGCTGTGCCGGCGTATGTGATGGCCTATGCCTATACCGATCTCTTGCAGTTCGCCGGCCCGGTGCAGTCGGCTTTGCGCGAGCTGACCGGCTGGGGCGTGCGGGAATACTGGTTTCCCGATGTGCGTTCGCTGGGCGGCGCCATCGTCATGCTGGCGCTGGTGCTGTATCCCTATGTGTATCTGCTGGCACGCGCGGCTTTTCTCGAACAATCCGACAGCATGCTCGAAGTGGCGCGGGTGTCCGGTTACGGGCCATGGGGCACGTTCCGCCGCGTCGCGCTGCCGCTGGCGCGCCCGGGCATTGTTGCCGGCACGGCGCTGGCGCTGATGGAGGCGCTGGCCGATTACGGCACCGTGGCTTATTTCGGCGTGCAGACATTTACCACCGGGATTTTCCGTGCCTGGTTTTCGCTGGGCGACCATGCCGCGGCGGCGCAGTTGTCGGCGATGCTGCTGGGGTTCGTATTCCTGTTGCTGCTGATTGAGCGCATCAGCCGTCGCGGTGCAGCCTTTCATTCGACGTCGCACCGCAAGCGGCTGCGCAATGTCTATCACCTGCGCGGTGTGCGCGCCGCCACCGCCGTGCTGTTCTGCGTGGTGCCGCTGGTGTTCGGTTTCCTGTTGCCGGTGGGTGTCATGGCTCACATGGCGATCACCTCGGGTGATGCCCAGTTCGGCACGCGGTATCTGACGCTGACCGGCAACACGGTAACACTCGCCGCGGTGACCTCAAGTCTTGCGGTGGCGCTGGCGCTGGTCGTCGGTTACGCCGGACGCGTGTCGCCAACGCGCATGGTGCGCGCGGCCAACCGCGTTGCCGGCCTGGGCTACGCGGTACCCGGCGCGGTGATCGCCGTTGGTGTGCTGATCCCCGTGACCCGGCTTGACCACGTGCTGGCCGGCTGGATTGAAGCCGCGACCGGCGCCAATCCCGGATTGATCCTGACTGGAGGCATTGCCGCGCTGGTTTATGCCTATCTTGCGCGATTTTTTGCGGTGTCGCTGCAGACGGTGGATGCCGGGCTGGCCAAGATCACGCCGTCGATGAACGATGCTGCACGGTCGATGGGGCTGGGGCCGGGCGAGACGCTGATGCGGGTGCATGCGCCGCTGCTGTGGCGCAGTGCGCTGACGGCGGGGCTGCTGGTGTTTGTCGATGTGATGAAGGAGTTGCCGGCCACCTTCGTGATGCGGCCGTTCAATTTCGACACGCTGGCAGTGCAGGCCTACAACCTGGCGGCCGATGAGCGGCTCGCCGAAGCGTCAACGGCAGCGCTCACCATCGTGCTGGTGGGGCTGCTGCCGTTGATTGTGCTGTCGCGGATGATACTCAGGCCGGGGCCCGGGCATCATCCGGATGAATAATCAGGATGATCGATTTGTCCTGATTTCAAAATCCGTTCGGGCTGAGCCCTTCGGCGTACTCAGGACAGGCCCTGACGAAGCCTGTTTGCCATTCGACAGGCTCAGGGCGAACGGGTATGGGTTAGGCTGGATCGGCACCTGATTACTTGTAACCGACGCGGTCGAAGATTTTCTGCGCCGCCGGCTGGTTTTTGCCGAGTACGCCGATATTCAGCGTATCCATCTTGAACGTGCCCAACGAGGCCAGTGCCTTGTTGTTCAGCGCCGCGCCCTTGACCACCGGCCATTCGTTGTTGCCTTCGGCGAAATAAGTCTGCGCCTCATTGCTGGTCAGGTATTCGAGGAATTTAATTGCGGCGTCCTTGTTGCGGGCCGTTTTGATCACACCGGCGCCGGAGACGTTCATGTGGGTGCCGAAGCTTTTCTGGTTGGGCCAGATCAGGCCGGTCGCCGCGATGACTTTCTGGTCTTCGGGCCTGGTCGATTTCATCAACCGCACGTAGTAGTAGCTGTTGGCGATCGCCACGCCGCATTCGCCGGAGGCTACGGCGGTGATCTGGTCGGTGTCGCCGCCCTTGGGTGAACGCGCAAAATTGTCGACTACGCCCTTGGCCCATTGTTCGGTTTTGGCTTCGCCGAGGTGCTCGATCAGCGCGCTCATCAGCGAGAGGTTGTAGATATGACCGCCGGAGCGCGTGCAGACCTTGCCCTTCAGTTTCGGGTTGGCAAGGTCTTCGTAGTTCTGCACGTCGGCGGGATTGACGGTGAGCTTGTTGTAGACGATGACACGGGCGCGGGCGGAGAAGCCGAACCACTGGCCGTCATGAGTGCGCATGTTGGCGGGCAAACGTTCGTTCAGCACTTTCGACTGGATCGGCTGGAACAGGCCTGCCTGTTCGGCGCGCCACAGGCGGCCGGCATCCACGGTGACCAGCACATCGGCGGGGCTGGCCGCGCCTTCATTGACGATGCGCGCGATCAGCGGATCTTCGCCGGCTTCGATACGGTTCAGCTTGATGCCAGTGGCCTTGGTGAAGCCGCTGTACAGCGCCTCATCGGTCTGGTAATGGCGCGAGGAATACAGGTTCAGTTCCTGGGCAACAGCGGTGGTGGCGAACAAACCGGCCAAGACGAGCGTCAGAGTGCTGAGGCGCATAAAAATATCCTTTAAAAACAATTGGTTATATAATTCAGTGCTGACAGTGATATCAAGCCCGTAATATTAACAAGAATTATTCTCAATATCAAATTTAATGAGAATCATTGTTGTTCATGGCAGGCAAGGACACAGGCTGGCACAGGCAGCGGGCGCGGCATTTGATCGGGAACAAAGGGGCGAGAACTAAGGGGCGAGAACTAAGGATCGGGAAACAGGGGCCTGAAAAAAACAGGCGGAACCGGTAAAAACCGGCCGGAGGAGCAACTAAATCGGCAGGCGGCGGGCGCCGTTGTAGCGGTTCTGCCAGTAACGCTGAGTCATGTCGACGATTTCGACGGCGCCGCCGCGGCTGGGCGCGTGCACGAAGCGTGATTCACCGAGATAAATGCCGACGTGGGAAAACGGTTTGCGCAGCGTATTGAAAAACACCAGATCGCCGGGCTGCAGTTCGGATTTGTTCACGGTGGCGCCGACACGGCTGATTTCCTGGGCGGTGCCGTGCAGCGTCCGGCCGGTGATCTGGCTGTAGACATAGCGAATCAGTCCGCTGCAATCAAAACCGGTGTCCGGCGAGGTGCCGCCCCATTTGTAACGCACGCCGATGAAACTCAGTGCGCGCAGCGCGAATTCCTGAGCCTGGCCGAATACACTGTCGGCGGCTTGCAGCGCGGAATGGCTGAACTCCGGCGGCTGGCCGGCCTCGTCCGCGAGTGCGGGCAAGGGCAGCAGCGCCAGGGCAATGAGCAGTATCCGGAATCGTCGCATGGCCGGACTGTAATCAATAACAATATGATTGTAAAGGTGAAGTTGTCATTATTCCGGGAGCTGCGCGAGGCGGGTAAACTCAACCATCCTGCATGCCGTTGAAGGTGTTATGAGCAAAATTATGAACAGAAGCTGCATACGCGGCTTGGGCTGGGTGGCCGCGATGCTGTGTTTTGCGCTGGTGCCGGTGGCCGGCGCGCAGACCACGGTGGAATTGGTACCGCTCAAATACCGCAAAAGCGAGCAGATGATCCCGGTGCTCCAGCCCCTGCTTGGGCGTGATTCCAGCATCACCGGTTTTCAGAACCAGTTGGTGATCCGCGCCACGCCTGCGGAGCTTGCGCAGTTGAAACGCCTGCTGGCCGAAATCGATACCGCACCCAAGCGCTTGCTGATCACCGTGCGCCAGGACACCGATCTGGACCGCGATCGCCGCGAAGCCGAACTGTCGGGCAGCATCGGCAACGACAATGCCCGCATCACCGTGCCTGGCAGCGGCTCGCGCAGCGGCGGCAATGTGACCTTGGGCGACGGCGATGACCGGCTGCGCGGCCGCGTTGTTGGCTCGCAGCGCTCCGCCAGTTCCAGCACCTCGCAGTCGATCCAGGTGCTCGAAGGTTACAGCGCGTTCATCCGTGTTGGTGAATCGCGCCCGGTGCGCAGTCGCCAGGTGGTGCGCACGGTGGTCAACGGCCAGGTCGTTGATCGCGTGGTCGAGGGCACCGACTACCGCGATGCCAGCACCGGCTTCAGCGTGGTGCCGCGGGTGCAGGGCAACAGGGTCACACTGGACATCGACCCGCAGCGCGAGACCTTCGAGGACGGGCGGCGCGGCACGGTCAACGTGCAGCGTGTGGTGACCACGGTGTCAGGCCGCCTCGGCGAATGGATGGATCTGGGCGGCGTCAATGAATCACGCAGCGACGTGCAATCCACGCTCCTTGGCCGCAGCAGCACCAGCAGCAATGAGCGGCGCGGCGTGCAGGTGAAGGTCGAGGAATTGCCTTAGCGCGTCCTTCAACAGGCTCAGGGCGCACGGATTTATTAAGCAGTCGTAGGGCGGGAGGAGTGAAACGGATCCCGCCGCTCAGTTTAGAACGACGAGCCCGGCTGTTTCAAAAACGCGGTTTCTTCCGGCGTCGATACGCGACTGAGAATCTGATTGCGGTGCGGAAACCGCCCGAAGCGGTGTATGACATCACGGTGGCGCACCGCGTAATCGACATAGCCGGTGAAGGTTTTGCGGTCGGTGTCCGACACGCTGGCGGCGAGTGCGGTGAACAGCGCGACGCAGCGCTCCTGCAATTCCGGTGATTCGGCATGTTCCAGCGGAAGATAAAAAAACACGCGTTCGATGGCGCGTAATGTCCGGTCCGCGTCGACGGCGATGCCGGCCAGTGCCAGTTTGCACGCGAGAGGGTCGTAAGCAAACGCGCGCGCTGTGTCGCGATACATATTGCGCGGGAACTGGTCGAACAGCAGGATCAGCGCCAGCCGTCCGTGCGCATCCTGCGCCCAGCGATCCAGTTTTCCGCTTGCCGCGGTTTCGACGAGATCGCCGAAATGGCCGCGGATGTCGGCATCAACGTTTTCATTTTTTGACCACCACAGTTTCTGCTGTGCCTGTGCGATGGCGGTGTCGCCGCCGGCGCTGCCGAACCAGAAATCAAGGACGGTGTCAGGTGTGATCGTATTTGGCATGGCCGCTTTCAGCGTTGTACTCAGCGGTATTTGGCAGCGGTGATGAACTGGCTGAAGGTTTCGCACCAGACGATGACCGTGGTGTAGGCGGCGGGATCCACTGCTTCGGGCACAGGAACGATGAAATTGTCGAAGGTTTTGACATCGCCGACACGCACCATGCGCGGCTTCAGGTGCATAAAATCAGCTTCGGTTTCGACAAATTCCGGCGACAGGTACAGCTTGTAATCCGGCCCCGGAGCAATGCGCCCCATCAGCACGATGCTGTGGTGGCTGATCGAGACTGTGCCTTCACCCCAGTGCAGGAAATCGCTGCCTTTCAGGTCACGGCGGAACTGACCCGTGAATTGCGCGCCACCGGCCTGCGCCTTGATGTCGTTGGCAGAGGGCGCCGCCGGTGCGATGAGGATGGGCAGCAGATAAATACCCGCGGCAAAACCGATGGCCAGCGCTACGGCGTGGGTGATGCCTGACAACAGCCATTTTTTCATTGGTGTTCCCTTCCAGGGCCTGAGCATAAACCAGAATGCCGCGGGCTTGACGCTGCCGCCGCATCTGGTGACCATGGACTGCCTTTCCCGAAATTTCTGCTACCGGAGTGCTGTTTCATGTTCCTCAAACGCGGTTTTGATTCCATCGTCGCCACCTGGCTCGCCGGGTTAGTGGTGTTCCTGCCGCTGGCACTGACGGCGGCCGTGCTGCACTGGCTGATCGGCCTGCTCAACAATTACATCGGCCCGGACAGCATGGTCGGCGGTTTTTTCCTGGCGCTGGGTTACAAGGTTGCAGCCAGTTCCCCGGTGCCGTACCTGCTGGGCACGTTTATGCTGATGGCGGCGATCTACCTGCTGGGAGTGGCGCTGCGCCTCGGCCTGCGCCGCCCGCTGGCGCAGTTTCTCAATGTCACGCTGCGGCGTATACCGCTGATCGGCAGCCTCTACGATTTCACCAGCAGTTTTGTCGGCCTGCTCGACCAGAAACAGGGCGGCATCGGTACCATGAGCGCGGTGTGGTGTTTTTTCGGCGGTGACGGTGTCGCGGTGCTGGCGCTGGCACCGAGCGCGGAACCCGTGGACATCGACGGCCGGAATTATTTTGCGGTGCTGGTGCCGACCGCGCCGGTGCCGATCGGCGGCGGGCTGGTGTATGTGCCGGTGGAATGGGTCAAGCCTGCCAACTTCGGTATTGAAAAGCTGACGGAGATCTACGTCTCGATGGGACTGACGCCACCACCATCCAGCTTAACGCCTGAATCAGTTCAGATCATTGCCGATGCAAAAAGCGGGGCGACGGAAAAAGAACAGAAAGAACAGAAGTAGCGCTGCTGCAGTTCTGATCAGTCTTCAGTCAGCGTCATCAGGATGTCGGAGTACCAGGCGCAGTTCAGTCCCAGCGCCTCGTCCAGGCCCAGATCCCGCGTGCCGATATCGAGCCTTGCCGAGTGCACACCGAGCAGCAGCCATGGCAGTTTGTCGACAGGCGAATCATCTCCCGGAATTCGCATTACCACCGGCGCGCCGCTGGTGCCGCGGTGAGTGCGCGCATCGGTGAGGAAATAACCCTTGCCCTGAAAACGCAGGCCGAATGACGACGCCACTGCCGCGCGGCGCGCGACCGGCATGTGGTGCAGCGTGTCGTGAAAACCCAGCGGAAAACCCACCATCACCAGCCGGGCGCCGACCTCGATCTGTTCTGATGGCGAGTACAGGTGTTCTGGTGTGAAGGCGCGGTAAACCACCGTCTCCGGCAGCACAGTGCGTTCGATTTCGATGACCGCGACATCGATCCCGCCGGCGGAATCGGTGCCCTGACGCCACAGCCGTTTGCCGTTGCGGTACAGCGGGATCGAAAACGCGCTGGACTGCACCATGTTCTCCGGATCGATATGCAGTTCGATTTCGATACGATCCGGCTGATGGCGGCTTGGCACGTCGAGCATCACATGCCGGCTGGTCACCAGGAACAAATGGCCGTCGCGCTCAAAGAAAAATCCGCTGGCGTTGGTCAACTGCCGTTGTTGCTGGAAAGTGATGACGCGGGTTGCGGTGAGGAGCAGGGATTCAATCATTGCCGGGGCAGTTTACCGTATCGGTGATGGTGGCCTGTAAGGAGCGCTGTATCAGCGATATCGCTGTCACGGCATCTTCCAGCCCAGCCATTCACAAATCCCGCGCCCCAGCACCCATTCCTTGTCGGCTTCCTTCAGCCAGGGCGCATCCTTCAGCCACATGTCGACATGCTCGCGGTACGGCACCGGTGAACGCGACCAGTCGCTGCCCCAGAACAAACGCTTCGGACCAAAGGCCTCGTAGGCGCGTTTGGTATGCGCCTGTATTTTTTTGAATGGATAGGCTTCGGCGATATAGGAGGGCAGCGCGCTGGCCTTGACCGCGACATTGGGGCGTTTGGCGATCGGCAGCAGCTTGTCGAAATTGCGGAAGGTTTCGTCTTCCGGCTTGCCGCTGGTCAGCGCCATGTGGTCCATGACGATTTTGAGATCCGGATAACGCGCGGCGACGTTGTCGATGGCATGCACAAAATCCTGCGGCACCAGCACCATCAGCTTGATGCCGAGTTTTTCCGCCTCGGCCCACACCCAGTCGAACTTGCCTTCCACCAGCGGCTGCTGCAGCACGGGAATATGAAAAGTGAAACGCATGCCGAGCATGCCGGGTTGATTGAGCCAGGTCTTGATCGTGCTGCGCGCATCCGGCGCTTCCGGATTGAAGCGGCCCATGATCGCAAAACGGTCCGGGTGTGCCTTGACGGCAGCGATGGCGAGGTCATTGCGGTCGCCTTCCCAGGACGGCGGCACGATCACCACCCGGTTGACATTGGCTTCGTCCATGTCCTTGAGCAATTGCTCGTGCCCGAGTGCAATCTCGCGCTGCGCATGAGCGCGCGCGGGCCACGGCCGTTCCGGTGTGTTGGCACCCCAGATGTGTACTTGTGAATCAGCGATCAGCATTAAATCCTCCGGTTACAGGTTTAAACGGCTTGTTATTGAGTGGCGAGTTCAGCCCAGGGCTTGATCTTTGCCAGCTTGCGGCCGAGGGTGCGTTCCGCCACTTCGGTGTCATAAGCGGCCTGCGCGCGCAACCAGTAGCCGTTCGACAGGCCGAAAAACCGACACAGGCGCAAGTCGGTATCGGCGGTAACGGTGCGGCGACCGGCCACGATTTCACCGATACGCTGCGCCGGAACGTCGATTTCCTTGGCAAGGCGGTACTGGGTGATACCCATGGGTTTAAGGAATTCTCCCAGCAGGAGTTCGCCCGGAGTGACAGGGTTGAGTTTGCTCATATGCTTACCCCTCAGTGCTTGTCCACGATTGCCACGTTTTCGGCGCCTGATGTTGTCCAGCGAAAACAAAGGCGCCACTGGCCATTGATGCGAATACTGTGCTGTCCGGCCCGGTTGCCTTTCAAGGCATCCAGCCTGTTTCCCGGCGGCACCCGCAGGTCGTCCAGGCGACCGGCGATTTCCAGTTGCCGGAGTTTGCGGCGGGCCACATCAACGATGTTGGCAAAGCGTTTAACGCGATCGCTTTGGGCCAGTGCTTCCGTTTCAGCGCATCGAAACGACTTGATCATGCGCAATAGTAACGCGGCGCGTGATGACTGTAAAACACGGCCCTGAACGGAAAGGGCTGACGAGAAGAGCAAAGTCATTCAGAATCGTCCCCCACTGCACCCTGACGCGGGACAATACGTTGTGCAGGCGACAAATAATTATAAGTAATTGTTTTTAAAGGAAAAACTATGAACGGGGCAGAAAGCCTGGTGCGCACGCTGTTGAACGGCGACGTCAATGTCTGCTTCGCCAATCCAGGCACATCGGAAATGCATTTTGTCTCTGCACTCGATCGTGTCGAGGGCGTGCGCTGCATCCTCGGCCTGTTCGAAGGCGTGGTCACAGGTGCTGCCGATGGTTATTACCGCATGGCGGGCAAACCGGCGGCGACCTTGCTGCATCTCGGTCCAGGACTCGGCAACGGACTCGCCAATCTGCACAACGCCAAAAAAGCGCGCTCCGGCATCGTCAACATCGTCGGTGAACACGCGAGTTATCACATCAAACATGACGCGCCACTGACCGCCGACATCGAAGGTGTGGCGCGGCCGATGTCGGACTGGGTGTTGACGTCGCGCTCATCCAGAGCCGTCGCTGCTGATGGCGCGCTGGCGGTGGAAGCCGCGCGCAAGGCGCCGGGGCAGATCGCGACACTGATCCTGCCTGCCGATACCGCTTGGGGCGAGGCGGAGGGGCCGGCGACCGTCAATGCACCGGCCCCGCGTGAACATGTGCCGGACAGCGCGATTGCCGAAGGTGTGCGCGCGCTGACCTCCAGCCAGCCGGCAGCGATCCTGCTCGGCGGTGCGGCACTGCGCGGCAAGGCACTTGACTACGCCGCGCGCATCGCTGCCAAAACCGGCTGCACGCTGATCTCTGAATACAACAACGCCCGCATGGAACGCGGCGCGGGCCGGGCCGTGGTCAAGCAATTGCCCTTCGTCGTCGACAACGCGCTGGCGATGCTGAAGGATGTGCGCCAGTTATTGCTGGTCGGTGCGAAATCGCCAGTGTCATTTTTTGCCTATCCGGGCAAACCCAGCGTGCTGGTGCCCGAAGGTTGCACCGTCACCAAAGTCGCCGGTGCAGAAGCCGATCTCGAAGGCGCACTGGAAGCACTGGCCGATGCGCTGGGTGCACGCAAGACTTCGCCTCTGGTCAATGCGGCGAAACACGATGCGGCGCTGCCCACCGGCAAGGTCACGCTCGACGGCCTGGGTGCTCTGTTCAACACGCTGATTCCGGAGAATGCCGTCATCATCGATGAGGCGGTGACCAGCGGGCGCGCCTTTACTGCTGCCACCATGGGCGCGCGACCGCATGACTGGTTGAACATCATGGGCGGTTCCATCGGCTGGGGCTTGGCCGCGGCAACCGGTGCGGCGATCGCAGCGCCGGACCGCAAGGTGATTGCTTTTGAAGGTGACGGCAGTGCGCTCTACACCCAGCAGGCGCTGTGGACCATGGCACGGGAGAATCTGGATGTGACCGTGGTGATCTTCGCCAACCGCGCTTACAAGATACTCATCGGTGAACTGGTCAATGTCGGCGCCAGTGCACCGGGGCATAACGCAACTGCGATGCTGACGCTGGATCGGCCGGCTATCGACTGGGTGTCGATTGCGAAAGGCTTTGGCGTGGAGGCGGGGCGGGCGACTACGCTGGATGAACTGGCGGTGCAATTCAGGCGTGGATTGGCGACCCCGGGGCCGTATCTGGTAGAGCTGGTGATGTAAGGGGAAGCCGCCTGACCGCGGAGCTTGCGCTGTCCCTGCCGACTGCGGTCAGTCCGGCTTCTGCGCCTGGCTGATGCGTTCGCGCAGCGCGGCCAGGGCTTCGCGCTCGGCCCGCACGCGGAAGTGCGCCCCCTCGCCGTCAGCGCGCTCCTCCAACACTTCGCAGGTTGCGAACAGTTCGCCGCGCAGCTGCTGCGCCGACCAGGGCAGGAACAGCTCGGCCCGGGCCAGGCGGCGACTGAAAAAAGTCCGGATCGCCTTGCGCAGCCGCGCCACGTCATCCGGGTCGACGGCGCTCATCACGATGCACTTCGGAAATTGCGCGCGCAGGGCCTTCGCGCGCGCTGCCTGTGCCTTGGCATCGCCAACCTGGTCGATCTTGTTGAAGATGCGCAGGCGCGGCACCTGGTCCGCGGCAATTTCCGCAAGCACCTGCTCGGTCACGCCGATCTGGCGTTCAAAGCCGGGGTCGCTGGCGTCGATCACGTGCAGCAGCAGCGTCGCCTCGGCGGCTTCTTCCAGCGTCGACTTGAACGAGGCGACCAGGTCGTGGGGCAGGTTCTTGATGAATCCCACCGTGTCGCTCACCAGCACGCGCGGTACGCCTTCGGGCAGCAGTGCGCGCACGGTAGTGTCCAGCGTCGCAAACAGCTTGTTGGCGACCAGCACCTCGCTCCCGGTCAGTGCGCGCATCAGGGTGGACTTGCCGGCGTTGGTGTAGCCGATCAGCGCCACGCGCGCGATGCCCTGGTTTTCCTGGCGCCGCGCCCGTTGTACCCGGCGTTCGAGGTCGAGGGCCGTGATCTCCTGCTTCAGCTCGGCGATGCGGTCGCGGATCTTGGCGCGGTCCGCCTCGCCCGCGCTCTCGCCGGCACCACGGCCGCCGACGCCGCTGCGCTGCCGCCCCTGCGGCCCGGCCAGCTTGGCCGCCTCGCGCAGGCGCGGCGCCAGGTAACGCAGGCGTGCGATTTCCACCTGCGCCCGCGCCGCGTTGGAGCGCGCATGGCGGTGGAAAATTTCGAGGATCACCATGGTGCGGTCCAGCACGTCGCAACCGATCTCGTTTTCCAGGTTGCGCGCCTGCGAGGGCGAAATGTCGTGGTCGACCAGGACAAAGGCAGCGCGGCGGGCATCGGACCCGGTCAGGGCCTTGGCCGCCTCGCGCGCCGCGACGGCGCCGTGGCGCGCGCTGCGTTTTTCCCCGTGCCGGGGCGCGTCCGGTGTCGCCCCGGCGGGCAGGTCCTCCGCAGCAGGATCCGGCGCGGCCTCGCCCTGCACAAAGCGGCGCAACTCCTCACGCTTTCCGGTGCCCAGGTAAGCCGTCGCGTCGAAAGTGGCGCGCTTTTGCGTGAACGTGGCCACCACTTCGAAGCCCAGCGTTTTGGCCAGTTCGCGCAGCTCGCTCAGTGAGGACTCAAACTCCGGGTCGCTGACTCCGGTGAGCTGCACGGCAACGACGACAGCGCGTTTTGTGGTGACTTGGACGGCCTGGGACATGCGGTGCGGACTTTTCGGTGGTGGAAGAGGGTGAGGGCACATGGTACGGCCTGGACGGCCGGTTTGTCGCCTGCAGCGGAATGGCGGCTGGTGCCGGATGGCTGCTGCACCGGCGCAACAACGGTGATATGGGGACGGAGCTCAATACATTTTCGGGAAAGTATTTGGGCTCCGTCCCCATATAACTCGCCGATCTTCTTGAAATGCAGAGAAGGATGCCGAGAATCCGATTTCAGAAGTTCGAAGTTCTTGTCTGCAAGGGCGCGAACATCGTTCGGCGGCGTTCCGTGCAGCGCCCAAAACTTCGGCGACGCGAAATGCTTCAAATCTCCCGGGCCTTGCCAGCCTGATAATCCACGAGCGCTTCGGAAACGAGGCCGTGCAACTTTCCAGCCTTCGAATCAGCCTCAAGCTGCTTATCCCAGAGTAGGTGGTCAAATTCGATAAACCACTCTCGAAATTTCGCCAACTCGTTGATCGGGAGATTCTGGATTCTGTGTTCAAGCTCTTCGAGGTTACTCATGATTGATCACGATTTGTATGAGTCAACAATCGCGATTCTACGCCCGCCCGTATTCGTTGCATAACGTGGAGTTCAGTGGTGCCGGAACGGCGTCCGCTGCGGCGCAAAGTTAGATGCAATTTCTATGACAGCTTGCTTGAGACTAAGCGGTTCAGGCTAATTCCAGACTCTGCTGCCTGGAGGGCAAGATTACGGTGAGTTTGCGGTGGTATGCGCACCATAAACTTTCCACTAAATGCCTTCGTCGCGATGGGTTCGGGTGCTATTTCGTGACTCTTACGCATGTCTGCGATGCATTCTTTCACGAGCCGGCGAATTCCTTGTAACGCCTTTTCCGGCGTTTTCTCCAGCCAGCTCAAGCTCGGAAACTCCACGCATAGTCCAACGTGTTCTCCGTCTTCTTCAGACCAGGTAACACGGTACGTATATCTGTCAATTTCTTTATTCATCATTTCTCTCCAGACGGTCGATAGCCAGCAGAACCTGGCGTACCTGATAGGGTTTTGCCTTAGCTCGGTCATTTTGAATATTGATACGAGGATCGCCTTGCCACGGGGTCTTGTAGATTCGGTGACTTGTGCCAGATTGCCTCGGCTTCCCGAAATATTTGTCGCAAACCTTACAAAGCGCATTGAAGCTGATCCCTTTCGGGTTTTGCCTCATCAGTTTGACGATATCGTCTGCCGAAGCCATGGGTTAAATAGTATCACTATTGGTACTACTCGGCAAGGAAGGAAGGGGATTAAGGTGAACGGCGCGCGTCTAAGGCATATAACGTCGCCGTTCAACGGCACGCCGCTTTTTGGCGCGACCGTTGCCACGGCTTGTTATGCCCCATGTTGGCAATTTGCTACTTGCCGGCTGCCGCCAGCAGTGCTTTGGGATTTGTGTGTGCGATTGTCAGTAGAGTGCGCGCGGCACCGCTGGGCTGCTTGCGGCCTTGTTCCCAACCCTGAAGCGTGCGCACGGAGACGCCCAGCAGTCTGGCAAACTGTGATTGCGACAAACCCGTGCGTTCGCGCGCTTCAATTGCGGGGGACAGGACGACCTGGGTCTTTCCAGCCTTCATTTGCCGCACGGACTCAATCAACTCGGCAGCAAGGTCGCACTTTGCTTCATAGGCACGAAGCTTTGCGCCGGTGAGCGGTTTAACTTTCAATGACACGTCGGATCTCCTTTAACTTGGGGCCGGTGATATTGTCTGTCTTGGACTTCGCGTAAATGAGTAGAAGCACGATTTCTTCGTCGACAGTTCGTGTGAAGTAGACGACGCGAACACCGCCAGACTTACCAGTGCCAGCTCACCGCCAGCGGACCTTTCGTATGCCGCCAGAACTGGGCACCACGTCTCCGGCGCTTGGAAAGTCGGCGATGAATGCAGCGAACTCACCTCGATCTTCCTCGTTCCAGTAGTTCGGCCATTGTTTCCCGACCATTAAAGTTTCGACTACCGTGAACATGAGTGAACTATACGCCCAAGGCGTATAGTCGTCCAGTTGGCAAATTCATGGGGCATAACGTTTGAGGTAAGCCGCGTGCCGTAGGCACGTCGGCTTGACCGAATGGTTAGGCGGCTGTGCAGTGACGCTTGAGGAATAGTCTTGTCTCATGAACGAGCCGCTCTTGAAGTTTGCCGTGCTTCACGTTGGGAGACGGTTGCTCAAGCATTCGATCCACCGAGAAGCGGGCCGGACGCAGCACAGGCTTATGACCGTTGAAGTACAACTGCCAAAGCGCCTCATAGAGGCGACCAAGAAACACCAGCAGCTGCCGTAGTTCGCGAAAACGAACAGTTCGCTGACTTCGCCTGATGTGGCGACGCCGCGGTGGGCATACAGCTTGTGACGTAGCGGACGGTAGTTCTGCTCGTAGATCTTTCGCCTCTCTGCGACATGTCGTTTCAGGCGGCGGACATCGTCGCCGGAGGGTACGTACACC
>JBBQAO010000057.1:0-23830 GCA_038316355.1 Burkholderiales bacterium
GGATAGTTCGATTGCAGCGTGAGGCGGCTGCGCCGTCGGGTAAGCTGAAGCCTTATCATTAACGAATTGAACAATCACAGAGAGACCTATCATGGCGAAGCAGGAAAAGGTATTGATCGTCGGCGCCGGGCGCGGGCTGAGCGCTTCACTGGCGCGGCTGTTTGCGGCCGAAGGCATGCAGGTGGCACTGGCGGCGCGCAACATGGACAAGCTGACCGGGCTTGCGGCCGATACAGGTGCGAAGGCCTATGCCTGCGATGCCGCCGATCCGGCGTCAGTCAATGCGCTGTTCGAGTCGGTAACCAGGGATATCGGCGCGCCGAACATCGTCGTATACAACGCCAGCAACCGCGGCGGCCGAGGGCCGGTGACGGAACTCGATCCCGAAGCGGTACGCAACGCATTGCTGATTACGACCTTTGGCGGCTTTCTGGTTGCGCAGGCTGCGGCCAAGCGGATGATTGCGGCGGGCGGCGGCACCATCTTGCTGACCGGCGCCTCGGCCAGCGTCAAGGGCTACCCGAATTCGTCCTCCTTTGCGATGGGCAAATTCGGGCTGCGCGGGCTCGCGCAGAGCCTCGCGCGCGAACTGCAGCCGCAGAACATTCATGTCGGACACTTTGTCATCGATGGCGGGATTGCACTTCTCGAAGGTGAGGACGAAAGGGCTGCTGCACGGGGCGCCGACGGCCTGCTCAATCCTGACTCTATTGCACAGGCCTATCTGCAACTCCATCGCCAGCATCGCAGCGCCTGGACCTGGGAAATCGAGCTGCGCCCCTGGGTGGAGAAGTTCTGACGCTGCCCTGAATTAAAGATGGTCTGTCAGCGATAGTCTGCCATCATGACGCAATGACGCAGTCGACGCGATTCAAATGGCTGGCCGGCGCGGCGATCCTGACATTACTCGCCGCCACCTACTGGCTGTTGCATGAAACGGGCGCGATGGCGACGATCATGAACGGCGCTGCGCTGCGCGATCACATTACCCAACTGGGGGCCTGGGGCCCGCTGACGGTGATCGCGCTGATGGTGATCGCCATTATGGTAAGCCCCATACCCAGCGCACCAATCGCGATGGCGGCCGGCGCCGCGTATGGCCATGTCTGGGGCACGGTCTACGTCATCCTGGGTGCCGAGATCGGCGCCTTGGCGGCATTCGGCATTGGGCGCTGGCTGGGCGCGGCAACACTTCGCCGCTGGTTTGGTGACCGGCTGTCGGTTGGATTAATGGGCTCGCAGAACACGTTGATGATCATCGTGCTGGTCAGCCGTCTGCTGCCTTTTGTTTCGTTCGACATCATCAGTTATGCCGCGGGGCTCACCGTGATCACGTTCTGGCGATTTGCAGTCGCGACTCTGGTTGGCATCGTGCCGGCGAGCTTCCTGCTGGCCCATTTTGGCGGTGAAATGGCCACCGGTGAATCCGACCGGATTCTGATTTCCGTCGTGGCACTGGGGGCGCTCACCCTGATTCCGCTGGCCGTGAAAATTTTCCGTGACCGCCGGGGTCGTTCACAGTAACGCCAGTCTCGTGGCTGGGTCCGAGCGCCGCAAAGCGGCGGGATATACCGGACTGCGCGTCACGCCATCCGGTATTTGCTTACCGCGGATGCGATCCAGCTCAAGCCGTTTCCCGGGCGGTCGGCAACCACAGCGTGACCGTCAATGATGCACAGCGGTTGCTCGACGACGGTATTGATCCAGTCCACGTATTCGAGCCAATGCGCCGTCGGCGTTGCCGCGAGCAGGTGTGCGCTGACTTCCGGATAAAGGTGTGAGGATATTTTCATGCCCTCTGTTTGCGCGAGCTGCGCGGCGCGCTGCCAGCCGGTAACGCCGCCGATGCGCTCCAGGTCGGGCATGACATAGTCGCAGGCCTTCGCGGCCAGTGCTTTTTCCATGTCATGCACCTGGGAGAAGTTCTCGCCCATCTGCACCGGCGTATCGATCGCGGCCGCGAGCTTCGCACAACCCGCGTAATCGTCGTGGCGGATCGGCTCCTCAATCCAGTAAACATCTTCACCATCGAGCGCGCGGCCCCGTGCCACGGCTTCATCGACCGTGAGCGCCTGGTTGTAGTCCGTCATGATCAAAATGTCATCGGGCAGGCGCTTGCGCACGGCGCGCACCGCGGCGAGATCTTCGGCCAGCGTCGCGTAGCCCAGCCGCAGCTTCATTGCACGAAAACCGCCGGCGAGCAGCTTCTCTGCTTCGTCAGCGACTTCGGCGGGTGCCATCAGGCCGAGGCCGCAACTGTTGTACGCGGGTATGGGGCGTGGCGCCGCACCCAGGTACGTCGCCAGTGGCTTGCCGGCAGCAATTGCCAGTGCGTCCCAGCCGGCGACATCCACCATTGCCATCGCCATGCGCACAATGCCCTGCACGCCGATCAGCGTGTAGCGTTTGGTGAGCTTGCCCCACACCATGACGGGGTCCAGCGCGTCGCCGCGTATGGCGCCGACCGCATCATTGAGCATGTGCGCAATCGCCGCGGCCGCGGCAGGCGTGTAGCAGAACTGCCACGCGCGCCCGGTAATGCCTTCTTCCGTCTCGAGGTCCACCAGCAGCAGCGGCGCCTTGCGTACGATGGCCGCGCTGGTGCCCAGCGTATACGTCATCGGCAGCATCACCGGCACCGCGCGTACGGCGCGGATCGTCAGCGGTGGATGCTGCATGTCAGGCGCGCCTGCGACCCTGCGCGTGCAGCGCGAGCACATCCCAAACGGCACGGTTGGCGGGTGTGGGTACATTCACTTTCGCGCCGAGCGTGACCACGCCGCCCGACAGCCATTCAACTTCGAGCGGATTGCCGGCTTCGAGATCGTGATGCATGGACGAACTCATGTCCGGCGACACGGTATCAGCAAACGCCAGCCGCTCGTCGGCGTAGTTCTCCGGCAGCGCGACGCCGTAGGCGCGGCCGACGGCGACGACTTCTTTCATCAGGTCGTGGAGGAAGGCGCGCGTCTGCGGGTTGCTGCGGATCGGCCCGATGGGCGTACGCATCGTGGTGGTGGTGCCGGAGAGCCCGACGAGAAAAGTGTATTTCTCCCACAGCGTGCGGCGGATGTCGGTGGACAGTTCCGCCTCCAATCCGGCCTTGAGCGCAAACTTCAGTAATGTTTCGGCGCGTGCCGAGCGCGTGCCGTCATATTCCCCGAAAAACAGCTTCTGCAGCGTGCCCACCTGCTTGATCACACCCGGGCGCGAGATGTGGGTTGCCACATAACCGACGCCGCCCATCACCGCCTTGTCGCCGAAAATGCGGCGCAGGATGTCATCCTTGATGACGCCATTCTGCAATGACAGTACGGCGGTATCGGGGCCGACGATGGGTTTGAACGCTTGCGCGGCGGATTCGAGGTCCCACAGTTTTACGCCCACCAGTACCAGATCGACCGGCCCGATGCTCGCGGGATCGTCGGTCACCTTGACCCTGGGCAGGTGAATGTTGCCCTCGGTCTGGTTCTCGATCAGCAGACCGTGCTCGCGCATGGCGGCGAGATGCTTGCCGCGCGCAACAAAGGTGACATCGGCGCCGGCGTGTGCCAGCCGCCCGCCGAAAAAGCCACCGACACCGCCTGATCCCATTGCTGCAATTTTCATTCGCCTGCTCCAATCCGGTTTGAATGGTTTCCTGACTATTGTTGCGACACGCGAGGCGCGCGCCCGCGATCCTGCATTACCGGCGCGACAACTCCACCGGCTGGCCGTGCGGTGTGGCCCGTGCGGCGGCGTCCCAGTCCTGCACGCGTTGCTCCAGATCCTGCGCCGAGGCGACGTTTTTCGCGATGACGAGTTTTTCGAGTGCGGCGAGCCAGTGCTCATAGTAATGGCTGCCGTCATCAGGCTCGCCGCGTGCAGCCGCGGCCGCAAGTTCGGCTGCCAGTGCCGCCGCCCATTCCGGCCACGTAAAAATGCTGCGCTTGTGCAGCGACAACATCATGGCGAAGGCCTGCGCCTCCCATGGCGCCCTGAACACCGGTCCCGCGTCGTCGCGCGGCAGGGCGGGCAGGGTGTCGAGGTCGATTTCAGGCGGGATCGAGATGGTCATCCCACAGGTTCACATAAACGCTGTCGCGGTCGGAGGCGGCGTTGCCCCACAGTTCGCGTGCGGCAAAACGCACGCTGTACAAATGCTGCGGCTTTGGATCGCGGTTCATCGCATTGGTGTCCGGAAAGACATACACGCCGAAATCGCGGTCGATAACACCATGCCGCCCGCGCGCATAACGCGGCAGCCGCGTGTGGCCGGCGGGATTGATGTTGCGTGCCATCACGGCGTCGCCCGCCTTGAATTTCGGCGCCACTTTTTCATCACGCCGCGCGCGGATGCGCTTCTGCAGCAGCGTATCAAGGCCGTCGATGCTGAGCACACCGGCCACGTCGGCTTTGCCGGCGGCGCGGCCGCTGGCGAGCTCCTCCGCGGTGACGACACCCTGTTCGACCAGTACCGTTTCCAGGCCGAAGAGGACATGCTCGTAGTAGCTGGCCTCGAGGTAATCCACCGGCGGCATGCGCTCGACCGCGTACCGGTTGATGTCGGAATTCCAGCGACGGTGGTAGGCGCAGGCGAGACGGGTGGCAAACACGCGTTTCTCCCAATGCGCATGAAACACCGGCTCGTTGACTTCGATTTCGACCGGCCCCATGCCGTGCATGCCGCCCATGTCGTGCACGCCGTTCATTTGCTTCCTTCAGGCACGGTCACCACTGCGACCCCGATCATGGCATCTCGGGTGACGATGGCCGCGAGCTGCTCTTCGCTCCAGCCGTCGGTGCCGGCAGGACGTTCCGGCAGCACCATGTAGCGTAACTCGGCGGTTGAATCCCACACCCGCACATCGACATCGTCTGCGGCTGGGGCACCAAGCTCATTGAGTACGCCGCGCGGATCGATCACGGCACGCGCACGATAGGGTGCTGACTTGTACCAGACCGGCGGCAGCCCGAGTACCGACCACGGATAACAGGAACATAGCGTGCACACCACCATGTTGCGCACCGTCGGCGTGTTCTCGACCACTACCATGTCCTCGCCATAGCCGTAGAAGCCGAACTCCGCGATGGCGGCACGCGAATTGGTCATCAGGCGTTTTTTGTAATCGGGGTCCGTCCACGCTCGGGCGACGACGCGGGCGCCGTTGCGCGGCCCGATTTTCGTCTCGAAAGTTTCAATGATGCCGTCGATGGTCTTTGAATCAACCAGCCCCTTGTCGATCAGCAGCGATTCCAGCGCCTTGACGCGCAGCGCCGGGCCCGAAAGCGGGCGCTCGTGCTCGCTGAGATGTTCATCATCGTGATGATGATCGTGATGGTGGTGATCGTGACTGCTCATAGCGTGTTAACTCGTGAGGTTGATTGCGAGGAATGCGATGCCGACGGCGCCCACCGTGGCACCAAGCGCTGCAGACAGCGGTTTGGTCCAGCGTTCACGCCTTGCGTTGACGTGCCGGTGGATCAGCCAGGCTGCAGTTGCCACGCCGAACTGGATGACCGAGAACCCGATGAGATACGCAATGAGCGGCGCGGCCTCTGCACCGAATATGGATTCGGCATAGGCGTGCCCGTGCAACACGCCCGCGAGTGCGAGGCCGCCGGCCAGCCACGCCAATTTGATCCGGCGCCTTGCGATGACCAGACCGCCGAGCAGCAGCACCGACAGCGCGACGCCGGTTTCACCAGCGGGCAGGTTGTAGCCCTGCAAATGCAGCGCTGCGCCGACGAGGCTGCCGGCGATCAGCGCAAAGATGCCCCATAACCCGCACGGAACCAGTGCCAGCAAAAATCCTGCGGCGACAATGAACGCCGCATGGTCCGCGCCGATCAGAGGATGACCCAGGCCCGACAGGAGTCCCTGCACAAACGTCTGTGGTAGTGCGTCGTCCATGAAGTGATGGCCTAACGCAGTGCCGGGCGACAGCAGCAGTGCCGGGACGAACAGATGGCAGGCCTTGATTGCTCTTGCGGCTGTAGTTCTCACGAGGCGTTACTCCACGCAAAGGATGGCTGACAATTTAGCGCAATGGTGGGTGAAGAGCAAAATTCGGTCGCACGTCGGATTTCGAGGTGTGCGTGGTATCGATGTGGCGCCGCCCACATGGCGTTCTGGTACGGAAGCAAGCATCCGCCGTACTACAGTTCCGCAGTCTTTTCACCTGCACCGCAAAGGCTCAGTCATGAAAACCATCGACATCCATGCACACATTGTTCCGGATTCCATGTGGCGCGCCATCGAAGCCAAAGAGGACTGGCACGGTTTCAGCCACGAGGCAGGCGAGGGACTCGGCAGCATGGTCGCGTGCGGGCAGGGCACGGAATTTTCCTCGCCCAAGCTGCGCTACACGGTGGCGGATCGCATCAAGGACATGGACGCGCTGAAGGTGGACGTGCAGGTGCTCTCCATCCACACGCCCTTCGTCGGCTATCACCTGCCGCCGGATCGGGGCCTGGCGCTGGCGCGTGATTTTAACGACGAACCTGGCTCAAAAGTGGGCCAGGGCGATGGGCGGCTCGCCGGCTTTGCCACACTGCCGGTGCAGGACACGGGGCTGGCGATCGCCGAACTCGAGCGCGCGGTAACGACGCTGGGACTCAAGGGCGCATCACTCGACACCCAGGTCAACGCCGAGCAATGGGATGAGCCGCGGTTCCTGCCGTTCTTCAAGGCGGCCGAACAACTGGGCGCGGTGCTCTTCTACCATCCGCAGCCGCGCAACAATTTCCTGCAACAGCACATCAAGCGCCACGGGCTCAACAACAGCCTCGGGGTGATCCTTGATGACGCCATCGTCACCGCCGTGCTGATCTGCGGCGGGGTGCTCGAGAAATGTCCGGACCTGAAAATCTGCATCGCCCACGGCGGCGGACCGGCCTGTTATGCGATGGGGCGGCTCGACCGCAACTGGCACGACCGGCCGGCGACGCGCAGCACGTCAAAACCGCCGAGCGCGTACCAGAAGCAGCTCTATTACGACACCGTCACCGGGGATGAGACCACGCTGCGGTTCCTGATCGACCAGGTGGGTGCTGACCGTGTAGTGATGGGCAGCGACTGGCCCTTTGTGCCTTGGCATCCGTCGCCGGTGACCTGGCTGGAAAACCGCGAATCGCTCACCGCCGATGAGAAGGAAAAAATCCTGTGGAAGAATCTCGCGGAGCTGCTTGATATACGCTGAAGGGTGTAGAAATTCTAAGACCTATCAAGCGCGTTTTGCCTTCCGCCTTATCCTGGCGTTCCGGCTTTTCCAACCGGCAGAATTCTGAGGTGGATCAGCAGAGCGATCATCGCCGCGGTCAGGGCCACGCCGCACACCGCGAGCCAGCCAAAATGCGCGAACGCCCAGCTCATCAGGAGCGCGCCCAGGGCGTTGCCGCTCCACACGTGCAAGCCGAACAGCGTGTTGACGCGCGAGCGCGATTCCGGCGCCGCAGAATTAATCATGGTCTGGTTGGCGACCATCGCCGTGCGCAGGCCACAGTCGAGCAGGATGGCGCCGATGACCACCGCGATCACCGACCACAAGCCGAAGCCCATCGCGATCCAGGCGGCCAGCATCGCGCAGACACCCGTTAGCACCACCGGCATGAATCCGCTACGGTCCACCCAGCGCCCCGCCGCACGGCTGATCAGAATGCCCGCCGAACCTGGGATGCCGATCAGACCGGCGCCGGTCGGCCCCACGTGATGCAGCAGCGCGAGCATCGGCGCGGCCACCGCCCAGAATCCGCCGTAACAGATGCCGAGCATGAACTGTATCGTCGCCGCGCGCTGAATGGCGCCGTGCGTGCGCAACAGTCGATACATTGACCACAGCAGCGCGCGGTACCGTGCTTGCGAAGTGGGCTGCGTGGTGGGCAGCCGCATCCACAGCACGGGGAGGAGCAACAGCAGCATGCCCGCAGAGAGCACGTAGCTGTAGCGCCAGCCGATGTGCGTCGCAATCAAGCCGCCGACGATGCGCGCGAACAGGATGCCGCTGAACAATGCGGTCAACTGCGTACCCAGCGCGCTGCCGCGCTCATTCGGTTTGGCCAATTCCGCGGTCAGCGCAATGAAGGATTGAATCAGCGACGAGCAGATGCCGGTTACCAGGCTGCCCATCGCCAACACCGCGATCGACGGCGCTGACGCCATTAGCGCCTGTGCCAGAATCAGCACGACCAGCTTGCACAGTACCAGCTTGCGCTTGTCGATCCGATCGCCGAGCGGCACCAGAAACAGGATGCCCATCAGCATGCCGCCGAAAGAGCAGGTCGGTATCCAGCCGGTTGCCGCGGCATCCGCCTGGAACTCCGCGGCGATGGCCGCCAGCATAGGCGTCTGATAGTGAATGCCGCCTGACACCATGAAAGCGGACACGATTAACAGTGTCATCAGACGGCGGTGTTCGTCTGCAGAGGCGGGCAGATTGGGCAAATGACTTCCGGGTGTGAATAGACCGGGTCAGTATAAATTAAGCGGGCAGGCCGGTCCCCGGGGTCTGTTAACGGGAGACAGCGCGTGACGAGTACGGCTTGCCGACTCCCGCACCTTTACGCCATTTACGGTGATGACAGCCAACGCAAAGCGGTGCCTGTGATAATGATCGTTGTGAAGCACAGCAGCCAGCCTGCAGCCACCACCGCCACGCGCATGGCATGCGTGCGCCTGTGGCCAAGCGCGCGCGATACGCCGAAGATGAAAGCCACCGCCATCGCCGGCGCGAGCCATACGCCGAGCATCATCCGCATGAACAGCGTACGCCGGACCTCAAGATCAGACGCGTCATCCTGCGCAACGCTGAGCAGACCCGCCAGCACCACCAGTGGCAGGCCCGACAGGATTCCGCTGGCGCCGTCTTTCCAATGGAAGCGGGGCGGCAGCACGATCAACAGCCACATCGCGAGCGCGAACAAGACAATTTTCAGCCAGGTCAGCGCCGGCCTGGCAGTGCCCTCGGCGATGTCAGCGCTGGCGATATTCCCGGCGAAATGCCACCACACGAACGTCAGAGCGATGCCGCCCGCTGCGACTGCAATCGCATAACGCCACTGCAGCAGGGGTGCCACGCCGCGCCCGACCAAAGAGCGCGTCACCAGCACCAGCCACAGCAGCGCGATGGCTGCGGCCAGCCCCCAGGCGAGTGCGGACGCGTACGCCGGTGTCGCCAGCAGGATGAACGCAGCGAGATAAATCACGCACAGCACGCCGTTGAGCAGCGGCATCCAGAGCATGGTTCCAGTGATGGCGCTGACGGTGTCGTGCCGCGAAAAAATGAAGGCAAGACCGTTGAGCGCCGGGAACGTGAGCATCAGTCCGGCCGCAGTCGGAAAATGCCCCGTCAGCCAGACGATCAAGGCAAATATTGCTGTGCCGAAGGCGATGCGCAGCGCAATGTTCAACGGGGAGAGCATCACGGGTGCCTTATGACAGGAGCAGCGGGTTAAGCGGTGAGATCGATTCTGCCTCAACGGTGGCGGATTTTCGAGGCGGTCCCTTTGATTCTGCCGGGCGACGCAGCATTGACCAAGCCAAGCGGGATTTCTTGTTCAGCCTGTTCAGGTAGTACCATGACACCAGACAACCTGATTGCCACCAGCAACCCGCAGCATAAACCAAGATCCTCAATCATGGCCCAATTCGAACCCATAGGCGCTGTCCGTAACGGTCGCACGGAGATGTCCGCCGGCCATTGGGCAGGTGTGGACTCACGCATCGAGCTCAATCCAATCTATGTCCAGGGACTCGCCGGACTGACTGGATTTTCGCACGTGGTGGTCGTGTTCCATCTCGACCGCATTCCGCCGTTTGATCCGCAGAAACAGCTCGCGCGCAACCCGCGTGGCATGGAAGACCTCGCGCCGGTCGGCGTATTCGCCCAGCGCACCAAGTTTCGCCCGAATCCGATCGGCGTGACGGCCGTGGAGCTGATCGCAGTTGATGACAAGGGCATCACCGTCCGTGGCCTCGACGCGCTCGACGGCACCCCGGTGCTCGACATCAAGCCGTACATTCCTGCATTCGAGCGCAAGGATGGCGTACGCCTGCCAGCGTGGGTGGACAAGATGATGGACGGGTATTTCTGATCAGCCCGGCACACCGAACTCGCGGCAACAGGCGTCGGCCTGCATCATTCGAAACTTTCGAACTGCAGGCGTTCGGTGGCGATACCCAGTTCACGCGCAGCGGACCTCGCCGCTGCAATTAACCGGCCCGGGCCGCAAACATAGAACAACGTGTCAGCCGACGCTACGCGCATGATCGAGTGCAGGTCGATGCGTTTTCCGCCCGTGGTGCGCGTGAAATAGAGCTGCAGCTCATCGGGAAACTCGATCGCGAGCTGATCACGGTACGCCATGTCGACGGGCGTCCGGCTGCTGTAGTGGAGTTCGAACGAACTGCCCCGGGCCTTGAGTGTCTGCGCCATCGCCCGGATCGGGGTGATGCCGATGCCACCGGCAATCAGCACGGCATGGCGGCCATCGTCATGCAGCGGGAACTGGTTGGCCGGCATGTCGGTCGCCAGTCGCGTTCCGATTTGCCAGGTGGAATGGATGGCGGCTGACCCGCCGCGCCCCGTGTCCTCGCGCAGCACGGCGATCTCGAAGCTGTCGCGTCGCGGCGGATGCGAGGCCAGCGAATACTGCCGGGACACGACTGAACCATCAGGCAATCGGACCGGCACCAGCAGGTGAGCCCCCGCCGTGACCGACGGCAAAGCGTTCCAGTCCGGCGCCTGCAGCGCATAGGCCCGCACCTGCGGCGTCAGCTGGCGCATGCCGGTGACGGCCAGCTGCAGCGGGCCGGCACCGATTTCGTCGAAGTCTCCCGGATTCGGTTCGCTTTCGATGGCGGCCTTTTGCCTATCGCCAACGAGTGTCCGGACCCCGTGTTCGGTGAACCGCGGGGTAATGTATTTCGGGCAATTCCAGTCGTAAGCTTCGACCGTGATGACCACGCCACGCTCGACGCGGGCTCGATAGTCCGGTGATTCCAGCCGGGCGATGAGCGCCGGCTCGGTGTCTTCATCAATCAGCCGGGCCCGTCCCCAGATCTTCAGGCGGCGCTGCCCGGGGTAGTCCATCAGGAACAGGCTGACCCGGTCATTCCCTTCGAGATTGCCGACCGAAATGTACTGTCGATTGCCGGTGAAATCCGCGTAGCCGATCGTGTGGTCGTCCAGCACCTTGAGAAAACCGGGCGGGCCGCCACGATGCTGCACATACGGCCAGCCGTTTTCGCTGACAGTGCCCTGGTAAAAGCTGTCACGCGCGCGAATGAATTCGGTTTCATAAGAACCCAGCTCGACCGTTTCCGCTTCGCCCAGGTCAGCCGCCTGGTAGGCGTTGCGGCTGCCCATTCGTTGCTGGGCGGCGCGGACTTTCGGGGTGAAGGCAATTTTGGCAAAAGCGAGTGCCATGATGAAATCTCCTTGCCGCCGGAGATTTCATGGCCTCCGGCGTGTGGTGGGTGGATCAGGCTGCGCGGCTCAATTCGACTTTCGGGAAGTCGATATCGACATGGCCGGCCTTGCCGAGCAGGTTGGTCAGAATGTTCATGCCGACATGGGTGATGACTTCGACAATGTCGGACTCGCTGTAGCCGGCATTGCGCATTTCGAGCAACTCGGCAGTCGTCACCTCGCCCATGTGCGCGACCAGCGAGCGCGCGAACTTGACGGCCACGGCGGCTTTCGCATCCTGGCTGGTGCCTGCACGGTTGGCCTCGATCTCCGCACCGTTCAACCCCGCCTTCCGGCCGATCGCGGTATGTGCCGACAGGCAATACTTGCAACTGTTTTGCTGGGCCAGGGCGAGGGCAATGCGCTCGCGGGTCTGTGGATCAAGCGAACCGTCGCCAGCGATGCCGTGCAGTCCAAGAAAGGCCTTCAGCGCGGCCGGGGAGTTGGCGAAAACCTTGAGGAAATTCGGGACCATGCCGAACTGCCCGTGGATGGCGGCATAGAGCGCCTTCTGTTCCGCGTTGGCTGATTCGGGGGTAACGATGTTGATGCGTGCCATGATGTTTCTCCTTTGTGGGGTTGGCTGGATTGGGTTGTGTGAGGTCGTCGTGCTGTCGACGGGTGCTACTTTTCAGAATTCCTGACAGGAAAAGAATAGCTGTAGAATGGAATCCATAATTCCATTAAACGGAATAATTAAACGGAACAAATCATGGACCGCTTTCATCAGATGTCGGTGTTTGTCGCGGTGGCCGAAGAGGAGAGTTTCGCCGCGGCAGGCCGCCGCCTGCGGATGTCTCCCCCTGCGGTTACCCGCGCCGTCGCCTTCCTCGAAGAACGTCTGGGCGTGCGACTGCTGACGCGCACCACGCGACTGGTGCGGACAACCGATGCGGGGGCGCGTTATCTCGAAGATGCAAGGCGCCTGCTGCTCGAGGCCGACGAGGCCGACGAGGCCGCGGCGGGCATCAATGCAACGCCGCGCGGACACCTTGCCGTCACCGCGCCGATGCTGTTCGGCAAGTTGTATGTCATGCCGGTCATCACCGCCTACCAGCGGACCTTCCGCGAGACGACGGTATCGGCGCTGTTTGTAGACCGGGTGATCAACCTGCTCGATGAAGGGCTCGATGTCGGCATACGCATCGGCCAGTTGCCCGATTCGTCGCTACGCGCGATCCGCGTCGGCCAGGTGCGACGGGTGATCTGTGCCTCGGCCGGGTATCTCAAAAAACACGGCGCGCCGAAAACGCCCGCAGACCTTGCCGACCACCCGCTTATCGCTGCCACTGCCGTGTCTGCCGGAGCGGAATGGACGTTCACCAAAGGCAAGCAAAAAATCGGCGTCAGGATCAGCCCCCGCATTCTGGTCAACACCAATGACGGGGCGCTCGAAGCCGCCAGAGATGGCTTTGGCCTGACGCGGTTAATTTCCTATCAGGTGGCGAGTGAGCTTGCGGCGGGAAAGCTCAAGACGGTGTTATCGGAGTATGAGGAAGCACCGCTGCCGGTGCATGTGATTCACCGCGAGGGCCGGCACGGATCGGCAAAGGTCCGGAGTTTTGTCGATCTGGCGGTAACGAAACTCAGGGCTGACACGGCGCTCAATTGAGCCTGTTTGGAACAGGCGACTGACTAGTTACAAGGTTTCGGTAACACGGATCTTTGGTTCGCGCGGGCATTTCGAAAATATCAATAAAACAATTATTGGTAATTATTCAGTACGAGCGGAAGGTCGTTGAATTTGCCGCGCGCACTGAATAGAGACCAATTATTTATACTCGCCCCGCATTCAGCCGGGCACACCGAACTCCCGGCGACAGACCTCTGCCAGCGTCGCTACGCCCTGACTGATTTCCTCGTGGCTCAGGTTGGCGAAGCACAGCCGCAGGCGGCTCTTCGCGTGGGTCTTGTTCACCGACCACTCGGGTCCGGGGTTGATGGCCACACCCGCGGCCTGTGCCAGCGGAAAGAGCTTCAACGTATCGACCCCGTCCGGCAACTTCACCCACAGGAAGATGCCGCCCTGCGGATCGTCGAACTCCGCCGCCGCGCCGAAATGCTCGGTGAGTGATTCCATCAATGTCACCAGCTTGGCGCGCAGACTCTTCCGCAGCGCAGGCACGTGCTTCGCGAAATGCGCCGTGCAGTATTCCGCCAGCACCATCTGCTCCAGCGCACCGGAGCCGGCATCGGTTTTGATGGCCAGCATGCGCGACAGTAGCGCCCACGGCGCCACGATGTAACCCACGCGGAGCGCTGGCGCGATGGTCTTCGAGAACGAGCCGATGTAAATGACATCACTGCGTTCGCTCATGGCGTAGAGCGCGGGCGGGCGCTCACCTGACCAGATCAGGTCGGCGTAGCAGTCGTCCTCGAACACCGGCACGCCGTATTCCGCAGCGAGCTTCAGGAGTGCTGCGCGCCGCGCTAAAGGCAGGATGGTGGCGGTCGGATTCTGCACCGTCGGTATGGTGTAGATGTACTTGGGGCGGATGCCTTTCTGTTTCAGATCGGCGAGCGCTGTTTCGAGCGCATCGATGCGCAGGCCGTCGCGGTCGAGCGGGATGCCCACCGGCGTCACGCCCATCCGCAGCAGGCGGTTGATCGAGCCCTGGTAACAATCCTCCTCGATGATCACGCTATCGCCGCGCGTGAGCAGCGTGTGGTTGACCAGATCCAGCGCCTGCAGTGAGCCCGAGGTGATCAGGATGTCGTCGGCAGAGCAGGTGACGCCGGCATCGGTCTTGAGTTTGCTGACGAGAAAATCGCGCAAGGCGCGATAACCCTGCGGGCCGCTGTTCATGCCGTAAGTCGAGAGCGAGCGCCCCTCGCGCCGCAGCACCGCATCGGCTGCCGCGACCAGGCCCTCGAGGGGCAGCGCATCCGGATCATTGTTGCCGCCGGTGAAATCGTATTTGCCGCGCCCGTTCCAGCGCGCTGCCGCGGGCGGCAGGCCCGCAGGCAACAGGGGGGTGAAATCGAATGGGGTGGTGGTCATGGGCACCCCGCGAACGTCAACGCTGCCGCCAGCATCGGCACGGCATAAGCAAGATTATTTTTCATTGTGTAATCCCCCATGGGTTGCGGGAACAGCATGAGCGCGCGCCGCTCAAAACGTCAAGGAGCCCGGCGGGGGGCGACCAACTGAAAGGCCGATTGTCCGGACTGCACAGTATTTCCATCAATCTGAGTTATCGCATCACCCTGGTGATGGTCGTAACCAAATCCGAAATCGTGCCGATCCATGTCTGCAGTCACGACGAAGTGTATTGAAGTGTATTGAAGATGTCACTAATTCCGGAAAGACCGGGTGAATCTCTGAGAGCGGGCCGTGTACGGTGATTCGGGGCTGCAAAATTAATGATTGCAAGACCTCATATCTGGCCCCATTGTTCGTGGGGGGGAACCCGGACATTACGGCGCAGTCCATTCCGGCCTAACCAGACCCGCGCATCTCAGTTATGATTTCCCCGCAGTCCCAATATAAAAATCAACCGGAGGAGAACATCGTGTCGAAAAGCACCTTGCGTGCAGCGCTGGTTTGCGCCGCAGTTGTATCCGCGTTAGCCACAGGCCCCGTCGCGGCCCAGCAATTCCCCAACAAGATATTGCGCGTCGTCAATCCCAACGCCCCAGGCGGCAACAGCGACGTGTTGTTCCGGCTGCTCGCCCCGAAGATGGGCGAGGCGCTCGGCCACCAACTCGTCATCGATTACCGGCCCGGTGCCGGCGGCAACATCGGCGCGGAACTGGTGGCGCGTGCCGCACCTGACGGCTACACCACGCTGATCGCGGCGGCGAGTTTCCTGATCAACCCCTCGCTGCTGAAGTCTCTGCCCTTCGACGCGGAGAAGGACTTCACGCCGCTCGGCGTCATCGTCGACATCCCCGCCGGGCTGGTCGTGCACCCCTCGCTGCCGGTGAAAACCGTGCAGGACCTCGTCGCGCTCGCCAAACAGCGCCCGGGCCAGCTCAATTTCTCCAGCTCCGGCCAGGGCGCTCTCGGCCACTTGTCGGGTGCGCTGCTCAATGCCACGGCCGGCATCAAGACCGTGCACATCCCCTACAAGGGTGCCGGCCCGTCGATCGTCGATCTCGTCGCCGGCCATGTTGAATTTTCATTCGTCAGCATCCCGGCGATCAGCGGCCACCTGCAGAGCAAGCGTCTGCGCATGATCGCGCAGTGCGGCGAGAAGCGCTTCGTGTCATTCCCGGACGTGCCGACCATGGTCGAATCAGGCGTGAAGGACTTCGTTGTCACCAGCCCCTTCAGCTACCTCGGCCCCGCGGGCATCCCGCAGCCGATCGTGACCCGGCTCAACGGCGCGCTGCGCGCAGCGCTCACCGACCCGAAGAACAATCAGTCACTGATCGACAGCGGCGCGCAGCCCGTCGGCAACACGCCGGCGGAACACGCGGCGCTGATCAAGTCCGAGATCGCCAAGTGGAAGAAGGTGGCGCAAACGGCGGGGCTGAAGCCGCAGTAAGCGGCGGGCGGGTTGGTCGAAGAACAGCTACCCGCGCGGTGCAGGTATCGCAAAACAGAGCACAGGGTCGGTGTAACGGCTGAGGAAAGTTGCACCGACCCTGTTTATTCTGCAGGCGGTCAAGCGTCCGGTATTTAATGCGTGAAATTCGAGCGTTGCGTTTTAATCAATAATCCGGGAGGCTCGTTTAGCACGTCGGAGCGGGACCATTTTCGAATGTTGGATTGCAAGACGGTATCTGATCCCGTTCGCAGGTGAACCCCGTTCGCAGGTGATAGCCCCGTTAGCAGTTGATTGTTGCAGCGTGCCGCCGCAGGCAGCACCCAGTGGCTCAACGGCGGCCCCGTTCCGGTTGCCGGACCGGGCCCTAACTCGCGCCCGGCGGCGCGAACCGGCGCACTACTTGCGCAACTGCGCCTCGCGGAAATTGATGACCTTGATCACGTCAGCCGCGTCGATGCGCCCAACCGGGCCGTCGCTGTAGCTTGAGGCGACGATTTTCCCCTCCGCAGTCATGATGAACTCCGATGGCTGAATGATGCTGCGGCGCTCCTCCCACCACGAACCCAGTTGATCGGCATTCGCGCGCGTGACTCCGTATCCCACGGGGAACGAGACTTCCGCAGCGACTTCGCCTGCCTTGTCGATTGGGTCGACGCTGGCGGCAAACACCCTCGCACCCACTGCATCCAGCTCAGCCTTGAGCTTTTCGAAGCCGACCAACTGTCGGCGACAGTA
The DNA here is from genome assembly GCA_038316355.1 of Burkholderiales bacterium. GTDB lineage: Bacteria > Pseudomonadota > Gammaproteobacteria > Burkholderiales > SG8-41. The sequence goes on from JBBQAO010000057.1 coordinate 16,676, forward strand.
GGGTCACCAGTGGCCGCGATAAAACAGGACTACGTTGTACTTTGAACCCGGTCCGCCCGGCAGCGCGAGGGTTCCGCCGCTGACGAGGTTGAAGGTCATATTCGGGAACGTATCGCCGATACCCAGTTTTTTCGACATCAAAATCTCCTTCTGCATGGACTATGACAATTTACAGCAAACGTTGCGGGTCGGTAAGCATGCGCGTATGGCATCCACAAATGCGAAGCCCCGCGACGATTGCGCAGGGCTTCAGCGGTAAGCCACCAGTGTGGCTGTGGCGCCACGTTACCGTGACGCAAGGCCGGTGGTTAAGGCCGGCTTTAAGGGGACACTGTAAGAAGCTTCATCGATAGATCATCCTCCGTTTTCGGCTCGATGCTACGCCTGGATCTCCCATCAGGGATACATGCAACGCGAACCGCGCGACTCGCGCTACGACCCGTGCTGCAAGCGCTCCGATCCGGGATACCCCTCAAACACAAGTGTCGAAGGTGGTCGCCGCTGGTTCGCTTCAGGTACACCTGTAACTTCAGGCGCGCACAACAGCGAAACATCAATGCAGCAACCGGAGCTATCGTTGGTTCGAGAACCTACCCCGAACCGGATCACCACAGCATTTCCAGTTAACGCCTTTCCTCGAGGCACGTCAACATGGATTCGACGTTAATGCCATTGAAAGTTGATATTGGTCACAAAGCGCCAGCGCTACGTTTCGGGATCACGCGCGCCCGCCGCTAAATTTCAAAGCGTAAACAGTCACATGGGCGAGTCGCTTGCAGACGATGTCAATTTTCGAACAATTACTCCTACCTTATTGATTTTTTCTATTGTTTCGCGGCGGGCCTTCAGACTGGTCGTAGTGCGCCAACCCGGTAAAACCTGCTGCGTTCAGATGGCCCCGCCAGGTTTCAGCGTGAACCGACAGTGTGTCAGCGAACATACAGCCAACTCCCTGATGCCGTAAGTTGGGCATCCAGCCGAACCTGGCGTCCGGGCCGACTGAAGCGATAACCGACCAAAGCGCAACCGATTGAAGCGATAACCGATTGCAGCGAAAATCGATGTCGATCAACAGGGTCGGTGTGATTTTTTAAACAAAGTCACACCGACCCTATTTATTCTTCGCGATACCGGAGGCAGGCCATGACTACGATGAGAGCAGCAGTTTTTGTTGAGCCGGGCAGGATTGAAATTCAGCAACGCCCAATTCCAAAGCCGGGGCCTACGGATGCCCTGTTGCGCGTCACCACAACCACCATCTGCGGCACTGACGTGCACATACTCAAGGGCGAATATCCGGTCAAGCCCGGCTTGATTGTCGGCCATGAACCAGTGGCAGTCATTGAGAAACTCGGCAGCGCCGTGACCGGTTATAGCCCAGGGCAGCGCGTTATTGCCGGTGCCATTACTCCCTGTGGTCAGTGCCATCCCTGTCTGGATGGGATCAGCAGCCAATGCGGCGGCAAGGCTATGGGTGGCTGGAAACTGGGCAACAGCATTGATGGCTGCCAGGCCGAATACGTACTGATTCCGGACGCTCAAGCCAACCTGACGGCAATCCCGGATAACCTCAGTGATGAACAGGTGCTGATGTGCCCGGACATCATGAGCACCGGTTTCGGCGGGGCGCAAAGCGGCAACATCCGCATTGGCGACACGGTCGTCATCTTTGCCCAAGGTCCGATCGGCCTGTGCGCCACAGCCGGTGCAAAACTGATGGGCGCGACCCGTATCATCGCAGTCGATGGCGTGCCCGAGCGGCTTGAAGTATCGAAACGGCTGGGCGCCGACATCACCATCAACTACAAAGAGCAGGATCCGATCAAGACCATTATGGCGCTCACCAATGGACGCGGCGTCGACGTCGCCATTGAGGCGCTGGGTACGCAGGAGACTTTTGAGTCCTGCCTGCGGGTTTTGAAAGCCGGCGGCACGCTCTCCAGCCTCGGCGTCTATTCCGGGAAACTCACCATGCCACTGGATGCAATAGTTGCTGGCCTTGGGGATCACAAGATCGTCACCACGCTATGCCCGGGCGGCAAGGAACGCATGCGTCGTTTGCTGGAAGTAGTGGCCTCGGGCCGGGTTGACCTGACCGCGATGGTCACACACCGATTCAAGCTGGACGATATTGTCGAGGCTTATGAGATGTTCAGCCACCAGCGCGACGGCGTGCTCAAAGTTGCAATTACGCCTTGAACGAAATTCCCGTTAGTGACGGATTGATTGTTTTAGAGGGCTGCGTGTTTAGTTGAGTGGCCAAGGCAGTTCGAACAGGTACTGCAGCAGTCCCGTCGGATATTCGAGCACCAGGAAATGGCCGAAAGTACTCATGACTGCTACGGCGCCCAATGCGCCGGCCAGAGCCTTGTACCAACGCACGCCGGCTATCACCCGAAGGAAAGTCGTGATGTAGGCGAATAACCCCAAAATGAATCCAAACAAACCGATTGCAGCGAGCAGCGCCAGGACCCAGCCTTGGAAATGCAGATCGCTATGCACGGGCCGGTTGTCGCCGCTACTTTCGTGCTCGCTGTCGAAGAACACGTAATCGGGCCGCTTGCGATTGAACAGCGCTACCGTGGCGACCAGCAGTGCCAGCGTGATCAATGCCACCGTGACCGGAAACACCTTGCCCAGAAAGCTGAGCTGCCATGCATCGTAAAGCACATACAGGCTGGCTGCGATCAGCAGTCCGAGGAACAGCGCCTGAGGTGTTTTGTTGGCTGGCGTGTGTGCACTTTCTGCCGGGGGCGGCTCACGGCGCCCTTTCATCCGTGCTGCGAGGAAAATGGAAATGACGATCAGCACCAGCATCACCTGCACGCCGCCCCGCTCAAGGAAGGAGCTGCCGTAAACCTGTATCGACTGATAGACGGATGCATCGAGACGCAACGACAGTACGAAGCCGATCAGGAATGCGGGGCGCGACCAGCCAAAACGCTTCATGTACATGCCAAAGAGCCCGAGCACGAACAGTGCAATCAGATCCTCCCATGCGCGCGTGGCCTGAAAGGCTGCGAAGTAGACGATGACGATCATGAAAGGCGCCACCAGCGCAAAAGGCACCAGCGTTATGCGTGAGATCGGTTTTGCCAGAAAAAGGCAGATCCCCGCCCCGAGAACGTTGGCGATGGCGAGCGACCAGATAATGATGAAGGTGAGATCGAGATGGCGCTCCATCATGCCGATACCCGGTTCGATCCCGATCAGAACCAATGCGCCGAGAAACAGCGCCATGCTGCCAGAGCCCGGGATGCCGAACATCAGCGTCGGTATCAGCGCGCCGCCGTTGTCCGCATTGTTGGAGGCTTCCGGCCCGATGACGCCACGGATATCGCCCTTGCCGAACATAGAGCGATCTTTCGCCGTCTGCATCGCATGGCCATAGGCGACCCAGTTGGTGACCGACCCACCCAGTCCCGGTAGTGCGCCGATCACTACGCCGATCACCGAGCTGCGCAGGACGAGCCACTTGTGCTTGAGCGTTTCGCGGAATCCCTGCATTGTGCCGGCGCCGAGTTCGGGGATGGAGGAAATGGTCGTTCGTTTGCGCAGCACTTCCACCATCTCCGGTATCGCGAACATCGCCAGGCCGACAATGACCAGAGGAACGCCGTCTTCAAGGTAGATCAAACCAAAGGTCAGGCGCTCTTCTGCCGTTGCAGGCGCAGCACCCATGCTGCCGAAGAGCAGGCCCATGCCGCACATGACGATACCCTTGATCGCGCTGGCCCCTGTCAGCATGCCGACCATCGTCAACGCCAGCACGACGAGCATCAACTGCTCGCCGAATCCCACGGCCAGTATCAGTGGGCGCGCAAACTGGATGGCCAGTGTCAGCATCAGAGCGCCGAACAGGCCGCCAATCAACGAAGCGGAGAACGCAGCACCCAACGCACGCGCGGCTTCGCCGCGCTGGGCCAGAGGATAACCGTCAAGAATGGTTGCCTGCGCACTAGAGGTGCCGGGGATGCCCACGAGCACGGCCGGAAATGTATCCGAGGTGTTGGTGACGGACAGCAGACCGATTATCATCGGCAGCACCAGCGTCGGATCGCCGCCGTAAACAAACGGCAACAGCACGGAAAGTGCCGCGATACCGCCCAGGCCCGGCAATATGCCAACGACCAGGCCGAGCAGCGTGCCGCCCAGCAGATAAAGCATGTGCTGCACGCTGAGCAGCGTGGACAGCGCCTGCAGAAGGTCTGCTTGCATTTATGCGATCGCGATCCTGGTGTTACTCGATCGTGACATTATGCTGCGACTTGAAGTAGTTCTTCAGCCAGGCCCAGGCTTCGGGCTTGAAGGAGGTGGCATCCTTGACGATGGGCGTGGCTTCCTCCCCGACGAACTGCGGATACCCCTCGATGATCTTGCCGGCTTCCTTTTCGAAATCCGGATCTTTCAATACATTGGCTATGGCTGTGCGCCAGGCTTTGAGCACCGGTTTCGGGGTGCCTGCAGGCAGGAAGATGCCCTTGTTCAGCATGGTCATCATCTTGTTGGTCGACTGCCATGCGTCATAGCCGGGGCCCGACGGCTTCTTGCCGTACATCGACTCGTAGGCTTCCCCGAAGTGAGGCAGGTTGGGCATGTTCGGATCGCGCACCAGCACACCCTTGTTGTTGGTGATGCCCATGGTATAGAGCGGTACTGCCTTGCCGGCCTTGACCAGGTTAGATGCGGCCCCGAGATACCCAGGCATTGAATCGTAATTGATGTTCAACTCGTTGCGCTCAAAAGCGAGACGAACCGGCCCCCGGTTCATGCCCCAGACATACTTCGGTTTGAGGCCGAGCAGTTCCAGGCTCATGATGATCCGTGACTCCGAGGAGCTCGCGCTTTGTCCACCGAAGACCAGCGACTTGCCCTTGAGTTTGGCGAGGTCCTGCGGCCCGCTGATGCCGAATGCGGGAGTGGTATAGACGACCGCACCCTGTGGCGATAGCAGCACCGGTTCCCACTTATCCAGATCAAATTTAACCTTGGAGCGCGAGAACACGAAGCTACCGACTGTCGTGGCCGATACAACAATGGCATGGGTGCCGTCGGGAACGGCACGATCCTGAAAACGATTGGCGCCGGGAATCGACCGCGAGCCCGGAACATTGAGCACGATGATGGTTGGCTTGCCCGGCAGATGTTTTTCAAGGAAAGGCTGGAGGGCGCGGATATAGACGTCCGACCCGCCACCGGGCGCAAAGGGCACGGTGACCAGGATGCGCTTCCCGGAGAAATCGACTTTCTGCGCGGCAACCTGAGTTGCCGGCAGCATTGCGACACCCGTGAACGCGGCCAGCGCAACGATTTTCTTCAGTGATAGATGCAGACGCATGGACTTCTCCTCGTTTGGTTTTTGATCGATCGGGTCAGCCGCACGGCGCAGGGTTTTTCGGCGATCTGCGTCGCCTGGAAGGCCTTACCCGGCCAACAAGATGTAAAGGTATTCAGGGGCCTTGCAAAACCATGTGCTTCAGCCGGGTGTTTTTCTAACGCCCGCGACGCTGTCCTGACACCCGTGATTCGAAAACGCGCTCAAAAAAACAGCGCACAGGCACGCTACACCGGGTATTACTGTAACCAGTGTTGGCGCCATGGTCAATTATTGGTGACAGATTGAATGGTGGCGGCAGCGGACATCTTTCTGGTTACGGCGCGCCGCAAACACGGAAAATCGAAGCCGGCACCCTCAGGCTTGCTTCGATTCGCGCACGACAGCTCGCAACCCGCTTACAAGTTCGTGTCGGCACCTTTGTGCATCTGACGCGGCCTGCGCCACACACCGGCCAGCCAGGGCTGCTGCTCCCGCGGCAGGCCTTCAGGCCGATAGTAGTGTGTCAGCTCGGTAAAACCCGCCGTGTTCATAAAGCCGCGCCAGGTTTCAAGATCGTGATAGACGCCGTAACGCCCGCTGCTCCAACCCGCATCATTGTGGCCGCGCGGGTTTGAACTGAACAGCACGCCGCCGGGTTTCAGCGTGGCATGGAGTTCGCCGAGCACGCGCGGCAACTCCTGGCCCGGCACATGAAACAGCGCGGCATTGGCGTAGACACCGTCGAAATGCTGCGGCGGCAGATCCAGCCGCAGAAAATCCTGCTGCCACACGGTGCAGCCGCTGTGCGTCCGCGCCATGGCGGCAAAGCGGGCAGAGCCTTCGAGACCGATCGCGGAATGGCCGAGTGCGCTGAACACCTTGAGATCGCGCCCTGGGCCGCAACCGAAATCGAGGATCACCTGCGGCGCCGCGCCCGTGATGTGCTGCAAAAGCGCGGCGATATTCTGGCTGACGTCGTGGCCGCGCGTGCCCTGCCAGAAAGAGTCGGCGTTCTGGTCGTAATGCTGCAGCGTGACGCTGGTGATTTTTTCCAGGTCATGCGCGGACAGTTTCATACAGGGTTACCGGGACAAGCAGAATTAGCGGAGCGGTGGCTCATATAAATAACGGGGGATCACTGAAAAACATTCGTGCGGGGTTCTTTGAAATTAATACGTGTTCAATATAGCCTGTCGTACAGCGATGTGGAATGACAAAAATATCAATAAAAACAATTATTTACGATGTAGCGGCGGCTGGCCTCATTGTTGAATATTGATTCCGCCTACACTTTCAGGCGAAACCAGGACGCAACCATTCTGCTCGCTAATTAAAGGAATCCACCATCCATGCCGACCAAACCGCTGGAACGATTGATTTTTATGCAGGGCGGACTTTGCTTTTTCTGCCGCGAACCCTTGCCCAAGGGTGAGGAGAGTGTCGAGCATCTGGTCGCCAGCGCCAACGGCGGTAACAGCAACCTGGAGAATTGTGTTGTCTGCTGTAAAACAGTGAACAGGTGGCTGGGTAGCATGTCGTTGAAGGAAAAATTCCAGGTCGTGATTAATCAACGCGGCGAGTTCAAATGCCCTGCAGGTTCGGCTAAGACAGGGCCCGCGCTGAAAACTTCGACAAAACCGCCAACGGCTGCGCAGACGAAAGATCAAAGGCTCGAGATTATTGTCGCCAACCTGCAGCAGCGTGGCAGTGCAAGGCCGCGAACGCTGAAGACCTTGCGCAGCACCGTGGCAGCGCTGTTCGGCAAAAAGCTTGGCGATAAGGAACTGGACGCGCTGCTCGACAGCTTGCAATCCGCCGGCACCATTGCCAGTGATGGC
>JBBQAO010000064.1:0-20289 GCA_038316355.1 Burkholderiales bacterium
CGCGCGCGATTGATACCACAAGGCGCAGATGAGACAGCACCAGGTGCCGGGCGGCATCGATATCGTCGCTGTCGCGGAGGCGCCGCGCGTACTCGGTCTCCTGCTCTTGGGTCAGCAGCGGAAAACGGTTGATGGTCTGGATGTAACTTTCCAGGCTCCCGGTCGCCGAAATCATCGGTAATGCGATGCCGCTCATGGTGGTGTTCCTCATGAAAAGAAGTCTAGCACTCCAAGTGTAAGAGTGCCAATGAGGAGCGAAGTTCCCACTGGGGCATCACAAAAATATCAATAAAAACAAATGGTTATTATGGATTGTAAGCGTGCAGATGACGCCGCACCGATAACCAGGCACCGAACCAGCCGAGTGTGGCGGCAAACAGCAGCGCCGCCAGACTGTCGCTGGCGGTCAAGTGCCCCAGTTGCAGCGGAATGCCGTAGAGCGCGGCCAGTGGCTGCAACTGCGCGTTGAACACCAGCAGGGCGATCCAGATCATCAGCCAGGCCGCGGCACCGCCGGCGGCGCCGAGGATGCCGCCGAAGTACAGAAACGGCCGGCGGATCCAGCCGTCGGTGGCCCCGATCAGCTTGGCGACTTCGATTTCATCGCGCTGGGTGAGGATCTGCAGGCGGATGGTGTTGAAAGTGATCGCCACCAGCGCCAGCGCCAGCGCTGCGGCCAGCATCAGCACCGCATAACGACCAAGCGCGAGCAGGCTGTCGAGGCGCCGCGCCCAGTCCGAGTCGACATGCACTTCGGCCACCCTGGGCCAGCCTGCGAATTCGGCGCGCAGTGTTTCCAGTGCCGCGGCGTCGCTTGCGGCCGCAGTGACCACAAAAGCGTCAGGCAAGGGATTATTGGGCAATCCGGCAATGACATCGGCGAGGCCGGCGCGCGACTTCAGTGTCTCCAGTGCCTGGGCGCGCGGTACAAAACGGAAACCGGCGAGACCGGCCTGTGATTTCAGCCGTTGCTCGATGGCGCGCGCATCGCCGGCCGCCGCATCCTGTGCCAGAAACACACTGAGCTGCGGCTGCGGCGAAAAATCGCGGGCCAGTCCCTGCAGGTTGGCGAGCAGCACATAAAACCCCAGCGGCAGTGCCAGCGCGGTACCGATGACCGCGATGTTGAACAGGCTGGCCAGCGGCGCGCTGGTGAGTCGGGCCAGGGTGCCGGTGCAGGCGCGACGGTGCGCGGCGAGCCAGTTTTTCATGACACGACCCTGCCGCCGCGGATTTCGATCAGCCGCGGCTGCAGCCGCGCCGCGAGCTGCATGTCGTGGGTCGCCAGCACCACAGTCACGCCGACCTGGTTGAAATCGCGAAACAGGTCACCGATGCCGGCGGCGTAATCGGCATCGAGATTGCCGGTGGGTTCGTCAGCGAGCAGGATCGCCGGCCGGTGCACGATGGCACGCTCGATGCACAGCCGCTGCTGCTCGCCGCCAGACAGCGTGATCGGGTGCGCTTTTTCCTTGTGCAGCAGGCCGACCTTGTCGAGTGCGGCGCGGGCGCGGCCCGCGCCCTCACGGCGGTCGAAACCGGTAATGTCCAGCGGCAGCATCACATTGTCGAACACGCTGCGGTCGAACAGCAGCTTGTGGTCCTGGAACACCAGTCCGAAGTTGCGGCGCAGGAAGGGGATGCCTTGCGCGCGCAACGCACCGATGTTCTGGCCGTTGACGATGACCGACCCTGCGCTGGGCCGTTCGATGGCGGCCATCAGTTTCAGCAAAGTGCTTTTGCCAGCGCCGGAATGGCCGGTGATGAACACCATTTCGCCGGTTGCGATGTTCAAGGTGACATCCGCCAGCGCCTCGTGGCCGCCGGCATACCGCTTGTAGACCTTGCTGAGGACGATGTCGGTCACGCGATATCGGTCATGTGATGCGGGTCACGAATCGAGCAGTGCGGCAACAAAATCTTCGGCGATAAAAGGGCGCAGGTCGTCCAATCCTTCGCCGACGCCGATAAAACGCACGGGTATGGATTTGCCGCCGGCGCGGCTGTGAGCGATGGCGGCGATCACGCCGCCCCGCGCCGTGCCGTCGAGTTTGGTCAATGTGAGTCCGGTGACCCCGATCGCGGCATCAAACGCGGTCAACTGTGCCAGCGCGTTCTGGCCGGTATTGGCGTCGAGCACCAGCATCACTTCGTGCGGCGCGCCGGGCAGCGCCTTGTCGATCACGCGTTTCACCTTGCTGATTTCTTCCATCAGGTGCAGCTGTGTCGGCAGCCGGCCGGCGGTATCGGCGAGCACGATGTCGATGCCGCGGGCTTTTGCGGCGTTGACTGCATCGAAGATCACCGCAGCGGCATCACCGGACTCCTGTGAGATCACCGTGACATTGTTGCGTTCACCCCATGCCTCGAGTTGCTCGCGCGCCGCGGCGCGGAAGGTGTCGCCGGCGGCGAGCAGCACGGATTTGCCCTGGGCCTGGAAATAATGCGCGAGTTTGCCGATGGACGTGGTTTTGCCGGCGCCGTTGACTCCGGCGAGCATAATCACAAACGGGCGGTGGCTGTCGACATCCAGCGGTCGCGCGGCGACTTGAAGCAGGTCGAGCAGGGCTTCGCGCAGGGCGCTGCGTAATTGTGCCGCTTCGCTGTAGCGTTCGCGCCTGGCACGGCTGCGCAATTTTTCCAGCAGATGTGTGGTCGCGGCGACGCCGACATCGGCCGTCAGCAGCACGGTCTCCAGTTCTTCGTAAAACCCTTCGTCGAGCTTGCGGCCGGCACCAAACAGCCCGCCCAGACGCTCGCCGAGCTGGACGCGGCTTTTGCTGAGCCCCTGTTGCAGACGCGCCAGCCAGCCCGTGGCGGGTGCGGCAGCATCGGCGGGATCGGGTTTTTTAAGGAAACCAAACATGGATTTGGCGGTCTGACCCCGGCAGCGCATTTCCGGCGCTGCGCAAAAGTGGAAATTGAAAAATAGAAATTAAGTGAGATGCCATTGAGGCAGTTACAATTCTAACAGGGCGCTGCACAGCCGCAGCAATCCGCAGGCTTGATAAAGCCTTGTTTGACTAAGTCTTTTCAGGTCGCCGACCTGATTAACTGACGGGAAACCATGAATCCAGTAATCAAGTTTTTCAGCATGTTCGTTGCCGCGTGGCTGTTGCTGCCGGGTGGCGCATCCGCCGCACAGCCTGCCGACGAGGTCGCGGTGCGCGAGTTGGCCAACGGATTGCGCGTGGTCGTCAAGCCCGACCGGCGCGCGCCGGTGGTGGTGAGCATGGTGTGGTACCGCATCGGCAGCATCGATGAGCAGAACGGCGTCACCGGTGTTGCGCATGTGCTGGAGCACATGATGTTCAAATGCACGAAGACCGTGGCACCCGGCGAATTTTCAAGGCTGATTTCCTCCGCCGGCGGCCGTGACAACGCGTTCACCAGCCGCGATTACACCGGTTATTTCCAGACGCTGCACAAATCCGCGCTGCCGCTGTCGTTCCGGCTGGAAGCGGATCGCATGGCGAATCTGGTGCTGTCGCCGGAGGAATTCGCCAAGGAACTGAAAGTGGTGATGGAGGAACGGCGCCTGCGCACCGACGACCGCCCGCACGCCATGGTTTATGAGCGGCTGATGGCGACCGCGCTGGCTGCGCATCCATACCGTAATCCGATCATCGGCTGGATGAGCGACCTTGAACACCTGAGCGTTGCCGATACCCGCGTGTTCTACGACGAGTGGTACGCGCCGAACAATGCCACCGTGGTGGTGGTCGGCGATGTGGCGCCGGCTGAAGTATTTGCGCTGGCCGAGCAGTATTTCGGCGCGCTGCCGCGCAAGACGCTGCCGCCGCGCAAACCGCAGGACGAGCCGCCGCAGTTAGGGCTGAAGCGTCTGACGGTCAAGGCGCCCGCAGAACTGCCGTACGTGCTGATGGCGTACCGCGTTCCGGGCCTGAAAAAACCGGCCACCGACTGGGAGCCGTACGCGCTGGATATGCTGGAAAGCATCCTCAGCGGCAATGACGCCGCCCGATTGCCGCAGAAGCTGGTGAAAACGGATCTGGTCGCGACCTCCGCAGGTGCCAGCTATGACGGCGTCGGCCGCGGCCCGGCGTTTTTTTATCTCAGCGGTTCGCCGGTGGCAGGGCGCAGTGCGGAACAACTGGAACAAAATTTGCGCCGCGAGGTTAAACGCGTGGTCGACGAAGGCGTCACCGACGAGGAACTGAACCGGGTCAAAGCCCAGGTCATTGCCGCGCAGGTATTCCAGCGCGATTCGATGTTTTTCCAGGCGCGGCAGATCGGTTCAATGGAAACCATCGGGTTTTCGTATCGCGACCTTGACCTGTATATCGAGAAACTGAAGCTGGTGACCGCAGACCAGGTGCGGGAAGTCACCCGTAAATACCTGATCGACGATGTGCTGACCGTGGCCTATCTCGATCCGCAGCCGCTGGAGGGCGCGCCGCGCCGCGCCGCAGCCACGGGAGTCCGTCATGGCAACTAATATGCTGAGCATCTTCAGACCGGTCCTTGTCGCCGCGTTGTTGTGCGTGGCCCAGCAGGCTTTGGCCATCCTGCCCATCGAGCAATGGCAAACGTCATCCGGCGCCAAAGTCTTTTTTGTCGCCAACCGCGGCCTGCCCATGCTCGACGTGTCTGTGGATTTCCCGGCCGGATCCGGTTACGACATCAGTGCAAAAGCGGGTGTGGCGGCGATGACCAACGGCCTGCTGCGCATGGGCGCGGACGGACTGGGTGAAGACGACATCGCCCGCCGCTTCGCCGATATCGGCGCCGCGCTGGGCGGGCGTTTCGATTCCGACCGCGCCGGATTGTCGTTGCGCACCCTGTCCGATCCGCAGCAACGCCTGCCGGCACTGGATTTGCTGGCGCGCCTCCTGCGTGCCCCGGCGTTCCCGGCGGCGGTACTCAGTCGTGAAAAAGCCCGCCAGATCGGCGCCTTGAAAGAAGCGGACCTGAAACCAGACAGCCAGGCCGGGCGCATGTTCTACCGGCTGGTGTTCCGCGAACACCCGTATGCCTTGCGCTCGGTCGGTGAGGTGGACACGGTTGGCGCCATGACCCGGGACGACCTGCTCGGATTTTATCAGCAGCATTATGTGGCGGAGCGCGCGGTGATCGCCATCATGGGTGATGTAACGCGGACGCAAGCCGAGGGTATCGCCGAACAGTTGACCCGCGGCCTGCCCCGGGCGAAGGGCGCAGTAGCGGCATTGCCGCCGGTGCTGCCGCTGGAGCGCGCGATCACGCGCGTGGTGGCGCACCCCGCGACGCAGAGCCATATCCTGATCGGCGCGCCGGGTATCCGCCGCAGCGATCCGGATTATTTCCCGCTGTTTGTCGGCAATCAAATTCTTGGCGGCGGCGGATTTGTGTCGCGCATCAACGAGGAGGTGCGGCAGAAGCGCGGCCTGGCGTATTCGGCGTACAGCTATTTTTCACCGCGACAGGTGCCGGGCCCGTTCGTGATCGGCATGCAGACGCGGCGCGACCAGGCCGACGAAGCGTTGGCCGTGACGCGCAAGACCCTGCGCGATTTTGTCAGCAATGGTCCGACCGAAAAGGAATTGCTGGCGGCAAAACAAAACATTGTCGGCGGCTTTCCGATGCGCATCGACAGCAACCGCAAGATCCATGAGTACCTCGCCGTGATCGGTTTCTACAACCTGCCGGTCAGTTATCTGGAGGACTTTGTTGCCAATATCGAGCGCGTCACGGTCGCCGACATCAAGACCGCGTTCGCGCGGCATGTTGATCCGGACAAACTGGTGACGGTGGTGGTTGGTGCCGACAAGGACCAGACGGTGACTGCGCCAGCCGCGCGTTGAGCGGTTTCCGGAATTTTTCATGAGCAGCAGCGCCCGTAAACACTGCGAAGTGCGCATCATCGGCGGCAGTTGGCGCAGCCGCCGCATCCGTTTTCCCGATCGTCCCGGTTTGCGCCCAACGCCGGACAGGGTGCGCGAAACCCTGTTCAACTGGCTGGGCCAGGATCTGACCGGCAGGGATTGTCTGGACCTGTTTGCCGGCAGCGGTGCGCTGGGTTTCGAGGCGGCATCCCGCGGTGCACGCCGTGTGACCTTGGTCGAAAACGATGCTGCGGCCTGGCGCGCATTGCAGGAAAACCGCGAAACGCTGGCGGCGACGACAGTGACCGCGGTGCGTGCCGATGCGCTAGAATTCCTGAAGAATCATCAGGATCGCTACCATGTGGTGTTTCTCGACCCGCCGTTTGCCGGTGACCACTGGCCACAACTGCTGCAGCGCTTGCCGCAGCGCCTGGTGGCCGGCGGATTTGTGTATTGTGAGCGCGCGCAGCCGCTGGCCGTGCTCGACGGGTGGGAAGTGGTGAAAAGCGGGCGTGCAGGACAGGTTAGCCATCAACTGTTGAAACGGGCCGAACATGCGAGTCAAGGATGAATAAAAAAGCGGTGTATCCCGGAACCTTTGATCCGATGACCCTCGGTCACGAAGACCTCGCGCGCCGTGCCGCGCGGCTGTTTGATCACGTCGTGCTGGCGGTGGCCGACAGCCGCACCAAACGGCCGTTGTTCACGCTGGCGGAACGCATCGACATGGCGCGGGACGCCCTGAAAGACGTCAAAAACGTCTCGGTCGAGGGATTCTCCGGGCTGTTGATGCAATTCGTGCGCGAGCACGATGCGCTGGTCGTGCTGCGTGGTGTGCGCGCCGTATCCGATTTCGATTACGAATTCCAGCTCGCGGGCATGAATCGCAAGATGCACCCCGAAGTCGAAACCGTGTTCATGACGCCGGGCGAGGAATACATGTTCCTGTCAGCGACCCTGGTGCGCGAGATTTCAGTGATGGGCGGCGACGTGTCCCAATTCGTGTCGCCGGTGATCGCCGATCGGCTCAAGGCCAAGATCAAGAGCGCCTGACGATGGGTAAATCATGGCCTTGATGATCACCGACGAGTGCATCAACTGCGACGTCTGCGAACCGGAGTGCCCGAACGCGGCGATTTCCGCCGGCGAGGAAATCTACGTCATTGATCCGAAGAAATGCACGGAATGCGTCGGCCATTTTGACGAGCCTCAGTGCCAGAAGGTCTGTCCGGTGGATTGCATCCCGCTGGATCCCGGATATGAGGAGACGCGGGAGCAGTTGCAGCAGAAATACGAGCAGTTGATGGCGCAGAAGGCGACCTGACGCCGCCCTGAATTACGCTTTGAAATATCAGCGCCGCTGACAGGTCGGGCAGTAGCAAGTGGCGCGCTGCGCCTGACGCAATTCGCGAATGATGGCACCGCAACGCATGCAGGGTTCACCGGCGCGGCCATACACCGAGAAGTGGCTCTGGAAATTTCCCGCCATGCCGTCGCTGCCGACGTAATCGCGCAGTGAACTGCCGCCGGCGTTTATTGCTTCGGCTAAAGTTTTCTTGATTTCTTTGGCAAGCGCACCGCAGCGCGCGCGGCCGATGCGCTGCGCCGGAGTGCGCGGATCGATGCCGGCGCGAAACAAGGCTTCGTTGGCGTAGATATTGCCGACGCCGGCGACGACGTGGCTGTCCATGATCACCTGCTTGATCGCAGTACTGCGTGTGCGGATGGCGCGATGCAGTACTGCGCCGTCAAAATCCGCCGTCAGCGGTTCCGGTCCGATCGCCGCGAGCAACGGATGCTGCAGCGGATCGCCGGATTGCCATAACACCAAGCCGAAACGACGCGGATCGCGCAGACGGACGATGCGGCCGTTGCCGAATTCAAGGTCGAAGTGATCGTGTTTTTCCGGCGGCGTCGCGGCATCGACCAGCCACAGCCGGCCGGACATGCCGAGATGCACGATCAATGCGCCCGGCGCAGCGTCCACCGGTGCGCAGGCGAACAGCAGATACTTGCCGCGGCGCGACAGTGCAGCGACGCGCGCACCGGCAAGACGGCGTTCGAGTCCGCGCGGCACCGGCTGACGCATGCCGCGATGGCGCACCACGGCGCGCACGATGTGTTGCTGCTCCACGCTGGATGCCAGGCCGCGGCGGGTGGTTTCGACTTCGGGCAGTTCAGGCACAGTTAAACTTATAAGCCATTGTTTTTATTAATTATTTTTTACGATGGCGGGTGGTGTTCCAGGCTTGCTCAATAGCGCCCGGCCCGCGGCCTCGAGAAACAGGTATTGCAAGCCGGTATCGCGCCGCCACAGCAGCAGTTGCGGCGCGCGTTGCAGGATGCCCAAGTCCAGCGCCGTGCCGTCGCGCAGGGTGATGCGAATTTCAGCCAGCGCCGGCCGTTTGTCATAAGGCTCGGCCTGTGCGGCCGACGCATGACGCCACTGATCGACGTAACGCTGCAGATCGTCCTGACTGATGTCCGCCGGCGGCGTCAGTGTCCAGCGTCCGTCTTTCTGGCTGAGACTGAATTCGGGCAAAGCAATAGCCACGGGTTGTTCCTCCTCGGACAACAGCACGCGGCGGATCAGTGCAAGTGCATTCGCCGGCAGCGCCGCACCGTGGCGCAGCGCGACGACGTACACCGTGTCGCCGCGCCTCACGTATTGTTCGCGGGTGACAGTATTGATGCCGCCGAAAGCGTACTCCACATCATCGATGGTCAGCAGCGCCGCGGGCGCATCCAGATCGAAACGTTCCAGATCGGTCGCCGGCAGTTGCGCGCTCGGCTGTGCTTCGAGGATGGTCAGCATGCGCAGCACCTGGAATTCGTCGGCGCGGGCGTGCAGCGGTGCGGTGATCAGCCACTGCGCATCCTGCCGTTCCAGGGTGACGGCCGGCTTGCCGGGACGTTCCAGCGTGATGCGTTTTACCTGTGCCGATTGCAGCGTGGACAGCGCTGGTTTCGCCTGCTCATCACGGGAAGGTGTCAGCCAGACGAAATACGCCAGCGCGGCAACTGCGGCGAGCAACACCACATTCAGCAGCCAGCCGCGCTTCATGCCGGCAGCGTCAGGTCGCGTTGCGCCGGCGCCACCACACCACCCCGCCGGTGACGGCGAAGGTCAGCGGCAGCAGCAGCAGCACCACAAACGCGATCAGGTAGAGCTGCGTGCCGTCGATGTCGAGCCGGGTGTCGGCGGCAGGGCGCGGGTCGATGGTGGCCAGAGTGTCTTCGCCGGCCAGCCAGTTAAACATGCCGGTGCCGAGCGCGAGGTTGCCACCGTTGCCGATGAAACTGTTCGACAGGAAATGCCCGGTGCCGACGACGATCACGCGTTGCTCACGGTCGCCGACCGTGCGCTCGAAGGCGGTGGCGATATTGACCGGGCCCTGAAAATCGCGGGACTTGTCGAAGGTCGACTTGGCGTCGAGTTTGCCGGTTTCCACCCAGCCGCGCGGCGCGACGTCGATCAGCGGCGTGACGCGCCAGCCGGCGCCGTCATCGGCGCCGATCTGCCGGGCATGAGGGAACAGGGTGTTGTACTGCAGTGTGCCGACCACCACGTGCCGCGCGTAATTCGCGGCGACGGCAAACACCGGCGGACCGCTGCGCGGTGCCAGTGCCGGATCGATGACGGTGCCCGGCGTCAGTACCAGCCCGAGTTTTTCAGCGAGCGGCTGCAGCCCGCGCAGCGGCTCGGTGTCGATCAGCCACAGAAGGTTGCCGCCGCGGTCAGTGTAGTTCAGCAGTTTTTCCACTTCGGCCGGCTGCAGGTCGACCTGCGGCTGGGTGATCACCAGCAGCGCTGCGTTGGCCGGAACTTCCTGCGCGAGTCCGAGATTGATGCCGCTGATGCTGAAGCCTTTTTCGCGCAACTGCTGGCCGAAACTGCCGAGGTCGTGGTTGGCAGGGCCGTCGAGTTTGCGCTCGCCGTGGCCGTCCAGCCACAACACGAGGCTGTTGGCGCCGCGCAGCAGGCGCACCAGCGCATTGGCAAAATTCTGTTCATTGAATTCGTTGAGCGGAATCTGTTCAGTGCGCCGCTGGTATTCGATGACCATGGTGCTGGGCGCGCGCAGGCCGGCTTCCGCCGCCAGCTTGGGCTGTTCGCGCGGATCGATCAGCTGCAATTCGAGGTCGCGCTTGGCGCGCTGGTAGGTGCGCACCCGCTCTTCGATCAGTTTGTGGATGTTGGCGCCGCTCGCATCCTGGCGCACCGCATAGGCGGTGACGCGCAGCGGACCCTGCATCTGCTGCAGCGCGCCGATGGTGGCTGCCGACAGCGAATTGCGCGCGCTGCGCGTGACATCTTTTTCCATGCGGTATTCATGGGCGACCCAGGCGAGCAGCGCGACCAGCAGCGCCAGCAGCACCACGAATATTCCGCTCTGCACGATGAGCTGCCAGCGCAGGCTGCCGGTGATCCGCAAGGCTCTACCCCCGCAGGCGCCGGCCGTCGAGGCGGCGGATGGCGAGTATCAGGAAGGCTGCTGTCAGCAGCAGCGGACAGACGATGGCATAACTGTCGATGATGCCCCGGCCCAGCGGTTCGAAATTTTTCAGCGGGGAGAACACCTGCGCAAATGCCGCCGGCACCTGCCAGCCGCGGGCACGCAGGCTGTCGCCGGCGGTCTCGCCCATGAACAGCATCGCCAGCAGCATGCCGAAGCCGAGCAGTGCTGCGGCCATTGGTTGCGCAGTCAGGCTGGAGGCATACAGGCCGACCGCGGTGAAACTGGCGGCGAGCAGCAGCAGCGCCAGCGTCAGTCCGGCGAGCAGGCCGAAGTCGAGGCGGGTGCCGGTCGCGAGCAGCAGCGGCATCGCCAGCACCAGCACAATGATGATCAGCAGGAAAATCATCAGTCCGGTGAATTTGCCGAGGATGATTTCCGTCATCGACACCGGCGCGGACAACAGCAGCGTCAGCGTCTGGTTGCGGCGCTCCTCGGCGATCATGCGCATCGCCAGCAGTGGCACCGCGAACAGCAGCATAGCCGCAGCGGTGGCGTAGGTCGGTGCGGCAACCAGTTCGGTAATGCCCGGCGGACTGGCCATTTGCGCCAGTTGCGACTGGACCTGCATGAAATCGTCGAGGCGTTTCAGGAAGCCGTAACCGAGCACGACCTGCACCACGGTGAGCACCAGCCATGCCAAGGGTGAGGTGAACAGGGTACGCAACTCCTTGCCGGCGATGGTGAAAATCATGACGGGCCCACCTGCCGGGTCAGTTGCACGAACACCTCTTCGAGGCTGCTTTGCGCCGGTGTGAGCTGGTAGAGCCCCCAGTCACCGGCGCTGGCGGCGCTGACCAGCGTTTCCGACGGATCGCTGTCGGGCGCGAACTGGATCTGGAAGCGGCCCTCGCCTGCGGCTGCCACGCCGGCGACACCGGCGACTGCACGCAGCGCGGCGATATCGGGCGGGCGGTGCAGGCTGACGGTGACGGTGCGGCCGCGCTGGAAATCGCGCAGGCCGGCGATGGTGTTGCTGAACACCACTTCACCGTGATGCATGATCTGCACCCGATCGCAGACCGCTTCAACTTCCGGCAGGATGTGTGTGGACAGGATCACGCTGTGCTTGCCGCCGAGTTCGCGGATCAGTGCACGGATCTCGAGGATCTGGTTGGGGTCGAGGCCGACCGTGGGTTCATCGAGGATGATGACGTCGGGTTCGTGCACGATCGCCTGGGCAATGCCGACGCGCTGCTGGTAACCCTTGGACAGGGTGCCGATCAGTTTGCGGCCGACGTCGGCGAGGCCGCAACGCGCCATCGCGGCGGTGACCGCAGCCGCGCGCTGTGCCTTGGGTACGCGATGCAGCCGGGCAGCCAGGTCGAGATATTCCCGCACGTTCAATTCCCGGTACAGCGGTGGGGTTTCCGGCAGATAACCGATGCGCGCCTTGGCCGGTACCGGTTTTTCCAGCAAATCAATGTCACAAATGCGGATTTCTCCGGCACTCGGCGCCAGATTGCCTGTCAACATCTGCATGGTGGTGGTTTTCCCGGCGCCGTTGGGGCCGAGCAGTCCGAGCACTTCGCCGCGGCGCACGTCCAGATCAACGGCTTTGACGGCGACATGCGTGCCGAAGCGGCGGGATAGACCCCTGGCGCAGATGGTTAAAGTGGGGTCGGTGGGAATCATCAACGGCTGGCGCAAGTTGCCTTGTGGTAAGCATCGAATATACCTAATATGTGTCTCATTATGAAGGCGTTTGCGCAATGCGCATCCGGAATCCCGTCCTGCTGCTGCGCCAGCTACACAATCATCCGATGAATCTGACCAGAACCCTAGCGCTTACTGCCTGCCTTGCCCTGCCTGCCTGTGCGCAGCCTCCGGCAAAAACCGAAGCGGCGCCGCCTGTCGTCGCTGCCCAGCCGCTGCCGAAAGTGGTGACGCAGTTGCCTGCGCCGCGGGCCATACCTCTGCCCAACGTCGAGCTGAGCGAAGCCATCCTGTTCAGGATCACGCTGGCCGAGATCGCGCTTCAGCGCGGCCAGCCGCATGTGGCGGTGCCGGCGTTCCTCGAAGTCGCGCGCGAGACCAAAGATCCGCGGATCGCGCGCCGCGCCGCCGAGGTCGCATGGAACGCGCGCTTCCTGCCCGCCGCACTGGAGGCGGCGACCTTGTGGCTGCAGGCTGATCCTGAATCGGCGCGGGCGCGGCAGACGCTGATCGCGCTGCTGGTCAACCAGTCGCGGCTGGACGACGCAGTGCCCCATCTCGAAAAATGGCTGGCCGGTGATCGCGAAAATGTCGGACAGAATTTTCTGCAGATATCGACGCTGGTGGCGGGCCATCCGGACAAGCCGGCGATACTGCGCCTGCTGCGCACCCTGGCGGCAAAATATCCGCAGGTGCCGGAAGCCAGCCTCGCGGTGGCCCAGGCGGCATGGAACGCCAATGAGCAGCAGGCTGCGCTCGACGCCGCCCGTCAGGCGCTCAAACTCAGGCCGGGCTGGGAACTCGCCGCGCTGTTCCAGGCGCAGGCCCTGCAGCGCAGTTCGGCGGACGAGGCGATCATTTTTTTGGGCGGTTTCGTCAATGCCAATCCGAATGCACGCGATGCGCGGCTGAACTACGCCCGCATGCTGGTCACTGCGCGGCGGTTTCCCGAGGCGCGCAAACAGCTTGAAGTGCTGCTCGGTGAAGCGCCGAACAACCCCGAGATCACCATGGCGGTGGCGACGCTGTCGATGCAGGCCAGGGATTATGTGGCTGCCGAAGCGCAATTGCGGCGCGCGCTGGACATCGGCCACAAGGATCCGGACACGGTGCGGATGTACCTGGGACAGGTCAACGAGGAGCTGAAGCGCGATGACGAGGCGCTGAAGTGGTATGCCAGCGTTACGCACGGCGCGCAGTTTGTTGCTGCGCAGGCCCGTTATGCCGGCGTGCTGGCGAAGCAGGGCAAGCTGCCCGAAGCGCGCCGTCACCTGCAGGCCGTCGAGGCCGCTGACGCGCAGCAGCGCACCCAGCTCATACTGGCCGAGGCCGGTCTGTTGCGTGACGCCAATGCTCACCAGGAAGCATTTGATTTTCTCGGGGCCGCGGTCGCGCGTGCGCCGGATTCACCGGATCTGCTGTATGACCACGCGATGGCGGCGGAGAAAGTCAATCGCATCGACGTGCTCGAAGCCAATCTGCGCAAGGTCATCGCGATGCGGCCGACCCATGCGCACGCCTACAACGCACTCGGTTACACGCTCGCCGATCGCAACCAGCGTTTGCCTGAAGCCCTTGAACTGATCGAGACCGCGCATAAACTCGCACCCGAAGACCCGTTTATCCTCGACAGCCTGGGCTGGGTGCTGCATCGGCACGGCCGCAATGAAGAGGCCCTGGGTTATCTGCAGCGTTCATTCGAGTTGCGGCCTGATGGTGAAATTGCCGCCCATCTCGGCGAGGTGTTGTGGCTGCTCGGGCGGCAGGCGGAGGCGCGGAAACTGTGGACGGATGCCCTGCGCAATCATCCCAAAAACGAAGTGTTACAAAGCACCGTCAAGCGCCTCGACCCCGTCGTTCTGCAATCGGCCCAATGAATTTTCGTGTCGCCCGGCTGCTGGCGGCGGGTGCCGCAGCGTTGCTGTGCGCCGGCTGTGTGATGTTTGCCCCGGGGACGAATGTTCCGGCAGCGGAACCTTTTGACATCCTCGGACGTGTGTTGGCCAGCAGTGAAGGCCGTGCGTTTTCCGCCAATTTCCGCTGGCGCCATGGCGCAGCTGACAACGAGATCTGGTTGATGTCACCGGTCGGGCAGACGCTGGCCTACATCACCGCTGACGCGGGCGGCGCAACCCTCACCACTGCCGATCAGCAGGAATACCGTGCGTTGTCGGTCGAGAGTTTGACGCGCCAGGCGCTGGGCTGGCCGCTGCCCCTCGCCCAGTTGCAGCACTGGATTCGTGGCGGGACCGTGCCGGGCAGCGCGACCGCGGCCGTCACCCGCGATGCGCGCGGCAGCTTGTCCTTGCTGGAGCAGGAGGGCTGGCAGATTCGTTATGTTTATCCTGAAACCGGGAGCAGCCTGCCGCGGCAACTGGAGTTGACGCAGGGCGGCCAGCGCATTCGCATGGTCATTGACGAATGGCGGCAGCAGGACGGCGGGTGATGCGGCGATGAATGATTGGCCAGTGCTGAACATGGCCGGTTTTCCCGCGCCGGCAAAACTCAACCTGATGCTGCGCGTGACCGGCCGCCGTGCCGACGGTTACCACCTGCTGCAGACCGTGTTCCGCTTTATTGATTATGGCGACACCGTGTGGTTGCGGGTGCGCCGTGACGGAGTCATTGTCCGCGTCCGGCCGTTGCCGGGTGTGGCCGAAACAGATGACCTGTCCCTGCGTGCGGCGCGTGCGCTGCAGGCGGCGACCGGCACGACGCTGGGGGCGGATATTGCCGTCGACAAACGCCTGCCCTTCGGCGGCGGGCTGGGCGGCGGTAGCTCCGATGCTGCGACTACGCTGCTGGCGCTGAACCATCTGTGGGGTACCGGACTGTCGCGCAAGCGTTTGCAGGATCTGGCATTGCCGCTGGGCGCCGATGTGCCGGTGTTCATCTACGGCCAGACGGCCCTGGCCGGGGGTGTGGGCGAGGTCCTGGCGCCGTTGCCGGTGGCGCCGGCCTGGTATCTGGTGCTGGTGCCGCCGGTGGCGGTGGCCACAGCGGGGATTTTCCAGCATCCGGAATTGAAACGGGACTCGGAACCGATTAAAATACAAGGCTTTTCCGTGCCGGCAGGGAATGATCTCGAGCCCCTGGTTTGCAGACTGTACCCGGAGGTCGCCACGCATCTCGCATGGCTGGCCACGGTCGGCGGGGCGCAGATGACCGGATCCGGAGCTTGCGTGTTTGCGGCGTTTGCGGACGAGTCGGGGGCGCAGCGGGCGCTGGCTGCATGTCCGGCCGGCATGTTTGGGTTTGTGGCGCGCGGGCTGGATCAGCATCCCTTGTATGGGCTGGCGGAGTTGATCGAAGACTGAGTTGAAGAATGACTGAGCGACTGATGCCGGAGGCGGCGTCGGGCGTGGCAGGGCAAGGGTTCGGTTGGGGAGTCGCCAAGTTGGTTAAGGCACTGGATTTTGATTCCAGCATGCGAAGGTTCGAATCCTTCCTCCCCAGCCACTTGGTTGTAGCGGCAGGTTTGGTAAGCAGGGTTTGCGGCGGGCATTATCCAGGGGGTGTGTGGTGGCGCTAGACAGGCTGATGGTGTTTACCGGTAACGCCAATCCGCGGCTCGCGGAGGCGGTGGTCAGCCATCTCGACATCCACATCGGACGTGCCAAGGTCGGGCGGTTCAGCGACGGCGAGGTGATGGTGGAAATCCTCGAGAACGTCCGCGGCAAGGATGTGTTCATCCTGCAGTCGATCTGCGCACCGACCAACGACACGCTGATGGAACTGCTGGTGATGGTGGATGCGCTGAAGCGGGCTTCGGCCGGGCGTGTCACCGCGGCGATTCCGTACATGGGTTATGCGCGGCAGGACCGGCGGCCGAATTCGGCACGGGTGCCGATTACCGCCAAGGTGGTGGCGAACATGATGAGCAGCGTGGGTGTGGACCGCGTGCTGACCATGGATCTGCACTCGGAACAGATCCAGGGATTTTTCGATATTCCGGTGGACAATATTTATTCCGGGCCGATCATGCTCGGTGACATCTGGAAACACGATTACCAGCAGCTGGTCGTGGTGTCGCCGGACGTCGGCGGTGTGGTGCGGGCGCGGGCAATGGCGAAACGGCTGGAAGCCGACCTGGCGATCATCGACAAACGCCGGCCGCGGCCCAATGTCGCGACGGTGATGAACATCATCGGCGAGATCGAGGGACGGACCTGCGTCATCGTTGATGACATGGTGGATACGGCGAACACGCTGTGCGAGGCTGCCAGTGCGCTGAAAAAGCATGGCGCCGAGAAGGTGCTGGCGTATTGCACGCACGCGGTGCTGTCGGGTTCGGCGGTGGAACGCATTACCGCGTCGGCGCTCGACGAAATCGTCGTCACCGATACGATTCCGCTGACTGAAGCGGCGCGCAAGTGCGCGAAGATTCGTGTGCTGACGGTGTCCGGGCTGATGGCGGAAACGATGCGTCGCATCAGCGCCGAGGATTCGGTGAGTTCTCTATTCGTCGAATAGGTATTCGCGGCCAAAGTGCTCGGGCGCACCTGAATAAGTAGGACGGCGCCATAAGTTGAACGGCGCCCAAGATGCTCGGGCGCACCTGAAGCCCCGTGCTGAATATGTTTGTGCGTATGGGAAAAGGTTTTGTGGAGGCTGGAAATCATCCCGGCTTCTTTTTAACGCGGGAATACTGGTCGCGGATTCCCGCAATTACTGGAGAGTGAGATGAAAATCGAAGTTACCGCGTTTCCGCGTACGAAAGAGGGCAAAGGTGCGAGCCGCCGCCTGCGTACGACGGGTCGCGTCCCCGGCGTGATTTATGGCGCCGGCAAGGACGCGCAAAGTGTAGAGTTTGACCACAAGGCGCTGTTGCGCCACCTGAAGCTGGAAGCCTTTCATTCGTCGATTCTCGACATGACGCTGGAAGGCGACAAGGGTCGCGTATTGCTGCGCGACTTCCAGATGCATCCGTTCAAGGAACAGGTGCAGCACGTTGACTTCCAGCGCGTCGACCCGAAGAAAAAAATCCACATGGCGGTGCCGCTGCACTTCATGAATGCCGAGATTTCGCCCGGCGTGAAGGTCGGCAAGGGCGTGGCGCAGCACATCCTCAATGAGCTCGAAATCCAGTGTCTGCCGGATGATCTGCCGGAATACATTGAGGTCGATCTGAAAGACCTGGAACTCGGCCATTCGATGCACGTGTCGGATCTGGTGCTGCCCAAGGGTGTCGAACCTTTGCCCAAGGTGAAAGCCGACAATGCATCGGTAGCCACAGTGCAGGTGCCGAAGGAGGTCGCGGTTGAGGAAGTGGCCGCGCCGGTTACCGAAATTACGGCTCAGACGCCGGAAGCTGCAGCAGCTGCCGCGGCCGCTGGTGGCGACAAGAAAGACGACAAGAAACCTGCCGAGAAGAAGTAAGCATGCGACGCACTGGCCGCTTGCGGCTGCTGCGATCGAACGGCGCCCGCCAGAGCTCTTTATGCTGGCGGGCGTTTTTATTAAAAATATAATAAAAACAACGGGTTAATGTATTATCCGGGTGGCGATGTCGAGTGCGGAACACAGCGCGGAAATAAAGCACGGGAATAAAGCACGGGAATAAAGCACGGGAATAAAGTGCGGGAATAAAACGGACATCATGAAACTGGTCGTCGGATTGGGAAATCCGGGAAAAAAATACACAGCCACGCGGCATAACGCGGGCTTCTGGTGGATCGATGCGCTGGCGCGGTCGGTCGGGGCCGAGTGTCGCCTCGAGGCGCGTTTCCATGGTGAAGTCGCGAAAATCCCCGGCGCCACCGGCGGTGTTACGGGCGACATCTGGTTATTGAAACCGGCGACATACATGAACGAATCGGGCCGCGCTGTCGGCGCGCTCGCGGATTTTTTCAAGATTGAAGCAGCGGACATCCTGATCGTGCACGACGAACTCGATCTCGCACCGGGCGTGGTCAAACTGAAATTCGGCGGCAGCGCATCCGGCAACGGCGTGCGCAGCGTGGCGGCCCGCCTGGGCAGCAAGGATTTCTGGCGCCTGCGCATCGGTATCGGGCATCCGCGCGAACTGGCGGCAAGCGAGCAGGAAGTGGTCGATTACGTGCTGCATGCGCCGCGCGCCGAGGAGCACCGCGCGATCGATGACGCGATGGCCCGCGCGCAGGAGGTATGGCCGCTGATGGCTGCAAACGACATGCAGGCGGCAATGTTGCGCCTGCATACCAAACCTGCGGACGGCGCGGAATGATCACCGGAAACTCCGCTGTTCACCACGCTGTTTATCACGTTTTTTTCTATTTTCTTTTTACGGTTCACACATCATGGCATTGAAATGCGGCATCGTCGGCCTGCCCAACGTCGGCAAATCCACCCTGTTCAACGCGCTGACCAAGGCCGGCATCGCGGCGGAGAACTATCCGTTCTGCACCATTGAGCCGAACGTTGGCATTGTTGCGGTGCCGGATCCGCGGCTGGACACGCTGGCTGCCATGCAGAAACCGGAAAAGGTACTGCCGGCGACCGTGGAGTTCGTCGACATCGCCGGTCTGGTGGCGGGCGCATCCAAGGGCGAGGGGCTCGGCAACCAGTTCCTCGCCAACATCCGCGAAACCGATGCCATCACGCATGTCGTGCGCTGCTTTGTAGACGAAAACGTGATTCACGTTGCCGGCCGCATCAATCCGCTGGACGACATTGAAATCATCAACACCGAACTGGCGCTGGCCGATCTGACGGCCGTCGAACGCCAGCTTGCAAAATCCGTGAAACTGGCCAAGTCCGGCACCGACAAGGAAGCGACACGCATGGTGGCGGTGCTGGAAAAATGCCAGGCGACGCTCAATGAAGCGCGGCCGGTGCGGGCACTCGATCTGTCGGTTGAGGAACAGGCGACGCTCAAGCCGCTGTGCCTGATCACCGCCAAGCCAGCGATGTATGTGGCAAATGTGCGCGAAGGCGGTTTCGAGGGTAATGCGCATCTGGATGCGGTGGTCGCGCTGGCAGCGCGGGAAAAGGCGCCGGTGGTGGCGGTTTGCGCCGCGATCGAGGCGGAGATCGGCGACATGAGCGATGAAGACAAGGCGATTTTTCTCGCCGACATGGGCATGCAGGAGCCCGGACTCAACCGGGTGATCAGCGCCGGCTACACGCTGCTCGGGCTGCAGACCTATTTCACCGTCGGGCCGAAAGAAGTGCGCGCCTGGACCATTCACAAGGGTGACACTGCACCGCAGGCAGCGGGGGCGATCCACACTGATTTTGAAAAGGGCTTCATCCGCGCCGAAGTGATTGCTTACAACGATTACATTGCCGCCAAGGGCGAGCAGGGTGCGAAGGAAGCCGGGAAAATGCGCCTCGAAGGCAAGGACTACATCGTCAGGGACGGTGATGTGATGCATTTCCGTTTCAATGTCTAAGCAAAATTCCGGACTTTGCAGGCATTGTCTGGAAGCTACTGGAAACATAACTACACGTAAATAAATAAGTTATTGTTCCATAAGGCCCTGAACCGATTCGTTGCAATCCGGTTCAAAAGCGGGTATGTTTTCGGGTATGCCCCGTCAAAACCCGCCCAAAAAAAGCGGGTACGGCGGCAATGTCGGAGACCCGCACCATGCTGACCGATGCCCAGTGCCGTACCGCCAAACCGCGACCGGAGCCCTACAAGCTGCCGGACGGCAAGGGTGTTGGCGCCGGTTGAATTTTGACCACCTGTGCCGATTGAATTTTGACCAGGGGCTTTTGCTGACCTGACTACAGCCAGCTGTGGATAACTATACCCCTTTGGTGGTTTTTGCTTTTCTATTTCTCAGATCGGCTCCTCCTCTTCAAGTGTTGTTTCGGTCTCTTTGGGATTTGCCCTTTTGCTTTGCTCGCGCGCTTTGATCTGACTCTTGGCCTGTTTGGTGCTGTGCAGGAAGCGATAGGACTGGTTGCCGGTTTCCACGATGTGGCAGTGGTGCGTCAGACGATCAAGTAGCGCGGTAGTCATCTTTGCGTCCCCAAACACACTCGACCATTCGGCAAACGTCAGGTTCGTCGTGATCAGAACGCTCGTATGCTCATAGAGCTTTGAGAGCAGGTGAAACAGCAACGCGCCACCGGCCTGGCTGAACGGTAAATAGCCCAGCTCATCGAGTACGACCAAGTCCAGCCGCGATAGGCTTTGCGCGATTCGCCCCGGTTTGTTCATCAGCTTCTCGTGCTCGAGCGCATTGACCAAATCGACCGTTGAGTAAAAGCGCACCTTTTTGCCGTGCTGCGTGACACCCGATACGCTGAGCGCTGTGGCAAGGTGTGTTTTACCGGTGCCCGGCCCTCCGATCAGCACCACA
>JBBQAO010000068.1:0-19859 GCA_038316355.1 Burkholderiales bacterium
GCATGAGCGGCAATCTCTACATCGTCAGCGCGCCCTCCGGCGCCGGCAAAACCAGCCTGGTAAGCGCGCTGCTCGAAGCTGACCGCGGCATCCGCAAATCGGTGTCGTACACCACGCGACCAACGCGACCGGGTGAAGTCAACGGCAGCCACTATCATTTTGTCAGCGTGGCCGAATTTGAGCGCATGGCGCTGGCCGGCGATTTCCTGGAGTCAGCGCTGGTGCACGACAACCGTTACGCCACATCACGCAAATGGGTCGAGACGCAAATGGCCGCCGATGTCGACATCGTTCTTGAAATCGACTGGCAGGGCGCCGCCCAGGTGCGCAGGCTGATGCCGGCAGCCATCAGCATTTTTATCCTGCCGCCCTCGTTCGAAGCGTTGATGCAGCGCCTGAACAGCCGCGGCCAGGATTCCGCGGATGTAATCACGCTGCGTCTGACCAACGCGCGCGAGGAAATCGCCCACGTTACGGACTTCGATTATGTTATTATCAACAACGATTTCCGGGCGGCCGCATCCGAACTTCAGGATGTGATCCGCGCCGAACGTCTACGCACCCCGCGCCAGCTGAACCGGCATCCCGCACTGATCAAACGACTCAAGTAGGAAACCACATGGCCCGCATCACTGTAGACGACTGCATGAAAATCATCCCCAACCGTTTCGACATGACGCTGGCGGCCACTTATCGCGCCCGGCTGCTGGCGAACGGTGCCCAGCCGATGATCGATGCAACCCGCGACAAACCGACCGTGATTGCGCTGCGCGAACTCGCAGCGGGAAAATACGGCGCAGACATCCTCAACAAAAGCCCGACGTAACAGGCCGCACACGCCTCCGGCTGAGGCGTTGCTCCTGAACGCGGACGGCAGACTACAGCGGACGCATGACCGCCTCAGCCCGCCCCATCGTTGCCGCACCGCTCACCGCTTCCGCGTTGTTCAAGGAGTGGTCGGGATACCTGAAGCCCGAAGATCTGTCGCAACTCCAGGCCGCCTACGACTTCAGCGAGTCGGCGCACCAGGGGCAGTTCCGCAAATCCGGCGAGCCCTACATCGCGCATCCGCTGGCGGTCGCCAGCATCCTCGCGCAATGGCATCTTGATGCACAGGCGCTGACCGCAGCACTGCTGCACGACGTTGTCGAAGACACCGACGTCACCAAAAACCAGATCGCCGAACAATTCGGCCGCCCCGTCGCCGAGCTGGTGGATGGCGTGTCGAAACTCGACCGCATCGAATTCGACAGCCAGGAAAAGGCGCAGGCCGAAAATTTCCGCAAAATGCTGCTGGCGATGGCGCGCGATGTGCGCGTGATGCTGATCAAGCTCGCTGACCGTCTGCACAACATGCGCACGCTGGACGCCGTGAACCCGCAGAAACGCCAGCGCGTCGCGCGCGAAACCCTGGAAATCTACGCCCCCATCGCCAATCGTCTGGGGCTGAACAGCATCTACCAGGAAATGGAAGATCTGGCGTTCCAGCACCTGTTCCCGGATCGTTTCCGCGTGCTGGCCAAAGCGGTGCGCACCGCGCGCGGCAACCGCCGCGAAGGCGTCAGCAAGGTGCTGGAAGGCATCGAACGCCGGCTGGGGGATTTCAAACTGGAAGCGCAGGTGCAGGGCCGCGAAAAACACCTGCACTCGGTGTACCGGAAAATGCGTGAAAAACACCTGTCCTTCGCGCAGGTGCACGATGTGTTCGGTTTCCGCATCATCGTCAAGGACATGCCGGCCTGTTACGTCGCACTCGGCGTGCTGCACGGGCTCTACAAGCCGATCCCGGGCAAGTTCAAGGACTACATCGCGTTCCCCAAGGCCAACGGTTACCAGTCACTGCACAGCACGCTGTTCGGCCCCTTCGGCAGCCCGATCGAAATCCAGATCCGCACCGCGGAAATGCACAAGATCGCCGAAGCCGGCGTTGCCTCGCACTGGCTCTACAAAAGCTCTGATACGTCATTGTCGGAACTGCAGCAGAAAACCCACCAGTGGCTGCAGAGCCTGCTCGAAATGCAGTCCGAGTCCGGCGACTCGGTCGAATTTCTCGAACACCTCAAGGTCGACCTGTTCCCGGACGAGGTCTACGTGTTCACGCCCAAGGGCAAGATCATGTCGCTGCCGCGCGGCGCCAGCGCGGTCGATTTCGCCTACGCCGTACACACCGACATCGGCAACCGCTGCGTCGCCGTCAAGATCAACCAGGAACTGATGCCGCTCCGCACCGAACTGC
This sequence comes from Burkholderiales bacterium, assembly GCA_038316355.1. Taxonomy (GTDB): domain Bacteria; phylum Pseudomonadota; class Gammaproteobacteria; order Burkholderiales; family SG8-41. The sequence continues at coordinate 2,237 of JBBQAO010000068.1, forward strand.
GCAACGGCGACCGCGTCGAAATCATCACCGCCTCGCATGCCAAGCCGAACCCGCTGTGGCTGAATTTCGTCGCCACCGCCAAGGCGCGCGCGCACATCCGGCACTTCCTCAAAACCATGCATTTTTCCGAGTCGGTGCAGCTCGGCAGCCGCCTGCTGCAGCAGGCACTGGCGAATTTCAAGGCCAGCCTGCCGGACGTCAGCGAAGCACAATGGGACAAGCTGGTGCGCGATTCCAGCGGCCGCTCGCGCGACGACATCCTGTCCGACATCGGCCTCGGCAAACGCCTCGCGGTGGTGGTCGCCCATCAACTGCTGGCACTGGGCGAGCCGCTGCCGGCAGAAGCCCGCCCGGTAGGTGCCGTCGTGGTGCGCGGTTCGGAGGGCATCGCCGTCCAGTTCGCGCGCTGCTGCGGGCCGATTCCGGGTGACCCGATCATCGGCATCATCAGCAAAGGTCAGGGCATGGTGGTGCACACCCACGACTGCCCGATTATTGCCAAAAGCCACCGCGATCCCGAGCGTGTGCTCGACGTGCAGTGGGATGCCAATCCGTCGAAGCTGTTTGATGTCGGCATCCGGCTGGTGGTGGCCAACCAGCGCGGCGTGCTGGCCAAGGTCGCCGCCGAAATCGCCGCCGCCGAATCCAACATCCAGAACGTCGCCGTCGACCCCGAGGACGGCGGCACCTATACCGGCATGCGTTTCACCGTGCAGGTGATGAACCGCATGCATCTTGCCCGCATCGTCCGCGATCTGCGCAAAATTCCCGAAGTCGTGCGCATCAGCCGCGTCAAGGGCTGAACGCAGGTCGCCGTCACCCCCCAGCCAGCCGAATAGCAATCAAATACAGTGGGTTATACTCCGACGCCAATGACCCCTCATTGCGCGCATTTCCCCACTGCTGCGTTATCGCCGGCCTGTCCCGCATGACCGCCATCACCCGTGTGCTGCTGGTTGAAGACGATGAAGCGGACGCCGCACTGATTCTCGCTTCATTGAAAGACAGCGGCCTGAACATCAACCAGCAGCGGGTATGGAGCCGTGCCGACCTCAGCCGCTCACTGGCGCAGCAGCATTGGGATGTCGTGCTCTGCGACCACAACCTGCCGCAGTTCGACGGCCTGTCGGCGCTGGCTATGGTCAAAGCGCACGACCCCGACATTCCGTTCATCATCGTCTCCGGCGCCATCGGCGAAGAAACCGCAGTGGCGGCGATGCGCCGGGGTGCCCAGGACTTCGTGATGAAGCAAAGTCTGGGTCGGCTGGGCGCGGTCATCATCCGGGAACTGGGTGACGCCGACATCCGACGCTCCGCCCGCGTTGCGGCCCACACCCTGCAAGCCAATGAAGCCCTGCTCAACTCGATCATCAACACTGCGGCCGACGGCATTGCCATGGTCAGCCTCGAAGGCAAGGTCGAATTCGCCAATCCCGCCCTCGCGCGCATGATCGGTTATGCGCCAGCGGAACTGCATGGCACCCGCTTTCAGGACCTGCTGCACACGGACGCGGCCGACACCAGTTTCGGGGAGGCCCTGTTTGCGCCACGGGACATTACCGCGACGGAACCGGCCGACCTGCAGACCCACGCCCGCGCCCGCGACGGCCGCTCCATCCCGGTGGAAATCCGCGCCAGCCGGATGACGGTCAACAACGCCTCCAAGTTCACCGTGGTCATCCGCGACATCAGCGAACGGGCGCGCTCCGAGGAGCGGATGTGGCGCCTGACCCACTTCGACGAACTGTCGGGCCTGCCCAACCGCCTGCTGTTCCGCCAGTTGCTGGAGCAGGCCCTGCGCGACGCCAACCGCGAGAAAAAACCGATCGCAGTGCTGTTCATCGACCTCGACCGCTTCAAACTGATCAACGACACCGCCGGCCACGACAGCGGCGACGAAGTGCTGCGTCAGGTTACTGCCCGGTTGCGGCAGTGCCTGCGTGAATCGGATCTGGTATCGCGTTTCGGCGGCGACGAATTCGCCGCGCTGATGCGCGACATCGACAACCCGGAAGCCGCGCGCTCCGCGGCAACCCGCGTGCTGGACGCGGTGGCCCAGCCCTACCATCTCAACGGCGAGGACTACCACCTGTCTGCGAGTATCGGCATCAGCACCTACCCCAGCGACAGCGTCGACACCACGGCGCTGCTGCGCAACGCCGAACTGGCGATGTACCGCGCCAAGGACCAGGGCAAAAACAATTTCCAGTTCCATTCTCCGCAGATGAACGCGCGGTCAACCGAACACGTTGCACTGGAGCGTTCGCTGCGCCAGGCAGTGGAGCGCGATGAATTCCTCGTGCACTACCAGCCGCAGGTGGAAATCGCCAGCGGCCGCGTCATCGGCGCGGAGGCGCTGCTGCGCTGGAACCGCCCCGGCGTCGGCATGATCGCTCCGGACAAATTCATCCCGCTGGCCGAGGAAACCGGACTGATCATCCCCATCGGCCGCATCGTGCTGCAGCAGGCCTGCGCCGATGCCCGGCGCTGGCAGGCTGCCGGCAACCGCAGCTTCCGCATTGCCGTCAACCTCTCGCCGCGCCAGTTCACCCAGAGCGAACTGGTCGCAGATGTGCAGCAGATCCTCCAGGACAGCGGGCTCGCGCCGGAAAGCCTTGAACTGGAAATCACCGAAGGCATGGTGATGGACAATCCGGAGCGCGCCGCCGCCATCCTGCGCGAACTGCGCGCGGTGGGCGTGCTGCTTGCCATCGACGATTTCGGTACCGGTTATTCTTCGCTGAGTTATCTCAAGCGTTTCCCGGTCAACACCATCAAGATCGACCGTTCATTCATCCAGGACGTGCCCGCAGACGCCGACGACGTCGCCATCACCCATGCCATCATCGCGATGGGGCGCAGCCTGCGCCTGAGCGTGGTCGCCGAAGGGGTGGAAACCGCGGCACAGGCAGATTTCCTCCGCGTGCATGGCTGCGATCTGATGCAGGGCTACCTGATCAGCCGGCCGGTGCCCGCGGCAGACCTCGCACGCTTTCTGCAGCAACATCCGCACTGGCACCTCGAGCCGCCGGCCGCAGCCCCTGCCGGCCAGCCCACACGGGCATCAGTGTGATCCGACGCCGCATCCTGCTGGTCGAAGACAACCCCGACGACGAGTCGCTGACCCAGCGCGCGCTGCGCCGCGGCGACTGGGGTGCCGAGGTCATCGTCGCGCGCGATGGCGCAGCGGCACTGGAAACGCTGGCCACGATGACAGAGCTGCCCGACCTGGTGCTGCTCGACCTGAAACTGCCGAAACTCGACGGCACGGAAGTGCTGCGGCAGATCCGTGAAACCGCACGCACGCAGCGCCTGTGTGTGGTGGTGTTCACGTCCTCGGGCGAACCGCGGGACATTGCGCTGTGCCAAAGCCTGGGCTGCAACAGCTATGTGATCAAGCCGGTGGCTTACGAGAGTTACATCAGCACCGTGCAGCAGATCGGCGCGTACTGGCTGACGCTCAACGAAACATCGCTGCACCGCAATTAACGACGCGGCGGGCTTCCAGCCGCTTTAGAATTCCACTGCGGCACACATCTTGCCGCTTCCCGATTCAAGCTGCGGCAAGCATCTCGCCGCCTCCTAATTCTCAAACTGCGGCGCACTTCCAGCCGCTTCCTAATTCTCAAGCTGCGGCGCACTTCCAGCCGCTTCCTAATTCTCAAGCTGCGGCGCGCTTCCAGCCGCCTCCTAATTCTCAAGCCGCGGCGCGCTTCCAGCCGCTTCTTAATTCTCAAGCCGCGGCGCGCTTCCAGCCGCCTCCTAATTCTGCCGCTTTCATTATTTGCAGGTGCTGCGGCCGTCGTTCCAGCCCATCATGTAATCCGCGTTGTCACGGAACAGCTGCTCATCGCGACGCTGCCTGCCGCTTGCCGAAGCACAACCATCGGCATGGCCTTGTTTGAAGGTCGCCGAATAACCGGACAGGTTGAAGCGTGGTTTTTGGGTTTGCTGGGGCGGTGTGCCGCACGCTGCCAGCAACAGTGCGGGAAGTGCGCAGGCCATGATCCTCCATCTGCCGCGGTTCAACCTGCCCCCACCAGTTGGCCATCACGGACCTTCACCCGCTGGCCGATACCGACGTCGGGCTGTGCCGAGTGAAAAGTGCGATAGCTGTTGTCATCCATACGCACACGGATTTGATAACTGGCTTTCTTTTTCATGTTTTTCTCGACTTCATTTCCAGCATAAGCACCGGCGCCGGCACCGACCACGGTCATCGCCGTGCGCCCGCGCCCACCGCCGACCTGGTTGCCGAGCACACCGCCGGCCACGACGTCGAGGCCCGAACCTTCATCTTTGACTTCAACCGCGCGCACGCTGTCGACCATGCCGCAATCCGTGCAAGCCACTGTCAGCGGCGCCGTTTTGCTGCCAGCGGTTTTTGCCTGCGCCGTTTTAGCGCTGGATCCCGACTTGGCATCCTTGCCGCCTGCCGCCCGCTCATCGAGCGGCTGCGACTGCGCCCGCGACAGCACACCTGCCATCGCCGCGGTACCCAGCATGCTGACGATGATCACCGCGATGCCTGCAATCAGCAAGGTCGGGTAAAGCAACGCCGGAGCGCGCCGGGTGAGCGCCGCACCGTTGTTCGTGTTGAGGGTGGATGACATGGTGCGGCTCTCCGTGATTGGGCTGTTGCAGGGCCGCATGCTGCGGCGGCACAACCATCGTCGCAAGGCCGATGCCACGAAAATAATTGTTTAAAAACAATTACCCAAGGAGGCCCATCGAAGACAGCCTGTTGCCGGATAGCGACCTCGGCGCCATCAGAGAACATAAGCCATTGTTTTTATTATTATTTTTCAATCTGCAAACAACGACGCCGGGTGGTCAATCAGGCGCGTTGCGGTTTGAACAGGCGCGGGTCGAGCTGGTGGCGTTGCAGCAGTTTGTAGAACTCGGTACGGTTGCGTTTGGCGAGACGCGAAGCCTGGGTCACGTTGCCGTCGGTGATTTTCAGCAGCTGCGCCAGATAATCACGCTCGAATTTGCGTCTTGCCTGCTCGAAGGACGCGAATTCGGTCTGCTCACGCTGGATCGCCTGCTGCACCAGGTTGGCGGGGATGCGCGGCGTTGTGGTCAGCGCCACCGACTGCTCGATCACGTTGTAGAGCTGGCGCACATTCCCCGGCCACGCCGCAGCGACCAGTTGTTCCACCGCTTCCGGCGACAACCCGGTGACGTCTTTTTTGTAACGCGCAGCGAGTTCGTTGAGAAAATGCCCGGCGAGCAGCGGGATATCCTCGCGTCGCTCGGCCAGCGACGGCAGATTCAGCGAAACCACTTTCAGCCGGTAATAAAGATCTTCGCGGAAATTGCCCGCGGTCAGCTCCGCCTCGAGATTGCGGTGGGTCGCCGAAATCACCCGCACATCGACCGGCACATGCTGCATGCCGCCCACCGGCCGCACCTGTTTCTCCTGCAACACACGCAGCAGTTTGACCTGCAGGGCCGGCGGCATGTCGCCGATTTCATCGAGCAGCAGTGTGCCGCCGTCGGCCGACAGGAACAGGCCGCGGTTGTCGCGCACGGCGCCGGTAAACGCGCCTTTGACGTGGCCGAACAGTTCGGATTCCAGCAGCGGCTCGGGTATCGCCGCACAGTTGATCGCGACAAAAGGCCGATTGCTGCGCGGACTGGCGGCATGCACCGCGCGCGCCAGCAGTTCCTTGCCGGTGCCCGATTCGCCCTGAATCAGCACTGCCGCGTCGCCCGCCGCCACCAGCCGCGCCTTCGCCAGCACCTCCTCCATCGCCGGGTTGCGGGTAATGATCGCCGCGCGCCACGCGCCGTCATCGGCCCCAGCAGCATTGGGCACGCCGGACACCGCCAGCGCGCGCTCGATTTCCACCAGCAGCGCCTTGGCATCGAAGGGCTTGGTCAGGTAACCAAAGACGCCGCCCTTCACCGCCGACACCGCATCGGGAATCGTGCCGTGCGCGGTGAGTATGATCACCGGCAGCGCGGGGTTTTCGGCGCGGATCGCCTCGAACAGCGTAATGCCGTCCATGCCGCCCATCTGCAGATCGGTGACCACGACCTGCGGCCGCGACACCGCCAGCTGCGCCAGCGCGCGCTCGCCGCTGTCAGCCAGTGTTGCGCCGTAACCGGCGGCTTCCAGCCGCAGTTGCATCAGGCGCAGCAATCCCGGATCGTCATCAACCACGAGTATCTGGGCTTTGCCCTGCGTTTTGGCCTGCGTCATCATGTTCATCATGGGTATCACCTTTTCCGTGTTCTGCTGCCGTCGCGGGTCATGTCGCGCTCCAGCGTCAGCAGCGCGTCGAGTTTCTGCTGCAGGCCCTGCGCGCTGATTTCGAGCCGGCGCTGCTCCTGCAGGAATGCCATCATCAATAGCGCCAGCCCGCGCAGCGCACTGTCGCTGCTGCGCGCCACCGGTTCCAGCAGTTCCTGCGCGAGCACTTCCTCCCCCGCCGGCGCGCCCGGCAATGTCAGCAGCAGCGCATAACGCAGGCGATTGGCGTCACTGCGACTCTTTGCCAATGCGCGCCGCGCCGCTTCATATTCGCGCGTCAGACCGGGCCCTGACATCTGGCGCAGCTGCGTGTAATAAGCCAGCACCTTCACCGCATCCTCACCGCGGTTTTCCTCTGCCACCGGCGTCGTGCTGCTGACCGGATCCGGCGAACGCGGCGCGGCCACACAACCTGCCAGCAGCAGCACGGGCAGCCAACACCATCCGCAGCGAATCTTCATGCCACCGTCCCCTGCCGCAGCGGCAGTGTCAAGCGCAGGCGTGCGCCGGACCGCGCCGGTTCATCCACCACTTCGGCAGTGCCGCCATGTGCCTGGGCGTAATCACGGACCACCGACAAACCGATGCCCGAACCACGCAGCGGTCCGCCGGCCACGGTGCGACCGCGGAAAAACGGATCGAACACCCGCTCGCGCTCGGTCGGCGGAATGCCCGGCCCGGCATCAACAACATCCAGCACCATGTGCACGCCGTCACTGCGCGCCACGATATTGATGACATTGTTTTCGTTGGAAAATTTCACCGCATTGGACAACAGATTGTCGAGCATGATGCGCAGCTTCTCCGGGTCGACTTCCAGCGTAATGTCGTCCACCTGCGGCGCAATGCGCAGCGCCCGTGCACGCAGCGCAAGATTCTGGTCGTCAACCACCCGCGCCACCACGCGCCGCACTTCGACCGGCGAAAAATGCAGCGCACTGCGATGAAATTCCGCAGCGCCGTATGACAGCAGGTCTTCGATCAGTCGCTGCAATTCCATGCTGCTGGCGCGCAGGATCCCGGCGACCTCCTGCTGCTCGGGTGTCAGCGTCCCCAGCGCCTCCTCGGACAACAACTCGGAGCCTTCGCGCAGCGCCGTCAGCGGTGTCTTCAACTCATGGGATACCTGGCGCAGGAAGCGGTTCTTCTGCTGTTCGAGTTCATTCAGGCGATGGCGCAGCCATTCGATGCGGCGGCCGAGCAATTGCAGGTCGCGCGGACCGCTGACGCCGACCGGCGCCGAAAAATCCCCGCCCCCCATGCGCCGGATCGCCGCGTCGATCTGTCGGATCGGCCGCGCGATCAGCACCGTAAAACCCGCCGCCAGCAGCAACGCCACCGGCACCAGCGCCAGCATCTGCCACAGCGTGACTTGCCGGGCGCGCGCTGCGGTTTCGCCCATGGCCTCGATTTCGCGGTCGATCAGCCGGTCGCCGCGTTCGATGATGCCCTGCGCACGGGCATCAAGCCGGACAAACTCCCCGGCTGCGCGCTTCAGTGCAGCATCGTCCGCGACGGCACTGCGCAGCATTGTAAAAACAGCCGTTTCGCTGTCGATGATGTCGTTCAGTGCGATGCGCTGCTCCTCATCGAATGGCAGAGCCGAAAACTCACCGGCGGTCTGCAGGAACAGTTTGCGGTTGGTTTCATAGGCATCGAGCAGCGAACGGTCGCCGAGTATCGCCATCTGCCGTGTGTTGCGTTCCAGCGCGCTCAGCAGTTCCGCAAGCCGGCGGCTGGATTGCGTGGACTGCACGGCCTGCTGCACGGCACGCTGGCTGCGATTGGCGAACTGGTTGATCGCCACCGCGTTGTTGATCAGCGCAAATATCAGCGGCAGCGCCACCATCGCAAAACCGACAGCCAGCAGTTTTGGAAACGAATTCGGTTGCAGGAAACGCATCTGTTGAGCCGGTAAGTCAAGCCGGGGGACAAACCGTGCAGCAGAGCTGTGCAACGGGATCGCGCGACACAGAATCTGCAAAAAGCCGTGCCGTCTCGACCGGAATTACGCGCCCTGCTTGTTCTTGTCTTCGAGTGCCTTGATCAGCCCGTCGATGCCTCCGCGCCCGATTTCTGACGCAAAAGTGCCCCGGTAATTAATCACCAGGCTGGCGTTTTCAGCGACGATGTCCGTCACTTTCCAGGTCTTGTCGGTCAGCGTCATGCGGTAATCGATGCTCAGCGACGGACGCCCCGGCTCACTGACGAGAGTGCGCACGGTGGTGTAGTCCTCTCCGGACTTCATCTGCAAGGGCTTGACCTCGACCTTGCGGTCGACATTTGCGGACTCGGCCAGCGCCGTGGTGTAGGTGCGCACCAGCAGCGTACGGAAAGCGTTTTCCAGGGATTTCTGCTGTGCCGGGCTCGCATCCCGCCAGGATTTGCCCATGGCAGTCTGGGTCATGCCGCGAAAATCAAAATGCGGCAGCACCTTTTTTTCGGCAACGTCCTGCAGTGTCCTGCGATCCTGGTTCTGCTTGAGAATGGCCAGCACTTCTTCGACCGTGGTGCGCACCAGCACGTCAGGCGCAGTCTGAGCCCGGACCGTGAACGCCACGGCTGAGGTCACGATGAGCAGAATGATTGCGAACAGTGTTTTTTTCATATTGTTGTTTTCCCTAGCGAATCTTGTTTGGAGGTCATTTGCACGATACCCGCGTTGCGCCGGCCATCGCCATGACTTGTTACACAAGTCTGACTGCGATATCGGCGAATAGTGCCAAAAATCACAAAAAAATCAGCAGAAACAGGCGTTTCTGGTGCCGCTGTCGCCAACAGGCAACACCATGCGTGTTTGTTATGATCCGCGCGTAACCATCATCAACAAAGGATCACCTTGAAACTGCTTCGTTACAGTCTGAAACACGAACCGCGCACACTGGCGCGGCTGGGGGTGCTGATCGCGCCCGACCGCATCGCCGATCTGCGTGCCGGTTACGCGCTGCATCTGATGGAACGCGCCGGCAATCCCAAGGGCCGGGAACTCGCGGCGATTTACATGCCGCCGTACATCACCGAATTCCTGCACATGGGCGAACCGGCATGGATCGCGCTCGCCGACGCCTACACCTACCTCAGCGACCTCGCCGCGGTCAGGCCCGATGCGCCGGGATTCAGCGGCGAGCCGCTGTTCCTGCCGCTCGCCGATTGCCGGGTTTATGCACCGATACGTCCGTCCAAACTGATCGCCGTCGGCCGCAACTATCCCGGTTACACGCAGTTCCCCGGAAAGGCGGCGGGAAAAATCCCCGCAGGATTTATCAAGACATTATCTTCAATCACCGGCCCCGGCCGCGACATCATCAAGCCGCGCATCACGCAGAAGCTGGATTGCGAGACCGAACTGGCGGTGGTGATCGGCAAAAAATGCAAAAACGTGCGCGAGGAAAATGCCTACGATGTGATTGCCGGTTACACCATCATCAATGACATTACCGCGCGTGATCTCGGCGCCCTCGAACGCCAGGCCGGCCACCTGTTCCTCGGCAAAACCCTGGACACCTTTGCCCCCATGGGGCCGTGGATGATCACCCGCGACGCGATTCCGGATCCGATGCACCTGCGCATCCAGACGCGGGTCAATGGCGAAACCCGGCAGGACGGCAACACCCGCGACATGCTGTTCAACATTCCGCAGCTGATCGCGCATTTTTCGCAGATGACGCTGCAGCCCGGCGACATTATCGCCACCGGTTCACCCGGCGGCGGCGCGTTGTCGAATCCGGACTGGTATCTGAATGCCGGCGACGTCATCGAATCCGAAATCGAAGGTATCGGCATCCTCAGCAACGGCGTGGTGGACGAACCGCTGGTTTAAAGAACTAGCCGCAGAGAGCACAAAGCTCACAGAGCCCCGTCCCGGGATCGCTTGCGATTCAGGCCGCACTTTCAAAAACCCGCCACAGAAAAATCCAGGCCAGAATCCGTTTTGTTTTCCTCTGTGACCTCTGTGGCAAATGGGTTTGCCGTTAAACGGTTCCCTCTCCTTCAAGATTAACGCGCCAGTTTCGCAATCTTCAGTTCACCGGCAAGCTGGTCCAGCGCGGCGAGCAGCGCCCCCGGCATCGGAATGCCGTTTTTCTCGTGATCCGCGCGCGCGACATGCGTGCCCTCGCCCGGCAGGCGGATGCGGTCGACGCCAGGCAGGCGCTGTGAATTGCGGATGTCGCGAATCAGCGTGTCCACGCCCTGCTTGAATTCCTTCAGGTCCTGGAACGCCTCGATGTTGATGGCGACGATAGTGTGACCGGTGTTGGTTTCAGTGGTGTCGTCGTTGTTGAAATCGACCACGTCCTTGCCCATCGCCGCGCCGTTGAGATTGCCGGCGAGCAGGCCCATCACCAGCGCCAGACCATAACCCTTGTAGCCGCCGATCGGCAGCAGAAAACCTTCGCTGGCGCGCTTCGGATCGGTCAGCGGCTTGCCCTCGCGATCCATCATCCAGCCCTCGGGCATCATCTCACCGCGCTGCGCCTTGGTCTTGACCTTGCCGTAGGCCGCCACCGTCGTCGCCATGTCGAGCACGATGGCCGGTTCTTCACCCGCCGGCACCGCGACCGCGATCGGATTGGTCGACAACAGCATGTCCAGCCCGCCCCAGGGCGGCAGATGGTTGGCACTGCCCACGGCCATGTAGAGGCCGATCATGTTGTGCGCGAGCGGCATGCTGGCGTACAGCGATGCAGGACCGGCGTGGTTGCTCCAGCGTGCACCGACCCAGGCGACGCCGGCAGTCTTCGCTTTTTCGATGGCTGTTTCGGTGGCGAACTTCATCACCAGATGGCCCATGCCGTTGTCGCCGTGCACCAGCGCCATACCGGCCATTTCGCGCTCGATGCGGATATTTGGTTTGACATTGACGGCCTTGCCCTTGATGCGGCGGATGTACTGCGGCAGGCGGAACACGCCATGGCCTTCGGAACCGTTGATATCGGCCTGTGCCATCAGTTGCGCAATTGCTTTCGCGTCTTCACCTGGAATCGCCACCGCCGCAAAGGCACTGGCGATGAAGGCGCGCAGTTTTTCGCCGGAAATCCGTTGTTTCTGTTCAGCCATGGTTTTGTTCCGACTTGTTCTCTTCCAACTCGATCAATGCACCGAGGAAATCTTTCGGATGCACGAACGCGATGCGTTCGCCGTGCACGTTGAGCTGTACCTTGCCGCCGCCCAGCACCTGCACGCCGGCCGCAGTGAGTTCGCCGGTCGTCGTTTCCACGTTGTCGACGCCGAGGCAGAAATGGTGAATGCCGCCCTTGGGATTGCGCTCGAGAAATTTGGCCACCGGCGAATCCGGCCGCGACGGTTCCATCAACTCGATCTTTGCATTGCCAAGATCGATGTAGGTCATGCGCACGCCCTGCTCTTCATTGACCTTGATCGCACCGGCAGTCAGCCCGTAGGTCGCGCGCAATTTCTCCAGCGCCGCGGCGAGGTCGGGCACCACGATCGAGACATGGCTGAGGCCGGTGATCATCAGAGGAGTGTATATAACTTATTGTTTTTAAATAACTTTTTCTGCGCGCAGCTCATTGATGCGGGTATCGCTGAAACCGAGTTCCTCGCGCAACACAGCTTCGGTGTGCTGGCCCAGCAGCGGCGGCGCGCGACGAATGCTCGCCGGCGTATCGCTGAAGCGAAACGGGATGCCGAGCATTTTTACATTGCCCGCGGTCGGATGCTCAACGGAAGTCACCATCTCACGCGCAATCGCATGCGGCGCGGCGAGGGCCTGCGCCACGCTGTTGATGCGGCCACAGGGAATGCCGGCAGCCGTCAGTTTCCCGATCCAGGACTCCGCGCCTTCGCCTTTCAATTCGGCCTTGATCAATTCATCCAGCGCATCACGGTTGCCAATGCGATCCGGATTCTTGATGAAACGGGCATCGGTCACCCACTCGGCATGGCCGAGCACCGCGGCAAATTTTGCGAACTGGCCGTCGTTGCCCACCGCCACCGCGATCATGTCGTCGTGCGTCGGGTAGGCAGTGTACGGCACGATGTTGGGATGGCCGTTGCCGAAACGCCCGGCGTTTTTGCCGGAGATCAGATGATTGGATGCGACATTGGCCAGCATCGCCAGTCCGGAATCAAACAGGGACACTTCGACATGCTGACCACGACCGGTCGTGTGGCGCGCATTCAGCGCAGCCAGTACCGAATTGCAGGCGAGCATGCCGGTGCAGATATCGACAATGGCCACGCCATACTTCATTGGCGTGCCGCCGGGTTCGCCGGTGATACTCATCAGACCGGATTCGGCCTGCAGGATGAAATCGTAGCCGGGCAAACCGGCCTTGGGACCGACCGCACCATAACCGGTGATCGAACAACGCACGACCCGCGGCGCGTTTTCCTTCAGCCAGTCGTTGCTGAAGCCCCATTTTTCCAGCGTGCCAACCTTGAAGTTTTCGACCAGCACATCGGACTTGCGGATCAGTCCGGCCAGCACTTCCTGGCCGGACTTCATCGCCATGTTCAGCGTCATCGACCGTTTGTTGCGGTTGACGCCGAGGTAATAGGCCGACTCGCCTTCGGCAAATGGCGGGCCCCAGCTGCGGGTGTCGTCACCCGCGCCGGGCGGTTCGACCTTGATCACATCCGCGCCCATGTCGCCGAGCATCATGGTGCACAGGGGGCCAGCGAGGATGCGCGTCAGGTCGAGGACGCGGATGCCCGCGAGGGCACCCTGTGATTCTGTGGAGGGCATGTGTGGGGCTTTTTAAAAGCGTGATTGGTGACTAGTAATTGGTAATTGGATCCGTAGACGCGACGATCCCCGCACCAACCACCAGTCACCAGTTACCAATTACCAATTACCAGTTACCGCTTTTTCCGCATCGACGGCGGCGCGTTGAGATCACGCTCAAAACCGTCAACATATTTGTCCAGTTCCTTCTTCGCCTGCACGCGGAATTTCTGGAAATTCGGTTTGCGACCGGCGAGAAACGCTTCCATGCCTTCGTTGGCTTCGGGTGAACCCCAGACATGCGCCAGCAGTTCCATGCCGTGTTGCCACGAGGCATACAGGTTGTCGGATTCGGCATTCAGTGACTTCTTGGTCATGCGGAGGGTCAGCGCACTGTGGCCCTTCATTGTTTCGCACCACTTCAGTGTTTCCTTGACCAGATCCTTCTGCGGCACACATTTGTTGATCAGGCCGACTTCCACCGCTTCCTTGGCGCCGAAGCGCCGTGCACAGAAAATCATTTCGCGCGCCAGGCGTTCGCCGATGATGCGCGGGATGTACTGGGTCGCACCCACTGTCGGGCAGGCCCCGACCTTGGCACCGGTCTGACCGAGCACCGCGTTTTCCGAGGCAATCACCAGATCACACCACAGCGCGAGTTCATGTCCACCGCCCATGCACCAGCCGTTGACCATGGCGATCACCGGGATCGGCAGGCCACGGATGGTCATCGCGAGTCCGAGCATGCGGTCGTTCCACATATAGGCGTTGGTGAAATTGAGGCGCTTCATGGCATAAAAATCGCCACCCGCCGAAAACGACTTGTTGCCCTTGCCGGTAATCACGGCGCAGACGATGGTCGGATCTTCGCGCGTGAATTTCAGCGCATCGATCATTTCGTCCAGGGTCTGCTCGCGAAATGCGTTCAGCACCTTCTCGCGGTTGATGGTGATCCACGCCACCTGGTCCTTCACTTCAAAAAGGATATCGCTGTATTTGCGGGTTGCGGGTTTTTTTGCGGTTTTTTTACGGGCTGCAGGCATATTTATTCATCCGTCAGTTGTTCAGAAAAGAGCCTTGGAGTTTAACAGAACGTCCCGCGCATTCGTGCGGCGCCATCCCGGCACGGCATCAGAGCGCCTTGACCGCGTCCGCGAGTATCTGTCTGAACCACCGGTGCGAAGCCTCCTTGTGCGTGCGTTCATGCCAGAACACGGCGATGCGCATGTCGGGAATGCTGATCGGCGGCTCGATAACCTGTAACGACAGCTGATCAGCCACGCCCTGCGCCAGCCTTGCCGGAACCGTGGCAATCAGGTCGGTATGCGCCACCGTATAAAACACCGTCCAGAAGTTCTGCATCAGCAGCGCGATGCGCAGCTTTTTGCCGTGAGAGGCCACCACTTCGTCTATCACCCGGCCAGAAGGGCTTTTGCGAAAAAAGCGTGAACGCACATGAGGCAGCGCAAAATACTGTTCCTCAGTCATCGCGCCCCTGATCTGCGGATGCCCCTTCCTGACCAGGCAGACAAACTCGTCACGGAACAGAAACTTCGAGCGCAGGCTGCGCGGCGGATCGCGCAGCCAGGCGAGGCGAAAATCAATCTCGCCCTTCTCCAGCCATTCTGACGAACGTTCCGGGTGTGGCGTGCGAAACTCGATGTCCACCCCCGGCGCCGCTTTTTGCAGCAGCCCGAACAATCCCGGTGCCAGCACATACTCGACGTATTCCGGAGCCGTCAGCACAAATTTCATGCGCGAGGTCTCCGGCCTAAACTCTGCCGCCATGGCAACCACGCCGTCGATTTCGGCGAGTATGCGTCCCACGGGCTCACGCAACTCCAGCGCATGCCGGGTCGGCACCATTTCGCTTTGCGCCCGCAGCAGCAGCGGGTCGTCAAACAGCCGGCGCAGGCGCGCCAGCGCATGGCTCATCGCCGGCTGGCTCAGGTTCATGTGCTCGGCCGCCCGCGACACGCTGCGCTCGGTCATCAGCGCGTCAAAACACCGCAACAGATGCACGTCCAGGGATTTGATATTCATGATTTATGCACGACTTTTTATTCACGACTTGAAATTCACATTGTGAATACGCGGAATGCAGTATTCCTTATAGACGAATTATAGGCGGTGCGCCTAGACTGATTGCGAAGAGCGGCCTCAGGCCGCCGCCGGGCCGGAACAATACCGAACGGCTCAAAAAGATCAGAAATAGATCTGAAATCATCCCGTTGCCGGACACACCCGCTACGTCCGGTGGTCACTCAAAGGAGGAAATGCCATGTCTCGCCTTATCAGCGCGTCTTTGTTCACCCTGCTGACACTGTGTGCAGGTTTCGCCGCAACCGCCCAGGACTATCCAAACCGCCCAGTACGCATGGTCATCCCGTTTGCACCGGGCGGCGCCACCGACATCATCGCGCGCATACTCGAACCCAGACTGACCAAACGCCTGAACCAGCAAATCGTCATCGACAACCGCCCCGGCGCCGCCGGCAACATCGCGGTCGAACTGGTCGCGCAGGCACAGCCCGACGGTTACACGCTACTGATCGGCAACATTTCCACCAACTCCATCAATCCCCTGCTGTTTGTAAAACGCAGCAAGGTCAATGCACTGAAAGACCTGGCGGGAATTTCCAAACTGGTGGCGATTCCCAATTTCATCCTGGGCAGCCCGAAGATTCCCTCCACCACGCTGAAGGAAGCACTGGCGTACGCCAAGTCGCGGCAGGGGCAACTCAATTACCAGGCGCCGCTGGGCTCCTATTCCCACCTCGACATGCTGGCGCTGACTGCCGCCGCCGGCGTGAAAATGGTGCACCTGCCGTCCAAGGGCGCGGGCGAAACCCTGCCTGCCCTGCTGCGCGGCGACATCCACATCACTGAATCCAATGTGGCCTCCAACATCGGTGCGGTCAAAGCCGGACAGGTCAAGGCCTTTGCCGTGACCGCGGAACAGCGCCTGACGGACCTGCCCAACGTACCGACCATGGCCGAGGCCGGATTTCCCGGCATGGGCAGCCTCAACTGGAACGGCATCTTTGCGCCAGCCGCTACCCGCAAGGCCGTCATCACCCGGCTGCATGCCGACATCGTCTCGGCCATGCAGGAATTGCACAACGAAGGTGCGCTGGCAAAACGCGCGATACCGGTGAGCCTGAGCGCCTCGCCCGCCGAATTCGACGCCTACGTGCGTTCCGAGTCGGAGCGCTGGAGAAAAATCATCCGCGACAACAAGGTCAGCATCGACTGACACCGGGCCACTTCGAATTCACTCATTCACTCATCGTATTCAGAAATCCTTCTCATGAGCAAGAGCAACAGCAAACTCTCCCAGCCCCGCCACTCGATGGTGATCGAAAAAAACGTCAAGGTCGGCATGCGCGACGGCGCCGTGCTTTATGCCGACATCTTCCGCCCGAAAGGCAGCGGCAAGTTTCCGGCCATCGTCAACATCAGTGCCTACCAGAAAGATAAAATATGGGTGCCGCCGCACGACCTCGAGGAAAAGGCCAATCCGTACATGACCTGGGAGACGGTCAATCCGCTGTGGTGGGTGCCGCGCGGTTATGCCTGCGTACGCGTCGACACGCGCGGCTCGGGCAAGTCGCCGGGCCTGTCCGATCCCGGCGGCCCACAGGAGACCCTGGATTTCTACGATTCCATTGAATGGTCAGCAAAACAGAAATGGTGCAGCGGCAACATCGGCAGCGCCGGCATTTCCTACCACGCAGTCACGCAATGGCGCGTGGCCGGACTGCAGCCGCCATCGCTGAAAGCGATGATCCCGTGGGAAGGTTACGGCGACGCCTACCGCGATTCCGTATTTCACGGCGGCATTTTCCAGCTCTATTACCTCGCCACCTGGTACGCGACACAGATGGCGCACCACCTGCTGGGTGACCCGCAAGAATACAACCCCGACGCCTTCCGCAACGAGCGCCTCTATAACTACATGCGCCACAGCCTCGACACCGGCTACTGGGACAACCGCGGCGCGCAATGGGACAAGATCAAGGTGCCCTTCCTCTCCGCCGGCAACTGGAGCGGACACAACCTGCACCTGCGCGGCAACGTCGAGGGCTACGTGCGCGCGGCATCCAAGCACAAAAAACTGCGCATCCACACCGGCACCCATTACCACGCCTTCTACACCGAGGAAGGCCGCCTCGACCAGTTGCGCTGGTTCGACTACTGGCTGAAAGGCATAGAGACCGGAATCATGAAGGACCCGCCGATCAAGCTGATGATCCGCACCGGCGGCAAAACGATGAAGGATTACAAGTTCCGCTTCGAAAAGGAATGGCCGCTCAAGCGCACAAAGTGGACCAAGCTTTATCTGCAGGCCGACCGCAAGGCCCCCGGCACGGGCGCGATGGACAGCGAAGGCGCGCTGCGTAGCACACCGTCGAAAAAAGCGGCTTCGGTTACCTACTCAGCCACTGGCGTATCTCACGCCGGCGTCGCTTCGGCCTCATCGACGATGCTACAGGCCGGCAGCATGAACCGCACCGGCATCTCCTTTGAAACCGGAGCGATGAAGGAGGACACCGAAGTCACCGGCCCGGCGAAACTGGTGGTGTGGGTATCGAGCACGACCAAGGACATGGACATGTTCGTCACCGTGCGCAACATCGGGCCCGACGGCAAGGACGTGTGGGAAGTCGGCCCGC
>JBBQAO010000107.1:0-10641 GCA_038316355.1 Burkholderiales bacterium
GTTCAGACGCACCTCATCAAAACCCGGCCCGCTGTCCTCGATGCTGATGCACACGATCGAACCTCCCTCCTTCGCGACACTGATATCCACACGTCTCTCTCCGGCCGGACGCTCGGCGACGGCGTCAAAGGCATTGGCGATCAGGTTGCGCAGTACGACTTCGAGCTGCAGACGGTCACCCAGCACGATGACCGGGGGCACGGCTGCCAGCGACAGGCTGACGGAATCACGCGCAGCCCTGCCCTCGAATGAAGCTGCAGTCGCGGCAAGCACCTCCTCCAGCTCCAGCATTTCCAGCTGTGTGGCGCCGGTCCTGAAAAAATCCCGCAGGCGGCGCAGCACCTCGGAGGCGCGCAATGATTCCCGCACCATGCTCTGCACTGCGTCGTGCAGACGCGGCCCGGTTTCGCCGTTCTTCAGCAGCAATGCACAGGCGCTGCCGTAGGTGGAAAGCGCGGTCAGGGGCTGGTTCAGTTCATGGGCAAGCGCGCCCGCCATTTCACCGGCGGCAGCCAGCCGCAGGGTCTGCCGCAGCTCGGTGCTGATGCGCTGCTTCTCGTCGACGACGACGCCGATAAAAAACCCGAAAAACGCAATCACCACCGCCAGTGTCTGCACTTCGATCACGGTCACCGTGGCCAGGTCCCCCAGATGCACCGCAAAAATGATGCCCAGCTGCACCAGCATCGCAACGATCACCGCGCCCGGGAACCCCTGCCGCGACGCCGCCCAGGCCACGGGCAGGAACAGCACGTAAAAATACTTGAACTCCGCGCTGTCTCCCCATCCGAAGGGAATCCAGAGACAGGCCGCCGTAACCGCCAGATCCACCAGGAATTCCCGGCGCAGCACCAGCCGCCGGAGCTGCTGCCTGTGACGCTCATCCATCAGCATCGACAGCAGCGGCATGGCGATCAGCACGCCAACGCAGTCTCCGATCCAGTAATGAAAGACCGCCTGCTCGACGCCCTCAGCCGGCACATAACCCGCGAAGGCCAGGGTCAGCACAAAAACACCGCTGTTGAACAGGGTGCCGGCCGCGATCACCCAGGACCAGATAAAAAGACTGCGCTGATCCTTGAACAATTCGCCGTCGGGAATCCATCTGCGCAGGGCCTTCGCAATGATCCAGCAGCCGAATGTCAGCATCAGCGCCAGGCCCAGCGTGATGAAAAAATCCACCGGCAGGCCGCGCACCCATGTTTCCGCCAGGACAATGGCGCAGATGATGGGCAGCAGCGCACGTTTGCCGAAACGCAGCAGCGCAATCACTCCCACGGCCGGTGCCGGATTCCAGGGCGTGATGTTCAATCCATGCAGCGGATGGATGTAGCTGGTCCAGTCAAGACCGACATAAGCAATGACCAGCAGGACAAGCTCACGCCAGCGGGGACGGTAGTCCAGCAGCATTTTTTTCATTGCATCGAGTTGATCAGACGTCATTTTGCTGTTGATGCCCATCTCAGGTAATTCGTCAAAACACGTAAGTGATTCACTTATGGCATGAATACCCTATTGCATTCAACACCCTTCTGACAACCGCCGCGGCATGGACGCTAGCGGATTCCCGTAAGGGGACTTGCGAATTTTCAAACAACGGGGGCTGCTGAATACTGCCGCCCATGAAACCCGCCCTCACCACAAGCCTTCTGTTTTTCCTGTTTGGATTCTGGTTGCTGCTCTCCGGAATCTACACGCCGTTTCTCGTAATCGCCGGCGCATTCAGCGCACTGGCGATCGCCCTGCTCTCGAGACGAATGGGGCTGGCCGATGACGAAGGCCACCCGATACGGCTGGCCTGGGGTGCCGTTTTTTCATACTGGCCGTGGCTGATCGGGGAAATCATCAAATCCTCATGGGATGTCGCCAAACGCATCATCAATCCCGGCTTGCCGATTTCGCCGACTCTTGTCGAGTTTTCACCATCGCAAAAAACCACGCTCGGACTCGTCACCCATGCCAACTCGATCACGCTGACGCCCGGAACCATCAGCATCGAAGTCGAGCCCGGCCGTTTCCTGGTCCATGCATTGACCGCGGAAGGCGCCGCCGGGCTGGCCGGCAGCGAAATGGACCGGCGCTGCGCCCGGCTGGAAGGTGCTAAAACATGCTGAGCGCCGCCGTTCTCGCCGTGCTGGCCACCATTGCCCTCGCCCTTTGCCGTGCATCCCTTGGCCCGACGGTATTTGACCGGCTGCAGGCAGCCAGCACCATCGGCACCGCAGCCATGCTGCTGCTCGCGTTGTTTGGATTTCTCAACGGGCGCCCCGAATTTCTCGACCTCGCACTGGTCTACGGCCTGCTCAACGTCGTCGGTGTCATCGCGGTCTTGAAATTTTTCCGCAACGGCAGCCTGGGCGGTTCCGTCGGGGATCCGGATTGAGTCTGGTAATCGACATCCTGAGCAATATCAGCCTGCTGGTCGGCTCGCTGTTCTGTCTCGCAGGCGCCGTTGGAATGCTGCGCATGCCCGATTTTTATACCCGGATTCATGCCGCCAGCCTGATCGAAACCGCCGGCGCCGGGTTCATTCTGCTCGGACTCCTGCTGCAGGCGGGTTTCACGCTGGTTGCCGCCAAGCTGCTGATGATCGGCCTTTTGATCCTGTTTGCCAGCCCGACCGCGAGCCATGCGCTGGCACGCGCTGCATTGTTGAGGGGGCTGAAACCCCTGCTTGCCGAAAAAGGGGAACAGCCATCGAAACCCTGATCGTGCATGTGCTGCTGATACTGATGATGCTTGCCGTCCTGGCCATCGTAAGGACACGTAACCTGTTTTCAGTCATCGTGCTCTCCGGCATTTACAGTTTTCTGATGGCCACGGTTTTCGTCGCGCTGGACGCGGTCGACGTGGCCATGACCGAAGCCGCCGTCGGCGCCGGCGTTTCCACGGTGCTGCTGCTGGGCGCCCTGCACCTGTGTCGCAGCGATGAAGCAAAACCCACGCATCGCCCATGGATTCCGCTGTCCCTTTCAACCGCCACCGCCGCGATGCTGATTTACGGCGCCCTGGGATTACCCGGATTCGCCGATCCCGATGCCCCCATACACCGGCATGTGGTACCCCGCTACCTGCAGAATGAAATCGATATCCCCAATGTCGTAACAGCGGTACTTGCGAGTTTTCGCGGCTTCGACACCCTCGGGGAAACCGTCGTGGTGTTTACCGCCGGCGCCGGCATCATCGCCTTGCTGCGCCGGCGCAAAAAAAATGGCAAGGAAGGAAACCCCGATGCAGGATGACCTCGTGCTCAGGGTAATTGGAAAAATACTGATTCCCTACATCCTGCTTTTTGCCGTCTATGTGCAATTTCACGGCGATTTCGGACCTGGCGGTGGCTTCCAGGCCGGATTGATCTTTGCCACCGGAATTGTTTTTTATGCGCTGATTTTCGGTCTGCAACAGGCGCGCGCCGTCATTTCCGACGGTTTTGTCGAGGCAATGCTCGCGGCGGGTGTTTTGCTGTATGCCGGAATTGGCGTTGCCGGATTGCTGCTGGGCGGCAATTACCTCGACTATTTTGTACTCAGCAGCGACCCCATCCATGGCCAGCATCGCGGAATTTTCTGGGTCGAACTGGGCGTGGCCATCACGGTCTGCGGCGTCATGATCAAGATTTTCTACATGTTTGCTTCGCACGGTGACGGCGGGGAGCACCGCCAGTGACGCACTTTACCTACATGGCGACCGTGTTCCTGATGGTTGCCGGCCTCTACATCGTGATTGCCCGCGGCAACCTGATCAAAAAACTGATCGGCCTGTCGATACTCCAGAGTTCGGTCTTCCTGCTGTACGTCGCCCCCGGAAAACTCCTGGGAGGCACCGCGCCCATCCTGTCGCCAGAATTCAGCCTCTACTCCAATCCGCTGCCGCATGTGCTGATCCTCACCGCCATCGTCGTCGGTGTGGCCACCCTGGCACTGGGACTGGCGATCACCGTACGCATACGTGAGGCCTACGGCACCATCGAGGAAGACGAGATCGTCGCCCTCGATCAGGATGATTTTCATGACCGGCCGGAAAATCAGTCATGAGCATTTCCGCGCACCTGCCGGCCCTCCAGGTGGTATTGCCGCTGATCTCCGCGCCGCTTGCCGTGCTGCTGCGCCACGGCGGTTTTGCCGCCGCCATCGTGACCACCGGAGCGTGGGCAGCATTTGCCGCAGCCATCGGACTATGGTTGCAAGTCGCAGAGTCCGGCACGCTCTCCTACCACATCGGCAACTGGGCACCACCCTGGGGCATTGAATACCGTGTCGACCGGCTCACCAGCTTTGTCCTGCTGCTGGTATCCGGCACTGCCGCCATTGTCCTGCCCTGGAGCCGCGCCAGTATCGAACGCGAAATTCCGCAAGAGCTGCACTATCTTTATTACGCCATGTTCGGCCTCTGTCTCGCCGGCCTGCTGGGCATCACGATCACCGGCGATGCATTCAACATTTTTGTTTTTCTTGAAATTTCATCGCTGGCCACCTACGTACTGATTGCAATGGGGCGCGACCGGCGGGCGCTGACCGCTGCCTATCGTTACCTGATCATGGGCAGCATCGGTGCCACCTTCATCGTCATCGGCATCGGATTCCTCTACCTGATGACCGGCACCCTGAACCTTGCGGACATGGCAGTGCGCCTGCGCGAAGTCGAAAATACCCGCCCTGTCTTGGTGGCACTGGCGTTCCTGACCGTCGGCATCTCCCTGAAACTGGCCCTGTTTCCCCTGCACCAGTGGCTGCCCAACGCATACACCTACGCACCGTCGGCAGTGACCGCATTTCTCGCCGCAACGGCAACCAAGGTCTCGGTGTATGTGCTGATCCGCTTTTATTATTCGATTTTCGGTGAAAGCCTGGTATTCGAACAGTTGCCGCTGCCGCAGATCATGCTGGTGCTGTCGCTGCTGGCCATGTTCATCGCCAGCTTCATTGCAATTTTCCAGGACAACCTGAAGCTGCTGTTTGCCTATTCAAGCATTGGCCAGATCGGCTACATCACCCTCGGCCTTTCATTCGGTTCGGTGACCGGATTGACGGGGTCGATCGTGCATCTGCTGAATCACGGCATCGCCAAGGCGGCCATATTCCTGCTGATCGGCGGCCTGGTGCTCGGGCTCACCCGCCCGGGCACAACACCGGTCGTCCCCGGATTTGACCGTCTGGCCGGGCTGTCAAAAAAAATGCCGCTGACCTGCATCGGCATTGTCATCGCCGGCCTGTCGCTGATCGGCGTCCCGGGGACCGCCGGCTTCATCAGCAAGTGGTACCTGATCCTTGCCGCACTGGAGCAAGGTCAGTTCTGGCTGGTCGGTGCAATCGTGCTGAGTTCGCTGCTCGCCGTTGCCTATGTCTGGCGCTTCGTCGAGGTTGCCTACTTCAGCCCGCCTCCTGCCTCCAGTACCGATATCAAGGAGGCACCATTTTCGCTGCTCGCCCCGGCATGGCTGCTGGTCATTGCCACGCTCTGGTTCGGTCTTGATACCTCGTTCAGCATCGGCGCCGCATCCGATGCCGCGCGGCAACTGCTGAAGGCCGGATCATGAGCACGGAAACCGCCATTGCCGTCGCTCTGCTGGCTCCGCTGCTGGGCGCGGTCGGCATCGCGTTGGCCGGGAAATCTCCCAATCTGCGGGAAGCCGTGACCCTGATCACCGCCTTCGCACTGCTTGCCTGCGTTGTGCAGTTGCTTGATCCCGTGCTGGCTGGTCATCGCCCCGGCCTGGTACTGCTGGAACCGCTGCCCGGACTGCCGATCGCCTTCGAGGTCGAACCGCTGGGCATGTTGTTCGCGCTGGTTGCCTCCGGACTCTGGATTGTCAATTCGATCTATTCCATCGGTTACATGCGCGGCAACCAGGAAAAAAACCAGACCCGTTTTTACGTCTGCTTTGCGCTGGCAATTGCCGCGACCATGGCCATCGCCTTCTCCGCAAACCTGCTGACGCTGTTCCTGTTTTATGAAGTGCTGACGCTGATTACCTATCCGCTGGTCACCCATGCCGGCACCAATGAAGCCAGGAGCGGCGGCCGCACCTACCTGGCGATCCTGATGGGCACCTCCGTGATTTTCCTGCTGCCCGCAGTGATTTACGTCTGGCACGTCGCCGGCACCACCGACTTCCGGCCCGGCGGCATCCTGCCCGACACGCTGGATCACGGCACCGTCGCCGTTCTGCTGGCATTGTTCATGTTCGGCATTGGCAAAGCGGCCCTGATGCCCTTCCACCGCTGGCTGCCGGCAGCGATGGTGGCTCCGACACCGGTCTCCGCGCTGCTGCATGCGGTGGCCGTGGTCAAGGCCGGTGTCTTTTCCGTAGTCAAGGTGATGGTGCTTGTGTTCGGGTTTGACCAACTCTCCGGCGCCACCGACTGGCTGGCCGCCATTGCCGGATTCACCATCATCGCCGCATCGGTTGTGGCGCTTTCGGCCGTGAACCTGAAACGCCGGCTCGCGTACTCGACGATCAGCCAGCTTTCCTACGTCATTCTCGCGGCCGCCATCCTCGCCCCCCTGTCGATGATCGGCGCGGCGCTGCACATCGCAGCCCACGCACTCGGCAAAATCACGCTTTTTTTTGCCGCCGGCGCGATTTACACCGCGGCCCACAAGACCGAAATCAGCCAGCTCGACGGCATCGGACGGCGCATGCCCTGGACCATGACGGCTTTCGGCATCGGCGCGCTGTCCATGATCGGCCTGCCGCCGGCTGCCGGGTTTATCAGCAAATGGTACCTGGTGTCCGGAGCCATGGAACAGGCGCACTGGTTCGCGCTGGCGGTGGTGCTGCTGAGCACATTGCTGAACGCCGCTTACTTCATGCCGATCATCTACCGCGCCTTCCTGCGTCCGTTGTCGGCAGACGCCGTGGCGCATCCGCACGGCGAAGCGCCGGCGCCCATCCTGCTGGCGCTGGGACTGACCGCCGCGGGAACCATAGCTCTTTTCTTTTTTCCGGATGTACCGCTGTCACTGGCGCGGCAAATGGTGGAGGCCCCATGAAACAGGAGCACTGGCTGGACAATCCCGAAAACCAGCGCTGGTTATGGCGCGGCTTCCTGCTGACGCTGGCGCTGACTGTCATCATCGGCGCCGTGGTTGATCTGCATCCACATTTCGCGATCGAGGGCTGGTTCGGTTTTTACGCCGCCTACGGTTTTCTGACCTGCCTGTTGATGATCGTCGTCGCCAAAGGGCTTGGCCTGCTGCTGAAACGGCCTGACAGCTATTACGACCAGGACAACCGCGATGAGTAGCGCCTTTGTCCTGCACCCCGCCCTGGTCCTGATTGCGGGCGCCTTCCTGCTGCCGCTACTGCGCGGCGGGGTGCGCAATTTCGCCGTGGTCGCAATACCGGCACTGGCGCTGGCCGCAGTGATCCTGCTGCCCGAAGGCCGGTTGTGGCAGACAAACTGGCTGGACTATTCCCTGGCGCCGCTGGCGGTCGACCGGTTGTCACGGCTTTTTGCCGGCATCTTTGCGCTGATGGCGCTGGCCGGCGGCCTGTTTGCGCTGAAACAGCACAGCCGACTGGAAATTTCCGCGGCCTATCTGTACGCCGGATCGGCCATCGGTGTCGCTCTCGCCGGCGATCTGGTGACGGTATTCCTGTTCTGGGAATTCATGGTGGTGGGTTCAACGCTGGTCATCTGGAGTGCCGGGACTCCTGCTGCATGGGCGGCGAGCCGGCGTTACCTCGCCGTTCACCTCGCCGGAGGCGTCATTCTTTTTGCTGGCATCACCGGGCACATCATCGATACCGGTGATGCCAGTTTTACCGCGATGCAGGCTGACTCCATCGCCCACTGGCTGATCCTGATCGGCTTTCTGCTCAACGCGGGCGCCCCGCCGTTTTCGGCATGGCTGCCCGACGCCTACCCGGAAGCCTCGTGGAGCGGCATGGTGTTCCTGTCCGCGTTCACCACCAAGACGGCGGTGTACGTGCTGCTGCGCGGATTCCCGGGCACCGAAATCCTGATCTGGATCGGGATTTTCATGATTTTCTACGGCATTGTTTATGCGCTGCTTGAAAACGACATGCGCCGCATCCTGGCTTATTCGATCGTCAACCAGGTCGGCTTCATGATCACCGGCATCGGTATCGGCACCGAAATGGCCCTGAACGGCACCGCCGCGCACGCTGTCAGCAGCATCATCTACAAAGCGCTGCTGCTGATGTCGGCCGGAGCCGTGCTCGCCGCCACCAACCGGCGCAAATGCTCGGAGCTGGGCGGCCTGTTTCACAGCATGCCGCTGACCACCGTCTGTGCCTGCGTCGGCGCCCTGGCCATTTCATCCTTTCCGCTGACCTCCGGCTTCATCTCCAAATCAATGGTGACCCAGGCCGCCTTCGATGGCCATCTGCAGGCGGTGTGGCTGTTTCTCGCCGCCGCCTCGGCGGGGGTGTTCCTGCATGCAGGCATCAAGTTTCCATGGTTTGTGTTCTTCCAGAAAGACTCTGGCCTGCGCCCCGCTGATCCACCCATGAGCATGCGTTGCGGGATGGTGCTGTTTGCCTTCCTCTGCGTGGCGATCGGTTTGTGGCCGGACCTTTTGTACGGACTGCTGCCCCATGTCGTTGATTACGTGCCATACACGGTTGCCCATGTCATTACGCAACTGCAACTGCTGCTGTTCTCGGGACTGGCATTTTTTGTGATGCTGAACTACCTGAAGCGCACGCCGACTATCACCCTGGATGCCGACTGGCTGTGGCGAGCTTCAGGCCCGGCCGTGACACGCCGCCTTGCCGGCGCCATCAGGCAGATTCTTGCCCGTATGCATACAGGCATTGCAGCGGCGACGGCACTGGCAAGCACCGTCATCATCCGTCACCGACGGCCCGGGGGTCTTCTTCTGCGCTCTTGGCCCAGCGGCAACATGTCGCTTTGGGTCATGGTGCTGCTGCTGTCCTACCTCGCGCTCTACTACATGGAATAGCAGGCATGCCGGACATCAAACACAACGACACCATCTTTTTTGGGCTGAGGCGACAACTCATTATTTTCGCCCTGCCGCGTCTGTCAGAAATACCATCGGCCGAATGGGATGCGGCGCTCGATAAATCCAGAAAAATCGACTTTGACGGTACCGAGCGCGTCGCGATTGTGATCAGCGTCGGCTTCGTCACTGCCCTGCTCAGCTTCAGCCCGGAACAGCAGGAAGCAATGGGATTTATTGCCAAATACACCGCTCAGTTTGCACTTGCCCTTCCCATGCT
The DNA here is from genome assembly GCA_038316355.1 of Burkholderiales bacterium. Classification (GTDB taxonomy): domain Bacteria; phylum Pseudomonadota; class Gammaproteobacteria; order Burkholderiales; family SG8-41. The sequence continues at coordinate 9,212 of JBBQAO010000107.1, forward strand.
GATTGCACTGCTTGCGCCCTTCTACCTGCGCCGACTGCGCCGAGGCCTTGATGCCGTGCTTTCAAAGCAGAATCACAAGATCGGAAAAGGAGCGCAGCCATGACCCTCGATAACGAAAAATCGCCTGCCGATGTCGCAAGTCGATATGCGCCATCTGTCCATTTCACAAGCGGAGAGTTGAATATGGCCCACCCGAACGACCCTGGCACATCAAGGCAGTCGCTACGCCTGCTGATCCCCGTTACCGCGGCGGAGAACTCAAGGTGGGGGGTCCGCTACGCGCTGCGCCTGAAGGAACAGGGTCATCAGGTCGAAGTTATTTTCCTGAACGTCGGCGAAATCATCACTGACTGGCAGGCGCTGCGATTCCGGACACAGGCTGAAATCGCCGAATTTCAATCACAACGTGCGCAGACTTTCATCGACGAAGCTTCCAGCCTGCTGCCGGCCCGGGACGTCGGGTTCCGTGGCCTGTTCCGGCGGGGAGATCCGGTCTTTTGCATTCCGGATACCGCCGAAGAACTGGACTGCAACCAGATCGTGATGCCCTTGCCAACGAAGAGGATCTGCAGTTTTTTTTCGAACAATGTTACCGCCACCATCATGCAAAAAAACAATGTCGTCCCGGTCATCATCGTTGACCAGGACGGACGACATGCTGATCTGGATAAAAAGCCGTCATATTGGGGCCGCAGGTACAGCCAAGCGCGGCGCCCTAGTCCTTGAGGCGCTCCAGCTTCGCCTTCCAGGTATCTGACAGCATGCACGCCAGCCAGGCTTCGTTTTCGGCCTGGACACCACCGGACAGCATGGTTTCCTGAGAGGCGTTGAGCGCAACCTTGGCCTGCAACACGGCGATACGCGGGTTTTTCGCAATCGACCGCGCCAGCTCCAGCACCACAGGCATCAATTCAGCGCGGGATACCACCCGCGCCACCAGGCCCAGGCGTTCTGCTTCTGCCGCATCGATGTGCTTGCCGGTGAGTATCATTTCCTTGGCCTTTTAGAGACCGATCGCCCGCGGTAATCGCTGCGTGCCGCCGGCCCCCGGCAGAAAACCCAGGGTCACTTCCGGGAGGCCGAACTTTGCATTGTCCGAGGCAATCCGGAAGTCGCACTGCAAGGCCACCTCCAGCCCGCCGCCGAGACAATAACCGTTGATGGCGGCGATGGTCGGTTTTGCCATGCTGGCGATGACGTTCACCCATCGCGAACGGAAAAACCGCCGCTCGTTGTACATCTCTTCCGTGCTTCTCTGCCCGCGCTCCTTCAGATCAGCGCCTGCGCAAAATGCTTTTTCGCCGGCACCGGTGAAAATGACAACACTGACGTCCGGATCGGCATCCATGGCCCGGGCCAGCCCGATGATTTCTTCGCGCAACTGGAGGTTGAGCGCATTCATCACCTGCGGCCGGTTCAGCGTCACCACG
>JBBQAO010000077.1:0-17213 GCA_038316355.1 Burkholderiales bacterium
GGCGCCACGAACCCGCACTGGCAATCCGACGAGACGAGGAGAACACCGATGAAGCTTTGGTTGAGCGGGCTGAGTGCCCCTGTTTTTGCCCCTGTTTTCGCGATAATTTTCGCGACTTTTCCCGCCGCAGCATTCACTGCCGGCGCCCACGCCCAGACCTGGCCGGCAAAACCGATACGCTTCGTCGTGCCCTACCCGCCCGGCGGCAGCAACGACGTGCTGACCCGCATCACTGCGCAGGCGATGGCACCAGGGCTGGGCCAGCAGATCGTCATCGACAATCGCGGCGGCGCGGGCGGCATGATCGGCGCCGACAATGTTGCCAAATCACCACCTGACGGTTATTCCATCGTCAACGTGCAGGCCTCGTTCACCGCCAATGCCGCGTTACGCACCAAGATGATCTATGACCCGATCAACGATTTCGCCTACATCGGCATGATGGCGCGCGGCCCGCTGCTGGCCGTGGTGCATCCATCGCTGCCGGTGAAAAACATCCGCGAACTGATCGCGCTGGCGAAAGCCAAACCGGGACAGATCAACTACGGCTCGACCGGGACCGGCGGTCACAACCACATGGCCACGGAGCTTTTCCGTTACATGGCCAGGATCAATATCGTGCACGTGCCGTACAAAGGCGTTGCGCCGGCGCTGACTGACCTGATGGGCGGACACACGCAAATGGTGATGACCAGCCTGCCTTCGGCCATGAACCTGGTCCAGGCCGGCCGACTGAAAGCACTGGCCGTCGGCAGCGAAAAACGCTCTTCATTCATGCCGGAAATGCCGACTATCGCCGAATCCGGGGTACCGGGTTATGTCGCAGAATTCTGGTGGGGCCTCGCAGCGCCAGCGAAAACGCCGGCTGTCATCCTCGACCGGCTCGCTGCGGAACTGACCAAGGCACTGCAGTCCGCAGAACTCAAGCAGAAATTCGCCGGTGAAGGCTCTGAACCCAGCGTGATGTCGCGCGAACAATTCACCGGTTTCGTCAAAAACGAAATCACGCGCTGGCGCAAAGTCGCGCAGGACACCGGCATCAAGCCGGAGTGATGCCGGATGGGCGTGCAACAGCGCTCTTATGATGCGGCGGCCCGCGGCGCGCTCGACGGCGTGCGCATCATCGACGTCTCACGCCTGGTCGCCGGCAACACCCTGACCCAGGTACTGGGGGATTTCGGTGCCGAGGTCATCAAGATCGAGCCCCCCGCCGGCGACACGCTGCGCGCGTGGAAAGTCGAGCAGGTCGACACCAACTGGAAGCTGTACGCCCGCAACAAAAAAAGCCTGGGCCTGGAACTGCGCAAGCCCGAAGCCCGCGAAATACTGCTGCAACTGGTGGCCAAGGCTGCCGTGTTCGTCGAGAGTTTCCGTCCTGGTACGCTGGAGAACATGGGGCTGGGTCCCGATGTACTGCTGGCACGCAACCCGAAGCTGGTCATTGTGCGCATCTCGGGCTGGGGCCAGGAAGGTCCGTACAAAAAACGTCCGGGCTTCGGCACCCTGGTCGAGGGCATGTCGGGTTTTGCCGCGCTGAACGGTTTCGACGACCGTGAGCCGGTGCTGCCGCCGATGTATCTGGCCGACACCATCGCCGGACTCTATGGCTCAACCGGCGTGATGATCGCGCTACGCGAGGTGGAACACAATGGCGGCAAAGGCCAGGTCATCGACCTGCCGCTGCTCGACCCGCTGTTCGCGGTGCTGGGGCCACAGGCCGCCAATTACCGGTTGACCGGAAAAATCAAGCCGCGCACCGGCAGCCGCTCGACCAACGCTGCGCCGCGCAACGCCTACAAATGCAAGGACGGCAAATACGTCGGCCTGTCAGCATCCATCCAGAAAATGGCCGAGCGCGTGTTTGAATCCATCGGCCGCGCCGATCTGATAACCAATCCGCGTTACAAGACCAATGCCGATCGTGTGCGCCACGCCGCAGAACTCGACGCCATCATCGGCGAGTTCATCGCGCGGCGCACACAGGCGGAAAACGTCGCCTTCTTCGAAAAAGCCGATGTCACCATCGGCCCGATCTACGACATTTCACAGATTGTCGAAGACCCGCATGTGCTGGCGCGCGAACTGATCGCCGATTATCCCGATGCGGACATGGGCGCGTACCCGATGCACCATGTCGTGCCGCGGCTGTCCGGCACACCCGCATCGATCCGCACACCGGCGCCGAAAATCGGCGAACATAACGTGGCACTCCTCGCTGAACTCGGCATCGACGCGGCGGCTTATCAAAAACTGCTGGCCGCTGGCATCGTCTGCGCCGGCATCGCCCCCGCGGCAGAAGAATGACCCTGCGGCCACGCCGCTTCAGTAACAACTGCAAAGGATTCAGTCATGTATCGTGAACTTCCCGTCTGGCGCTCGCTGATGTACGTCCCGGTCAATGTCGAAAAATACGTCGACAAGGCCCACACTCGCGGCGCAGACGTGATCCAGCTCGACGTTGAAGACAGCGTGCCGCCAGCGGAAAAGGCCAATGCACGGAAACTGATCGAAAAAAATGCGGCGCGGGTCAAACGCGGCGGTGCCGACGTGGTGGTGCGCATCAATCAACCGCTGTCGCTGGCGGTGCGCGACATCGAAGAAGCGATATGTCCCGACGTAGACGGCATCGCCGTGACCAAGGCCTCCGGCGTGTCGCACCTGCAACTGCTTGACGAACTGGTCAGCGAACTCGAACAGAAACGCGGCATGACGGTCGGCCACACCAAATTCATCACCATGATCGAAACGCCGGAAGCATTTTTCAAAATCCGCGAAATCACCACCGCCTGCAGCCGCATCATTGCCTGCAACATCGGCGGCGAAGACTACGCGCTGAACTGCAACATGCAGCCCACCGGCGACGCACTGTTCTACCCCAAGCAGCACATGATTTTTGCCGCAAGCGCCGCCGGCATCATGCCGCTGGGTTTTGTCGACAGCGTCGCCACCTTCGGCGACTGGGACAACTTCCGCAAAATGGTGCGCCGTTCGCGTGATTTCGGTTTCATGGGCGCCGGCTGCATCCACCCCGGCCAGGTCACCATCGTCAACGAGGAATACAAACCCAGCGCGGCGGAAGTCGAATACGCGCGCAAGGTCATCGCGCTGGACAAGGAAGCCGCAGCGGCGGGCCGCGGCTCCTTCGCGCTGGACGGCAAGATGATCGACATTCCGATCATCGTGCGCGCCGAACGCCTGCTCAAACGTTTTGATGCGATCACTGCGCGTGAGTCAAAAACCCTGGCCGCGATGCAGGGTTAAGCCGCTTCGCAATAGCCGCAGACAAGCGCTTAAACGATTCTCTTTCCCTGACGTGTCGGCTACGATGTCGTGTCACGCTGGCATCAGCCAGCGGACGCCCTGGGAGGAGTTATGAAAAATATCAATAAAATCAATGGGTTATTGTTTTTTGTCGGGCTGACTTTAATCACAACAGCGGCTTTCGCGCAGCCTGCCGCCAAATTCCCGATCAAGCCGGTACGCATCATCGTCGCATTCCCGCCCGGCAGTTCCACTGACATCGTGGCGCGTGTGGTCGGCGAACGCCTGACTGAAATCTGGGGCCAGAACGTGATCATCGAAAACCGCCCCGGCGCGTCCGGCAACATCGGCACCCAGGTCGCGCTGCGCGCAAACCCCGACGGGCACACGCTGTTCATGAACAGTTCGGCGATTGCCGTCAACGTCAGCCTGTATGCGAATCCGGGTTACACGATGAAGGACATCACGCCGATATTGCAGGGTCCGACCACGCCCAACCTGATCACGGTGCATCCGTCAGTGAGCGCAAAAACGCTGCAGGAGCTGATTGCCCTCGCCAAATCGAAACCGCTGAGTTACGGCTCGTCGGGCACGGGGACCACGCCGCACCTCGACATGGAGCTGCTATTCAAGACGCTGGCAAAAGTCGACATCACCCACGTGCCGTACAGCCCGGCGGCGGCGGCCAGCGCAGTGGTCGGCAACCAGGTGCCGGTCGGATCGACTTCGATGCCGCCCGCGGTGCCATTTGTCAAAAGCGGGCGCCTGCGCCCTATCGCCGTCACCACGGCAAAACGCTCAATGGTTTTGCCCGATGTGCCCACAGTCGCCGAATCCGGTTTCCCCGGCTTTGATGATTACACCTGGTTCTCGGTATTTGCACCGCTCGGCATTTCCGCTGCAGTAGTCAGCCAGGTCAACCGCGATTTCACTACCGCGCTGCAATCGCCGGCGGCGAAAGAACGGCTTGCCGCGCTGTCGCTGGAATTCACGCCCAACACCCCGGCCGAATTTGCGGCACGGCTGAAAACTGAAGTTGCGAAATACGCGCAGATCGTCAAGCAGTCCGGCGCACGCGTCGACTGAACGCGACGACCAATGCGCAACGTTTCCGCCACCAACATTACCCAGGCCGTCGTCCACTCCTTTGACGGCGCTGCCGATCCGCGATTCAAACACCTGATCGAACGGCTGACGCACCACCTGCATGCCTTTGCGCGCGATGTGAATCTGACACCCGAGGAATGGAAGGCCGGCATCGACTTCCTGTATCGCGCCGGCAAAATTTCAGATGAGGCGCGCAACGAATTCATCCTCACCTCCGACGTGCTCGGTCTGTCATCACTGGTCGACATGCTCGCCAGTGGCGCGGGCGGCACCGAACACAGCGCACTGGGGCCGTTCCACGCCGAGGGCTCGCCACTGCTCCAAGTCGGCGGTGACATCAAGCGTGAAAATGAGGGTGAGCCGATGCTGGTGCGGGGATGCGTGACGGATGCGGACGGGCGCCCTGTCGCCGGCGCGCAGCTCGATTTCTGGCAAGCCGCGATCAACGGCAAGTACTGGCAACAGGACCCGGCGCAGGACCCGCACAACCTGCGTTTTCGCATGATCACCGGTGATGACGGCGTTTACGCCTTCACCACGGTGCGCCCTGCGCCATACAAGGTGCCCTATGACGGCCCGGTCGGTGACCTGCTGCGCGCCGGTGGCCGCCACGCCTGGCGGCCGGCACATTTCCATTTCATCGTCAGCGCGGCAGGCTGCAGGGCGCTGACCACCGAGGTGTTTTTTGCCGACGATCAGTACATCGACAAGGATGCCGTGTTCGGGGTACGTGAATCACTGCTGGTGCAGCCGCGCCTGGCGGCGGATGCCACGCTGGCACAACGCCATCGCCTGCCCCTGCCTTTTCACAGTATAAAGTTCGACTTCCGCCTGAGCCGTTAAACCGCCGCCGCCTCACGCGGCTCATGCCTTAAAATCCCCCTTCCCACCGCAACAACCGAGAGCATTAAGCATGTCTGTAGATCTTGAATCGCTTAAACAATGGATAGGCCGTACCGAAACGGCAATCGACTACGTGACCGTGCCCATGGTCGACCGCCTGTCGGCGACACTCGACCGCGAAGACACCTTCCCCAAAATCGGCAATCCGCTGCCCATCGGCTGGCACTCCACCCTGTTCCCACGCATCGTGCGCCATTCGCAGATCGGTCCCGATGGCCATCCGCAGCGCGGGGACTTCCTGCCGCCGGTTCCGCTGCCGCGCCGCATGTTCGCCGGCAAACGCACGACCTTCATCGCACCGCTGCTGGTCGGCGATGAAGTGCGGCGCGAGTCGATGATCCAGAATGTCACCATCAAGGACGGACGCAGCGGACGCATGGTGTTTGTCACCGTCAAAACCGACATCAAGAGTCCGCGCGGCATCGCCATCACCGAAGAACAGGACATCGTCTATCGCGGCGAGCCGGATAAAAATGCACCGCCCGCTGCACCGATGCCGGCCCCTGGCAAGGCGGTGTGGAAACACGAAGTCACGCCGGACCCGGTGATGCTGTTCCGCTACTCCGCGCTGACCTTCAACGGCCATCGCATCCATTACGACAAACCGTACGTGACCGGCACCGAGGGTTATCCCGACCTGATCATGAACGGCGGGCTGACGACGCTGCTGGTCTACGAGCTCGCACGCACGCATGGAACAACCCCCATCCGGTTCATGTCCTCGCGCAATGTGCGCGCGCTGTTCGTCGGCCGCACCATCACGCTGTGCGGTGAACCCTCCATCGACAACAAGACGGCGAAACTGTGGGCGCAGGACGATAACGGCGCAGTGGCGCTGACCGCTGACGCGGAGTTCCAATGAGTATCATCGCCATCATAATTTCCAGGCTTACCCACCCTCACCCCCGCCCCCTCGGCCCTCACCCCCGCCCCCGCCCCCTCTCCCAAAGGGAGAGGGGAAGCAAATGTTTCCCTTCTCCCCCCGGGAGAAGGGTCAGGGATGAGGGATGGAGGGGAAATATCAGCACCAGACAGCCTGATGGCCGTCTGGCGGGGAGTCTTTGATGGCAGGCGGACCGCTCGAAGGTATCAAGATCATCGACATGACGTCGGTGGTGGTCGGACCGCTGGCCACACAAACCTTTGCCGATCACGGCGCGGATGTCATCAAAATCGAAGCGCCGGCAGGCGACATCGTGCGATTCCTCGCCGGCCGCGGTCGTACTGCGGGCATGTCGGCCAAATACCTGCACCTGAACCGCAACAAGCGTTCGCTGGTGCTGGACATGAAAAAACCCGGCGCCTATGACGCGCTGACGAAACTGCTGAAGACCGCGGACGTGCTGATCTGGAACATGCGCCCCCCGGCGATGGCAAGGCTCAAGCTGTCCTACGAAGACGTGTGCAAGATCAATCCGAAAATCATTTACTGTGGCATGTTCGGCTTCGGCCAGGGCGGCCGTTACCGCGAGAAACCGGCCTACGATTCCATCATCCAGGGCTCCTCAGGCATTGCCGCGCTGTACCACATGGCCACCGGCGAGCCGCGTTACCTGCCGATGGTGATCGCCGACCGCACTGTCGGCCTGATCGCGGTGCAGATGATTCTGATGGCGCTGCTGCACCGCGAACGCACGGGGGAAGGCCAGTCGATTGAATTGCCGATGTTCGAGAACATGGTGAAATCGGTGCTGGAAGAACACATGTACCTGAAGACCTTTGATCCACCGCTGGGAGATGTTGGCGATCCGCGATTGATCGATCCGCAGTCACGGCCGCTGCCGACCAAGGACGGCTGGGTCTGCGTGTCCGCCAACACCGACAGCCAGGCTTTTGCGGTGTTCGATGCCATCGACCGGCCGGAACTCAAAACCGATCCGCGTTTCAACAGTGTCGCCGCGCGCTTCAAAAACACGCCCGAATATTTCAGCATCCGCGCTGAAGGCCTGAAACAGAAAACCACCGCGGAATGGATCGAAATTTTTGATCGTACCGACGTGCCGGCGATGCCGTTCCAGACGCTGGATCAGATCATGGAAGATCCGCATCTGAAGGACATCGGCTTTTTTGAAAAACTCGATCATCCGACCGAAGGCAAGATCTGGAACATGAAGCTTCCGAACAAACTGTCGCGCGGCGCGCGCAGGGATTTCCGCTTTGCCCCAAAAATCGGCGAACAAAGCCTGGAGGTGCTGCGCGAAGCCGGTTTGTCGGAAACGGACATTGCTGCGCTGCTCGCCAATGGCGCGACGCTGGACGGTCGCCCCAATCCCTGAACCGAAACCGGAGGAATAAAATAATGAATAAAATCAATAAGTTAATGTCTATTGCTCTAATCGCAGCCGGCATGAGTTGCGGCCAGGCATGGGCACAGAGTGCTGCCAACTATCCAAGCAAAGCCGTGCGTTTCATCGCACCGTTCCCGCCCGGCGGCAGCACCGATCTGCTGGCGCGGCTGGTCGCGCAGAAACTGACCGAGGCCTGGGGCCAGCAGGTCATCGTCGAAAACCGCGGTGGCGCCGCCGGCACCATCGGTGTCGAACTCGCAGCGCGTGCAGCGCCCGACGGCTACACCATCGTCATGGGCCATGTCGGCACTTTCGGTGTCAATCCGACGCTTTATCCCAAGCTGCCTTACGACGCCGTGCGTGACTTCGCGCCGATTACCGTGCTGGCGACCGTGCCCAACGGCATGGCCGTGCATCCGTCACTGCCGGTAAAAACCGCGCGCGACTTTGTCGCGCTGGCCAAAGCCAAGCCTGGCGAATTGCTTTATGCCTCCGGCGGCAGCGGCAGCGCCTCGCATCTGGCCGGGGAGTATTTCAAACTGCTCACTAAAATCAACATGGTGCATGTACCGTATAAAGGTACCGCCCCGGCAATGGTCAGCATGATTTCGGGAGAGACGACCATGACCATCACCGGCATGGTCGCACTGATGCCGCATGTCAAATCCAGCCGGCTCAAGCTGCTCGGCGTCGCCACGATGAAGCGCCTGGCCATCCTGCCGGAAGTGCCGACCATCAACGAAAGCGGCGTGCCCGGTTATGACGCCAACCAGTGGTATGGCGTGCTGACACAGGCCGCCGTACCGCGCGACATCGTGATGAAACTGCATGCCGACATCGTCAAGGTGCTGGCGCGCTCCGATGTGAAGGAACGTCTTGCTGCCGATGGCGCAGAAGCCGTCGCCAACACGCCGGAACAGTTCGCTGCGCACATCAAGGCGGAAATCGCGCGCTGGGCGCCGGTGGTCAAAGCTTCCGGTGCAAAACCGGACTGATCCGCTGTAACGCCAGGCACTTTTTGTTCAGGCATAATCGTCCGACCCCCGCCACGGAGATCAACATGTTTTTGTTTTCCCGTCACACTATTTTGACGACACTTTTGTCAACACTGTTCGTTGCTGCCGCACTGAGCGGTCCCGCGCAGGCGCAGACCGCGACCACTGAATTCAAGCCGCAGGTCGGCCAGGCCGGCAAGGACGTGATCTGGGTGCCGACGCCGAAAAGCCTGGTCGAAAAAATGCTCAAGATGGCCGAGGTCAAACCGACCGACACTTTGTTCGATCTCGGCTCCGGTGACGGCATTACCGTGATCACCGCCGCCAAACTGCATGGTCTGCGTGCCACCGGCATCGAATTCAACCCGGACATGGTGGAACTGTCCAAGCGCAATGCACAGCGCGAAGGCGTGTCCGACAAGGCCGAATTCATCCGCGGCGACATTTTCACCACCGATTTCAGCAAAGCCACCGTGGTGACCATGTACCTGCTGCCATACCTGAACCTGAAACTGCGGCCGACCATCCTCAACATGAAACCCGGCACTCGCGTGGTGTCGCACGCCTTCACCATGGATGACTGGGCGGCGGATCAGACCGACTCCACCGAAGGCCGCACCGCATATCTGTGGATCGTGCCGGCCAAGGTCGAAGGCAAATGGACCATCGGCAACGGCTCCGTCGAATTCAAACAGAAATTCCAGGACATCGACGGCACCTACACCACTGCCGACGGCATGACCTGGCGGCTCACCAATACCAACCTGCGCGGCGACCAGGTCAGCTTCAGCGCCGGAGCCGCGACCTACACCGGTCGCGTCAGCGGCCCGGTGATGCAGGGCTCAATGCGGCCGCGCGCCGATGCTCAGAGCACGTCATGGAGCGCCACGCTGGTCAAATAACCGGCGCGGCAGACGGCCCCGTCAATGCTGCGGCTTGACGGCGCGCGTATCGATTTCAACCGGACGCAGCACCCGGTACACCGGCACTTCGCTGGGGGCTGAACCGGTCGGCGGCGAACCTTTTTTGTCGACCGGGATCATGCCGAATGACACAAAGCTGCTCGGCGACTCCGGCTCCAGCGCCACGGCAATCACATTGGCGTTGGGCTGCGCCATCCGGTAGACATAACTCCCCGCGGGAAAACGCACGCGTTTGGGCGCGACCTCGGTGGTCACCCGATTGGTGATGCGCCCCTCGACATAGGTCGTGCTCGGTCGGCGGTCGGTGACCTGAAAACTCTCGACATCCAGTTCCACCGGCTTGTTCAGCCTGCTCACTTCGATGCCGGACAGCATCAGGCGCTCTGCAACGTCATGGAACACTGGCGGCATCACGTACGCCCAGGGGCGCGCACGGGTGATGTCGGCGACGGCGGCCAATGAATCCGACCAGTCCACTTCAATTTCCTTCAACGCGCCGCTCTGTGGATCGAGCATCGCCAGTTTTTGTCTGACCACCGGGCTTTTGACGGTCACCGCCACCGTGTCGCCCGGCTGCGGATCGCGGCCGCTGCGCACGGTGTCAGCGCGCGCTGCCGCCACGGTTTTGATCAGCTCGCCGGCATTGGTTGCCGCGGTGTTGAGCAGGCTGGTGATCGCCACGACGTGGGTATGCACACGGCGCGTGAAACTTTCACGACCGATGCCGACCCCGCGACTTTCCACCAGGAACGACACCGCGTTCTGCAGACCGGCAAAATTGCGGCCGATGTCCGGCGTGGTGCCGCCCATCGACACCAGCAGGTTTTTCGGGTTGTAGCTGGTGGTGTAGTACCAGAACTGCGAATACCCGGCGCGATTGACCTCATTGCGCAGAGCCCCGAGAAACTTGCCGTCGGCGAGGGCCGTCAGCGCAGGATGGACATTGGGATTGCTTGCGTACTGCACCATCAGGTCATAGGACTGGATCGTGCCGAATTTTTCGATCCAGCGGTTGGCCACGCTGAATTCATGCGCATCAATGAACAGATGCGGTTCAAATTCGTTGACCACGCGATGGATTGCGCGCGTTTCCGGCAAATCAAGTTTCACGTGATCACGGTTGATGTCGATGGTGCTGTACGGCGAGCGCTGGAAATAATAGGCGCCGTCGGGATTCGAGTGCGGCACGATCACCACGGTCAGCCTGTCGAGCAGCGGTCGCAGGCTGCCTGTGGCCAGCTCCTGCGCCAGCACCAGCATCGCCTCGCCGCCGGCCGGCTCGTTGCCGTGTTGCAGTCCGGCCATGACCACCACCGGCCGCCCCAGCCGGCGCAGCTCCGCCGCAGTCTTCGCGCCGGAACCGGACAACACCATGACCGGAATTGGCCGGCCCTCCTGCGATGCGCCGACCATGCGCACCTGGACCGAATCCGCACGACGGCGCAGGCCTTCAACAAAGGCCAGCATTTCCTCATGCGAGGTAAAGTCCTGCCGGCCCGGCTTGAACCCCGGTGTGTCATAGACGAGTTGCGGGTCAGGATAACGCTGACGCACTTCCGCGCTTTGCTTGTAAGCACGTTCGGGGTCAAACTGGGCCTGCAACTGCGGCGCATGCAGCGCGGCCAGCGCCAGAAAAACCGTCAGCAGGACATGGGGTTGTTGAATTCGCTGCAGCATGCGTGCTCTCCTGGGTTACATCCGGATTGATGCAACGACATTTAACCATTCCTGCCGGCTTGGCGCACAAAGTACGCGGAGGCAGGCGATATAATTCCGCATGCACCCGCCTGAATAATCCAAGGAAATCAATAAATGCCCAGCACCCCCCAGCACGTGGTCGTCATCGGCGGCGGCATCATGGGCGGCGACATCGCCACCCTGTTCGCAGCGCACGGCTGGGCCGTGCATGTCATGAGCCCTTCGGCGAAGACTCGCGACGCGTTGCCTGCGCGCATTGCCGGTGGCCTCGCCAAACTCGGCGCGCCTGCAAGCCATGCCGCTGCGGTGCACTGTTATGCCGAACTGAAATCAATCCCGTGGCCGGACGTCGCCATCGTGATCGAGGCTGCGACCGAGGACCTGGCGCTGAAACAGAAGCTGTTCGCGGAAGTGGAAGCCCTGGCCAAAGCCGACATCCCGCTGACCAGCAACACCTCGAATTTTCCGATCGGCGACATCGCCAGGGGACTCAAACATCCGAGGCGCGTGGCCGGACTGCATTTTTTCATGCCGGCGCACCTGGTGCCGCTGGTCGAAGTGGTCAGTTCATCGCACACGGATCCCCAAGTCGCGGAAAAACTGGTGCAGTTGCTGAAAGACCTCGACAAGGCGCCGATCTGGGTGAAAAAAGATGTGCCCGGTTTTGTCGGCAACCGTTTGCAGCACGCGATGATGCGCGAAGCGCTGTACCTGATCGAGGACGGCGTCACCGACGCCGAAGGCATCGACACCGCGGTGCGTTACGGCTTCGGTTTTCGCTTCATCGCCTGCGGCCCGATGAAGCAGAAGGAAATGTCCGGCTGGGATACGCATGACCTGGTCGCCAGCGCACTCTACCCGCACCTGCACGACGAAAAAGTACCGCCGCAATGGTTGAAAGACCTGGTGGCCAAGGGCCGCACCGGCATGAAGGTCAAGGCCGGTATGTGGGACTGGGATGACGAAACCATCAAAAAGGAAAAAGCCCGCATCGAACGCGCGTTGCAGGCCGGCTTTGCCATCCTCCGTGCCGACAACGACTAGTCACGCCCGCCGATGAGCCCCGCTGCTGCCGCCAGAATCGCCCGCCTGCGCGTACTGCTGCTGACCCGGCCGGCGAAGATCATCGGGGCGTTGCTGGTCATTTATACGATCTGCGGTTTTTTGCTCGCGCCGTGGCTGATCCGGCAACAATGGCCGGGGCTGGTGGAAAAAAACCTGGGCGCGCAGGGATCTCTGGGGGCGGTCTACATCAACCCCTTCCTGATGATCTTCGACGCCAGGGATCTGGTGATCACCGAGAAAAACGGTGCGCCGGTGCTGCAGGCCGGCCGCGTGCTGATCAATTTCGAACTGAGCAGCCTGCTGCGCCTGGCGTGGACCTTCAGTGAAATCCGCATTGAGCAACCGGTCCTCAATGCCGAGCTGGACGCGAAGGAAAGTCTGAACCTGCTGCGGCTGTTGCCGCAGGCCAAAGAAAGCACGCCGGCCCCGAACGTGGCGCCGGCGTCGCTGCCACGCCTGTTACTGCAACAACTGGTCATCACCGGCGGCGTGTTTCGTTTTACCGACCATACGCTGCAGCCGGCGGCCCGCGCACAGGTCAGTCCTTTCAATTTTGAAATGCACGACATATCGACGCTGCCCAAGCACAGCGGTGATCATGCGCTCACCGCACGTCTGCCCGGCGGCGGCAGCCTGCAATGGCAGGGCAAGCTCGGCCTGGCGCCACTGGATTCCAGTGGATCGGTGACGCTAAAAGACGCCAAGCTCGCAACCCTGTGGCGGTTCGTGCAGGATCATCTGACGATTGCCGAACCCGCCGGCAGCTATGAACTGGGGCTGCGCTACCGTGTGCGTTACGGCAAGGGCGCGCTGGATCTGCAGGCCGACGATCTGGCCTTCCGCATGAAGGATGTCGTGATCGCCCAGCAGCAGGGCGGCGCCGTGCTGGGCAAACTGGGAACGCTCGCGCTGGAAGGCGGCAGTCTCAACCTTGCAGAGCGCAGCCTGGTTTTCAAAGACATCCGTGTCGCGGACGGAACGTTCAACGTCATCCTCGACGAAGACAGCACCCCGGACTGGGCAAAACTGGTCCGCAGCAAACCTGTGGGCAGCAAAGCCGTCGCGGTGAAAAACACACCGGCCAAAGAGGCATCAGCGCCGGCGACTGCGCCATGGCAGATATCACTGCCGCAGATCAGCGTCGGTCCGCTGGCGCTGACAGTGGTGGACTACAGCCGCACCAAACCGCTGCGCATGACCCTCGCCGACGCACAGATGACTCTGGGTGTCGCCGCCACAGTTGGCGATCAAACCCAGGTCACGGTCGACAAGGGCACGCTCACGGCAAGCGACATCCGCGTCATATCAGGCGACGAAAAAGAATCACCCGTGACACTGGCCACCGCCGAGCTGACCGGTGGTGCATTCGATCTGCAGAAAAAAACCATACATGCCGGGTTGCTGCGCCTGTCAGGCGGCCGGACCTGGATCATGCGTGACACTGACGGCAGCCTGCATCTGGTCAGCATTTTTACACCGCGCAAACAAAAGCCGCTGCAGGAAGCGGGTTTCACCATGACGGTGGATCGCGCAGAGCTTGCCGGTTACACGGTGGCGCTGACAGACAGGACCTTCGAGCCAGCAGTGTCGTACGATCTGGAGCAGCTCAGTGCGGCGATTTCAAAAGTTGCGCTGCCGCCAAAGCAGTCCAGTCCGTTCGAACTCGCGCTGCGGGTCAAGCAGGGCGGCTCGGTAAAGGCCAGGGGTGCGATCGACATGCTGCGGCAGTCGGCTGATGTTCGTTTTGATGTTGTCGATATGGCACTGGTGCCGCTGGACACCGCACTGAAACGCGACACCACACTGAAACTGGCTTCAGGCAAGGCCAGCGCCAGCGGACGCCTTGTCTGGAATGGCAAAAGCGAACCCGCGGTCATCCGCTATACCGGATCCGCGGCAATCACCGACCTCGACCTGAAAACCGAAGGCTCCGGCGAACGACTGTTCAGTTGGCAGCGTCTGGCGGCAACCGGCATCGATCTGGATACCGGAGAAAACCGGCTCGCCATCGCGCAGATCAACGTCGCCAGCCCGTATTCGAAGCTGATCATCAACAAGGACCGCTCGACCAATCTCGCCGGCATCATGCGTCCGCGCGCAGCGTCCGCGACACCCGACCCGGCGGATGCTGCGTCCACGCCGTCAATGGCCATCAGCATGGAGCGGATCAGCGTCGAGCAAGGAGAACTCGATTTCGCCGACTTGAGCCTGGTATTGCCGTTTGCAACCAACATCAAAGCACTGGGTGGTTCAGCGAGCGGGCTTTCTTCGGCGCCGGAGTCGCGAGCCAGCCTGAAGCTCGAAGGCCGCATCGAAGAAAACGGACTGGCACGCGCCGAGGGCACGATTCAGCCATTCGCACCGAAAAAATTCACCGACATCGCCGTCGCCTTCCGCAATGTCGCGTTATTGCCGTTGAGCCCGTACACCGCGACTTTTGCCGGCCGAAAAATCGCCACCGGCCGATTGTCGCTGGACCTGCAGTACAAGCTCAACAACAGCCAGCTTGCCGGTGACAACAAAGTGCTGCTCGAACAGTTCACGCTGGGCGAACGCGTCGAGAGTCCCAGCGCCATCAACCTGCCGCTGGACCTCGCCATCGCCCTGCTGACCGACAGTGACGGCAAGATCGACCTCGCCATTCCGGTATCCGGCAATGTCGACAACCCGGAATTCAGTTATGGCCCACTGATCTGGCAGGCGATACGCACGGTGATCACGCGCATCGTTACCGCGCCGTTCCGCGCGCTGGCTTCCTTATTCGGCAGCGATGCGGAGACGCTGGGTGACATCGTGTTTGATCCGGGCAGTGCGCGCATCCTGCCCACCGAATACGACAAAGTGCGGCGCGTCGCCGAAGGTCTGCAGAAACGCGCGCAACTCCGGCTGGTGGTGCAGGGCAGCTATCACACGCAAAGCGACGGTCAGGGATTACGTACCATGGCCGTACGTGCCGACCTCGCCAATCGTGAAGGCCTGAAACTGAATCCAGGCGAAGACCCGGGCCCCATTGGTTTTGACAGTGCAAAAGTGCAGCGCGCGCTGGAGAACATGCTGAATGAACGCAGCGGCGGTGATTCTGCTGCCCAGTTCGCCGCAGCATTCCAGAAAACCGCCGGACGTGAAACTCCGCGCGTCAACGCCGCACTGGCGCTCATGGGACGCGGTGCAGGCGATCGCGAACTCTACGTTGCGATGCATAAAAAACTGGTTGAACTGCAACCGCTGCCCGCGACCGCGCTGGAAGATCTCGCCAAAGCACGCGCCGCTGCCATATCCAATGCCTTCACCAATCGTTTCAAGTTCGAGCCTGCCCGCCTCAGCGGCAAGGCGCCGACGGCGATTGATGAAGTGGTTAAAAGCGGCGTGCCGGTAAAGCTGTCGTTCGAGCCGATTGCCCGCTAACCGCCACCGTCCAGGTTGAAAATTCGGTAATTGCCGCTGCCTGATTTTTTGGCTTCGTACATCGCACGGTCGCATGGTCAAGCAGCCGGATGAGCCTGTTCACTTTGAGACATGCATAGGTGGTCAATTCGAGGCCGGAGGCCGGCGTCAACAATCACGTCCAGACTGCTATGCTGATGGCCTTGTTTCATGATTTCTCTTTTGTTAAATCCTCAACGAGAAACTTACAGGATCAAAAATCATGCTGATCATTGCTAACATCCGCCCTGTTTCGTTCGATCATGCAACTGCACTCGAACAGACGTTCACGATGCAGCCCCGTACGGCCTGCAGACCGTTGGATGGGAGGAATGGAACAATACGATGGAAGTCGATGTGCGTGCGAGTCGTCGCTTGCTGCGGGGCTGCAATCTCGATGTGGACCGCTGCAGAGGCCAACGCTGCTTATCCTGAACGACCGATACGTATCGTGGTCGCGCTCCCCGCTGGCACCTCGCCCGATCTTTTCGCCAGGCATGTCGGGCAGAAGCTTGCTTCCACGTTCAAGCAATCGGTGATCGTCGACAATCGTCCTGGCGCCAACTCGGTGATCGGCACCGGCGTCGTTGCCAAGGCGAGCGCCGACGGCTATACGCTGCTCAACGCATCGGTGCAGCACGTGATGCTGAAACCGCTGATCGCGACACTCCCGTTCGACCCCGACGCCGATTTCGTGCCGGTCGTTACCATCTCGGCGACAGACCTGGTATTGATCGTGCCGACAGGGTCGCGCTTCAATGCGGTCACCGAGCTCGTCGCTGCGGCCAAGGCGAAGCCGGGCGCTCTCAATTTCGCGACACCCGGAATCGGCAGCCCGGCGCATCTCGCAGTGCAGGGCCTCATGTCGGCCACGGGAACCTCGTCACGCCACATTCCGATGAAAGGCTCGACCGAAAGCGTAACTGCGGTTGCGGGTGCGCATGTGGACTACACGATCACGTCGGTGAGCAATGCACTGCCCCTCATTCAGGGTGGCAGGGTGAAGGCGCTCGGCACTACCGGACCGAAACGGCACGCGCTGCTGCCGGCTGTGCCGACGATGCGCGAAGTCATACCGCCCGGTTACACCTATGAGACATGGCAGGCGCTGTTCGCGCCGGCGAAGACGCCGCGGCCCGTGCTGGAGCTGCTCAACCGCGAAGTCGTGCGCATATTGAACGAGCCCGACACACGCGCGTTCTTCGAAAAGAACGGCAGTGTGCCGCAGCCGCGCTCGCTCGCGGCGTCGGCGGAGTTCCTGCGGACCGAGTCGAAAAAGGCAGCGCAACTCGTGAAGGCGATCGGTGCGACAGCGCAATAACGGCATGATTAAAGCGAGGTAGCAGAAACTGTCGTCGTGAGGAGCGCGGCGATCCTGTGGCACACGTTGTTGCCGCCGCCCTAAAACTGATCACTTTCCCCAAAATGCGCCGATCCAGAATTGACCAGCATAACTGTTTGCAGAAGGCCGCCAGTCCTGGCTAAGCAGTCCGTTGTTCCTGGTCAGCTTTCAACGGGCACTGGTGGTCAATTCGAGGCCGGCGTCAACA
>JBBQAO010000003.1:0-113980 GCA_038316355.1 Burkholderiales bacterium
CATGAAACAACCGGCAGTGGAAAAACAGCACGTCGCCCGGGTTCAGTTCCGCGCGGATCTGCGTCCCCAGCAACGGCGCATTTTCTGCCACATCCGTACGCAGGAACTGCGCATCATCAAGACGCGATGCGTCAAAATCCAGGACATGCGAGCCCGGCAACAACAACAAACAACCGTTGTCCTCGCGTTCCTCACCCAGCGCCAGCCACACCGACACCAGCTCCGGACGTTCAAACGACCAGTAACGGATATCGCGATGCCAGCTGGTCAGGCTGCTGTACGCAGGGTCCTTGGTCATCACGCAATTGTGATGCGCCTGCGACAGGGCAATCTGTGGCCCGAGCAATTGTTTCAGGCGCGCAACGATGGGGGCTGCAGTGGCCCAATCGCGGAACCCCGCATCCCGGGCATAGGCCTGCAACAGCCGCCGCACCGTGCGCCCGCCGGGGGCCTCCAGCGATTGTGGCGCGCCGGGATATTGCGTTTCGGCTTCGTATTCGACGGGCGGCACAGCCGCAGCGAGATCGCGTTCTGCGCTGGCGCGCATCAGCGCGCAGGCGTCGGCCGGCACCAGGCCGCGCACGATCTGGTAACCGTCGCGCAAAAACTGCGCAACCTGTTCTGGCGTAAATGAATAACCCGAATGACTCATGGCCGTGGACGATCTGCGGAAAAACCACCAGTAAAACAGCAATGCGCTCACAATCAGCGTCAGCAGAGAATACACGGGATCAAGCGCACCGGCAGTGAACAGCGATTCCGTTTCAAACACCGAATCGTCATAACGAACGATCAAGGCCAGCAGCAGATTGTTGCCGGCGTGTGCGCCAATCGCCAGTTCGAGGCGGCCGTCGCGCAAGGCCACGCCGGCGAGAAACAGGCCCATGAAAAAATAATTCGCGGCCATGATTGCCAGTCCGTATGCCGCAACCTCCGGGTTGTAGAGATGCGGCAGCGTAAACAGCACGCTGCTGAAGATGGCAAGCACCACGGGCCGGCGCATGATCCGGCCCAACCCCTGCAAGACATAACCGCGAAACACCAGTTCCTCGGCTGCACACTGCAGCGGCGTCAACAACAAGACCGCAAGCGCAAACGGCAACCAGCGCTGCAGATCGAGGCTCCAGACATAACGTCCGGGATAAAGCAGATGTTCAATAACGGAAAAAATCAGTGACAGCACAACCCAAACTGCGGCGCCCTGCGCCATGCGTCGCCAGTCGATCTGCGGGTACGGCGTGATCAGCGTGCGCCAGGAACGGCGATGCAGCACGGCCGTCACCACTACAACGCCGACCAGCAGCATCAGAATGCTGGCATTGACGGCGACAAATTCGCTGACGGCACCGAGCGGCAGGTACAGCACGAAGTCATACGCATAAGCACCACCGATCAACCAGCTTGCGGTGATGACGGCGATGCCGAGCCCGTAACGCCACCAGGCATTGTGGCCGGTGTCGGCCAGCGCGAGGTAGCGGACAGCGGGGGAGGTGGCGAACCCGCTCAAACCGGGTCGTAGCCCAGTGCCGGCGCCAGCCAGCGCTCAGCGTCGGCGATGGTCATGGCCTTGCGCCGTGCGTAATCGGCGACCTGATCGCGGGCGATTTTGCCGACGGCGAAATACTGCGCTTTCGGGTGCGCCAGATAAAACCCGCTGACCGACGACGCCGGCAGCATGGCATACGATTCGGTCAGGCGCATATTGATGGACCCGGCGCGCAGCAGCTCGAACAACCCGCCTTTTTCGGTGTGGTCCGGGCAGGCCGGATAACCGGGTGCCGGCCGGATACCGCGGTATTTCTCGGCAATCAGCGAGGCGTTGTCCAACGCTTCATCTTTCGCATAACCCCAGAACTCACGGCGCACCCGCAGATGCAGCATTTCAGCGAAGGCTTCCGCCAGCCGGTCGGCCAGGGCCTTCAGCAGGATTATTGAATAGTCGTCGTGCTGTTTTTCGAACAGTGCGATGCGTTTTTCGATGCCCAGCCCCGCGGTCACCGAAAAGGCGCCAATGTAATCGTTCACACCTGCATCGGCCGGCGCAACAAAATCGGCAAGACACTGATTGAAGTTGCCGGTCGGCTTCTGGTTTTGCTGGCGCAGGTTGTGCCACACCATCAGCGGTGTCTTGCGCGATTCATCGGCATAGATCGCGATGTCCTCGTGATCGCTGCGCGCGGCAGGAAACAGGCCGAACACGCCGTTGGCCGTGAGCCAGCGACCTTCGATGATTTTTTTCAGCATCGCCTGGCCGTCGGCCAGCACCTTGCGTGCCTCTTCACCGACCACTTCATCCCGCAGGATGGCGGGATAGGCTCCGGCCAGATCCCAGGTCTGGAAAAACGGCGCCCAGTCGATGTGCTGTGCAATTTCCGCCAGGTCGTAATTCTTCAGCACCTTGATGCCGAGCATTTCCGGCTTGTGCGGGGCCGATTTTTTCCAGTCGGTCTGCAGCGCATTGGCGCGCGCGGCCGCCAGCGAAATCAGCTCCGGGCCTTTTTTGTTGGCATGCTGTTCGCGCACACGCTGATAATCCGCCGCGAGGTCATTGATATAACCTTGGCGCTGTTCATCCGACAGCAGGCTGGAACACACGCTGACACTGCGCGAGGCATCCGGCACCCATACCACCGGTCCGGCATAGTGCGGCGCGATCTTCACCGCGGTATGCACACGTGAGGTCGTGGCACCACCGATCAGCAGCGGTATGGTCATGCCAGCGCGCTGCATTTCGCGCGCGTTGTGCGCCATTTCCTCCAGCGACGGCGTAATCAGCCCGGACAGGCCGATGATGTCGGCCTTTTCACGCTCCGCGACTTCAGCGATCTGCGTCCACGGCACCATAACACCGAGGTTGACCACTTCGTAGTTGTTGCACTGGAGCACCACGGCGACAATGTTTTTGCCGATGTCGTGCACATCGCCCTTCACCGTGGCGATCACGATCTTGCCTTTGGCGCGTATGTCGCCCAGCCGCGCTTTTTCGGCCTCGATGTACGGCACCAGGTGCGCCACCGCCTGTTTCATCACCCGCGCCGACTTCACCACCTGCGGCAGGAACATTTTACCGGCACCGAACAGATCGCCGACGACGTTCATGCCGTCCATCAGCGGACCTTCGATGACCTGAATCGGGCGCCCGCCTTCCTTCTCGATCTGCAAGCGCATTTCTTCGGTGTCTTCGACGATCCAGTTGGTGATGCCCCTCACCAACGCATGCGTCAGGCGCTTGCCGACCGGCGCGTCGCGCCACGCCAGATCCTCGACCACGACGCGGCCCTTGCCCTTGACCGTCTCGGCAAAGGACACCATGCGCTCCGCGGCATCGGGGCGGCGGTCGAAAATGATGTCTTCGACATGCTCCAGCAGTTCTTTCGGAATTTCGTCATAGACGCCGATCTGCCCGGCATTGACGATCGCCATGGTCAGCCCGGCCTGGAACGCGTGATACAGGAACGCGGTATGGATCGCCTCCCGCACCAGATCGTTGCCGCGGAATGAGAACGACACATTCGACAGGCCGCCGCTGACCCGCGCATAACGCAGGTTTTGACGGATCCAGCGTGTCGCCTCGAGAAAATCGATGGCGTAGCGGTTGTGTTCCTCGATGCCGGTGGCAATCGCGAAAATGTTCGGGTCGATGATGATGTCTTCGGCGGCAAAGCCGATTTCATCGACAAGAATGTCGTACGCCTGTTTCGCAATCGTGATGCGCCGCTCGTAGGTATCGGCCTGACCCTTTTCATCGAAGGCCATCACCACCACCGCGGCGCCGTAACGCCGCGCCAGCCGAGCCTGCTGTTTAAAGGGCTCCACGCCCTCCTTCATGCTTATCGAATTGACGATGGCCTTGCCCTGCACGCACTTCAACCCGGCCTCAATGACTTCCCATTTCGAGGAGTCGATCATCACCGGCACCCGCGAAATATCCGGCTCGGAGGCTATCAGGCTGAGGAAGGTGGTCATCGCCGCCTTCGAGTCGAGCATCGCCTCGTCCATGTTGACGTCGATCACCTGCGCACCATTCTCGACCTGCTGACGCGCCACCGACACTGCTGCGGCATAGTCGCCGGCGAGGATCAGCTTGGCGAAAGCGCGCGAGCCGGTGACGTTGGTACGTTCGCCGACATTGACGAACAGTGAATCGTCGCCAATGTTCAGCGGCTCCAGTCCGGACAGGCGGGTCTTGTGCTCGATCTGCGGCACTTTGCGCGGCGGCACATTTTTTACCGCTTCCGCGATGGCGCGGATATGCGCCGGCGTGGTGCCGCAGCAGCCGCCAGCGATATTGATGAAACCGCTTTTCGCAAAGTCGAGCACGTACTCTGCGGTGTTTTCCGGCAACTCATCGTAGCCGGTCGGCGCCAGCGGATTGGGCAGGCCCGCGTTCGGATAGGCGCAGACCCAGGTATCGGCGACCTGCGAAATCTCTTCGATGAAGGGACGCATCAGTTGCGCGCCCAGCGCGCAGTTGAGGCCGATAGTCAGCGGTTTTGCGTGGCGCACCGAATTCCAGAACGCTTCCGGTGTCTGGCCCGACAATGTGCGACCGGAGGCATCGGTGATGGTGCCGGAAATCATGATCGGCAGCTTCACGCCGTGCGCCTCGAAATACTGGTCGATCGCGAACAGCGCGGCCTTGGCGTTCAGCGTGTCGAAGATGGTCTCGACCATCAGCAGGTCGGCGCCGCCGTCGATTAACCCGCGCACGGCCTCGGTATAAGTCGCCACCAGCAGGTCAAAGCTGATGTTGCGGAATCCCGGATCGTTGACGTCCGGTGAAATCGACGCGGTGCGGTTGGTCGGCCCCAGCGTGCCGGCGACAAAACGCGGCCGCGCCGGATCCTTCGCCTCGTATGCGTTCGCGGCCGACCGCGCGATTTTAGCCGCTTCGACGTTCAACTCATACACCAGATCCTCCATGTGGTAATCCGCCATGGCGACCGAGGTCGAGTTAAAGGTGTTGGTCTCGAGGATGTCGGCCCCGGCATCGAGATACTGCTCGTGGATCTCGCGGATGATCTGCGGCTGGGTCAGCGTCAGCAGGTCGTTGTTGCCTTTGACGTCATGCGCGAAGTCCTTGAAGCGTTTACCGCGATAGGCGGCCTCATCCAGATTGTAGTTCTGGATCATGGTGCCCATGGCACCATCGAGTATCAGGATGCGTTGCAACAGCAGCGCGGGCAATTTCTGGATACGGGAGGTGCTCATCAACGTCAGTCAGCGCCGCAAAGCGCAATCGGGGCCGGAAAATAAGAGGGGGGGAAGTAGCGTGCTCAGGCGTGAATTTTATCATGGACATGTTGCTGTTCCGATGCATTTGGCCGGGTTGCCGTCACCGCCTATAATGCGTTTATTCCCTTTGCCCCCACTCCCGACCGACCACCATGAAACATCTGGAACCCAAAGCCGCCCACGAGTTTCTGAAAAAAAATCCGAACTCGGTATTCATCGATTGCCGCAGCGAAATGGAATACCTGTTCGTCGGCCATCCGGTGGGGGCGATCCTGGTGCCGTGGAATGACGGACCGAACTGGGAAATCAATCCGCACTTCGTCGCCCACGTCAAAAAAGCCGCCAGCGTCGACCGGCCGATCATCGTCATCTGCCGCAGCGGCAACCGCTCGCTGGATGCCGGACATGCGCTGGAAGAGGCCGGTTTCACCCAGGTCTACAACGTGCTGCACGGTTTCGAGGGCGAACTCGACGACGGCCATCACCGCAACGAAAAAACTGGCTGGCGCCATGACAGCCTGCCGTGGGAGCAGTGCTGATATCCACAGCAGCGTTTTATAAAAAATCAATAAAAACAAATACTTATATACTATTCCGGGCGACCCGAAGTGGTCAGCCAGTTGCGAATGTAATCACGCACGGCGTCATAACGTTGCTGCTTGCCGAAGTAGTGATGAATCTCGCCCTTGTGCAGGCCAGCCGCCATGGCATCGTTCACCGCCTGGCCGCTGACGATGATGCGCAGCACCTGCGGATATGAAGCGGCCACCTGCGCCAGCAGTTGCGCACCGTTCATGCCCGGCATTGAAAAATCGGACACCACGACGCTGACGCAGTGTTCGCGCAGTACCGCCAGCGCAGCCTCGCCGCGCTCCGCCGTCAACACCTGATAACCGTCGGGCGCAATGGCGCGCGCGGTCAGAACCAGCACATCGGAATCATCATCGACCAGCAGCACAACGGGCTGCGCCGCGCCCGACGCGACCGGGACGGCGTGTGCCGCAGCGACCAGAGCGCCCTGCCCGGACAGCACCGGTGCGCGGGCATCCGGACGAGCACCCAGCGTGAAGAAAAATGTCGCGCCTTTGCCGACCGCCGACTCCGCCCAGGCATCACCGCCGTGACGGCGCATCACCCGGCGCACCGTCGCCAGGCCGATGCCGGTGCCGGGAAACTCCTGTTCGGTATGCAGGCGCTGGAACGCGTCAAACAGACGCCCGGCGTGGGCCATGTCAAAACCGGCGCCGTCATCACGCACGAAATAAGTTTTGATTCCGTCGCGCAGCGTCACGCCGAACTCGATTTCCGCCGCCGCTTTATTGCCGGTGAACTTCCACGCGTTGTGGATCAGGTTGGCCAGCGCCGAGCGCAGCATCCCGGGATCAGCCTGCGCACGCAGACCGGGCGCGATGCGGACGTTCACCACGCGTTGCGGTTGCTCGCGGCGCAATTCGTCGATGATGCCGCAGGCGATTTCGCTGAGATCGGTATCGGCGACTTTCAATTCCGTCCGCATCACCCGCGACAGCCGCAGCAGATCTTCGATCAGGTTTGCCATTCGCGCCGCGGCGGCGCGAATGCGGTGCAGATAATCCTGGCCGGGCGCATCCAGTTTTTCCGCATAATCCTCCGCCAGCGCCGCGGTCAGTCCGTCAATGTGGCGCAATGGCGCGCGCAAATCATGCGACACCGAGGAGGCAAACGCCTCCAACTCCTCGTTGGTGGTGGTCAGTTGCGCGGTGCGCTCAGCCACCCGCGCCTCCAGCACGGCATTAAGTTTTTCCACCTCCAGCGAACGCCGCTTGAAATCGGTGACATCGCGGCTGATTCCGACCACGCCGACCACCTTGCCCGCAGCATCGCGCAACGGCATTTTAGTGGTGACAAACCATTGCGGATCATCAGGGGTGCCGTCCATGATTTCGCGCGGCCGGCTGGATTGTCCGCTGGTCATCACCTCGCGATCCTCCGCCTCGAAGCGCGCCGCGGCATCGTGCGGCATCAGGTCATCGTTGCTGAGCCCGATAATGTCGCGCCCCCCGGGAACACGCGCGCGGCGCCAGGCCTCGTTGGCGAGGGTATAACGCAAAGTCGGCCCCTTGACCTGTATCCGATCCGGCAGGTTGTCGATCACCGTGCGCAGCAGGTTGCGTTCCGCCGCCAGCGCCTCGCGCGCCATGCGGCGCTCGGTGACATCACGGGAAATGCCCAGCAGCGCTGAAATTTTTCCCGAGGCGTCATAAAGTGGTGCGGCATGGATTTCCAACCAGCAATGTTTGCCGGCAATGCCCACGGCCTCGAATTCCAGCATGCCGGACTCCCCGGCGAGTATCCGGTGTTGCAACTTTACAAACGCACGACGGTATGCTGGCGCAACCTGCCGCAGAAACGGCCAATGACGCATTTCCTCAAGGCTCTCCGCCTGCAGCATGCGCAATCCCGCCGGATTCATATCGAGCAGCCTGCCGTCGGGCGCGACGATCGCCACACACTCGGGTTCGGCGGCAATGATGGCGCGCAGACGCTCTTCGGTGAGCTTCCGGGCATTGATGTCCTGGTAGGTCGCGATGATCAGGGGCGATCTGCCATCGGCATCGGGCAGTGCTGCGACAGACAGGGCAACCCACATCCATGTGCCGTCCTTGCGCAGAATGCGTTTCTCCGTGACATAGCTCCGAACCTCCCCGGAAACCAAGCGCACATTGTCACGCAAAGCGCCCGCCGTTCTCTCCGGGGCCGTGATCTCGGCATTATTCATGCACAGCGCCTCTTCGCGGCTGTACCCCGTCATTTCGCAGAACTTGTCGTTGACCTCCAGCCACGGCAGGTTGCGGTCCTCGGCCGGGCGCAGCGTGATGCCGATCCCCGCATGATCAAACATGGCGCGGAAACGCTGCTCACTCTGGCGCATCCGTGCTTCGGCCTGTTTGCGCGCATTGATGTCCTGGTACGTGCTCATGATCTGGTACGGTTTGCCGTCGGCACCAGGCAGGGCGGCAACCGACAGCGTCACCCACAACAGCTTGCCGTCCTTGCAGCGCAGCTGCTTCTCGCGGGCGTAACTGGTGATTTCGCCGCGCAGCAGTCGCCCGTTGTCGCGCATGGCTTCGTCCTGCCCGTCAGCCGGCGTAATGTCCGCTGTGCTCAGCTGCAACAGTTCATCGCGGCTGTAACCTGTCATCGCGCAGAATTTGTCATTCACCGCGATCCATGGCAACGCACGATCGTGCGCGGGTCGCAGTGAAATACCGATGCCCGCATGTTCGAACATGGCCTTGAACCGGCCTTCGCTCAGCTCCAGGGCCTCGGTCATGCGCATGCGTTCGGCGACGTGCTGGCGCTGACGCCGCAGCAATAGCAGCAGTCCGGCGGCAAACAGAAAACCAGCAATGGCTATGACCAGCACACCCGAGACATACCCCGAACGGATGGTGCCCAGTCGCCGCTGCAGATCGTGCTCGTCGATGCTTACGGCGACAAACAGCGGATAACCCGCCAGGCTGCGGTAAGCCCAGCTCCCCGTCGCATGACCCTCAGCACCCGCAGCAAAACCGCGGGTCTGCCCCGCCTCGATCCGGCGCAACAGAAAGCTCCAGTCTGCTTTCATCAATTTGCCGGAAGCGTCGCCTCCCCCATGTGCGGCGCGTGCGACACCATCGCGCCCGACCAGGGCGATCGCGGCATTGTCGCCAATCACGCCCTCCTGCAGCAGGCTGCTCCAGTAGGACAAATCGACGGCAATGATCGCCACACCGCCGAACGATCCGTCGGCGCGGTTGATGCGCCGGGTCAGATGGAAAGACCACTTGCCGGATACCCGGCCCAGTATCGGCTTGTTGATATAGGGCTCGCCGGTGTCACGCGCCACATGGGCGCGAAAATGCTCCAGGTCGGCAATGGCGGCACCGGGCGGTATCGGCAGCGTGCTGAGGATCAGGCGGCCGTGCTCGTCGGCCACCGATGCCACAGCAATGTAACCGGCGATGTCGCGGTGGCCCGCCATCAACTCGCGCAGGTCCGTGCGCATGCCGTTGCGTTCGTAACCGTGTTTGATGCGACGCGCCGCATCATCCACCCTGCTCAGGGTGTCGCGGGCCAGCACTTCCAGCACCAGCGCCATGTCACCGGCGTGCTGCATCTGCAACGTACGTTCGGATTCGCTGTGCTGCCGGTACGACACCCACGCTGCTGCGGCAACGATGGCAACCAGCACCACGCAGCCCAGCGCGCCGAGAATCCCGACGGCATGGCGGGTCAGCGCGGCCGTCAACAGGCCCGTTTTTTTCATCGCGCTCCCCTGGTTCCGCCTCGCCAGCAGGGCCGGCGGATTATTTTCCTCGCGCGCAAATAAATGCGCGTCACCGCGGCAGAGGCTACCACTAGCGGTTACCGGCAGCCACCTGCAGGTAAAACACCCAGGCCAGACCTCCCAGCAGCGCCATGCCACCCATGCCGCAGGCCAGCATCAGCGCGCTGTGCGACAGCAGCGGCGACACCAGACCGGCGGTGATGCCGGCGAACAGGCTGTGCGCAAAGCCCTGCAACGACGACGTCATGCCGCGCAACTGCGGAAACAAATCCAGCGCGATCAGCGAGACGCTGGGCATTGCCAGTGCCATGCCGACGGTATAAATCATCACCGGCAGCACCGTCCATGGCAGCGACGGCGGGAAAATAAGGCTGTACGAGATGTTGAAAACCACGGCACAGCACATGATCAGGTAGCCGACGAACACCGTGCGCCGCGGCGACAGGCGTTCGGCCAATCGACCGGACAGGAATGCGCCGAACATCACGCCGGAGATGCCGGGCACGAACAACCAGGCAAAATCTTTTTCCGTCATGCGCAGCAGGTCGTAGATCACCGCCGGCGCCGACACCACGTAGAGAAAAAACCCGGAAAAATTGAAGGCGATGGCAAGACACAGCAACACCAGTTTCGGGTCGCTGCCCAGACGCAGGTAATTGCGCAGCAAGGGCCGCGCCTGAAACGGCTGCCGCGCCGCAGCGGGATGGGTTTCCGGCAGGCGACGCGCCGCGGCAACAAACAGCATCACGCCATAAACCGCGAGAAACCAGAAAATGGTCCGCCAGCCGAACAGGTCCTGCAACCAGCCGCCGATTACCGGCGCAATCGCCGGTGCGACGCCGAAAATCATCGTCACCAGCGACATCAGGCGCTGCGCTTCATGTCCGGAAAAACTGTCGCGGATGATCGCGCGCCCGACGATGATGCCGGCACCGGCGGCCAGTCCCTGCACTGCGCGCCAGAACAGCAATTGCGGCAGGCTCGTCGCCAGCGCGCAACCCACCGAAGTCAGGACATACACCGCGAGACTGACCAGGATCACCGGCCGGCGGCCGAAGGAATCGGACAGCGTGCCGTGAAACAGCGTCATCAGCGCCAGCGTGAACAGGTAGAGACTCAGTGTCTGCTGCATCTGCGCAGGCGTTGCCTGCAGGTCGGCACCGATAAACGGAAATGACGGCAGGTAGGTGTCGATGGTGAACGGGCCGATCATCGCCAGCGCGGCGAGAATGAGCGCCAGTGCCGGCACGGTGACCGGCGACGTAATGCGCGGTGCTTCTGTGTTCATGCACGATCCAGTCTGCGGTATTGAATGGCTTCGGCGATATGCGCCGCGGCGACCGCATCTGCACCAGCGAGATCGGCAATGGTCCGCGCCACTTTCAGAATGCGGTGATAGGCCCGTGCCGACAGGCCGAGGCGCACGATGGCCTGCTTGAGCAAAGTTTCACCCTGCGCATCCGGCGCGCAATGGCGTTCGATTTCGCGTGTCGCGAGCCGGGTATTGGGTTTTTGCTGCCGCGCCAGCGCGCGCTCGCGGGCCGCAGTGGTACGGGTACGCACCGTTGCTGAAGATTCACCGCCCGCATTGCGCGTCAGATCTTCCTGCGCCAGCACCGGCACTTCGATCTGCAGATCGATGCGATCGAGCAACGGTCCTGAAATGCGCGAACGATAACGCGCCACCTGGTCCGGCGTGCAGCGGCAACGCCCGTTGTAATGCCCGAGATAACCGCAGGGACAGGGATTCATCGCCGCCACCAGCTGGAACTGCGCGGGAAAATCCGCCTGCCGCGCGGCGCGCGACACGGTGATGCGTCCGGACTCCAGCGGTTCGCGCAGCACTTCGAGGACTCTGCGTTCGAACTCGGGCAACTCATCGAGGAACAACACGCCGTGCATGGCCAGCGAAATCTCGCCGGGTCGCGGATTGCTGCCACCACCGACCAGCGCTACCGCGGACGCGGTGTGGTGCGGTGCGCGATAGGGCCGGCGTTTCCAGTTGACCACATCAAAACCATTGCTGCCCACGGATTGAATGGCAGCGGACTCCACGGCTTCCTGCTGGGTCATCGGCGGCAGAATGCCGGGCAGGCGCTGCGCGAGCATGGTCTTGCCGGTGCCGGGCGGTCCGACCATCAACAGGCTGTGGCCGCCGGCTGCGGCAATTTCCAGCGCGCGCCGGGCGTAATTCTGGCCTTTGACGTCGAGCAGATCCGGATGCTGATACTCGCCGGAAAAATCAGCCGGCGTTGCGCGCGGCAGCACCGCCCGCCCGGCCAGATGTGCGCAGACCTCGCCCAGTGAACCGGCGGCATGGATCACCGCCTGCTCCGCCAGCGCCGCTTCCGCAGCATTCACCGTCGGCAGCACAAAGGCCCGGCCGTCGCGGGCCACTGCCAGCGCCATCGCCAATGCGCCGCGCACCGGACGCAACTCTCCGGTCAGCGCCAGTTCACCGGCGAATTCATAATCACGCAGGCCGCGTTCCGGTATCTGTCCTGAGGCGGCGTGTATGCCCAGCGCGATCGCCAGATCGAAGCGACCCGACTCCTTGGGCAGGTCGGCAGGTGCCAGATTGACGGTAATGCGTCGCATTGGAAAATCAAACTGGGCATTTTGCAGCGCCGCGCGCACACGATCCTTGGCTTCCTTCACCTCGGCTTCGGGCAATCCGACGATGGTGAAGCTCGGCAGTCCGTTGGCGAGATGGGCCTCCACCGTTACCAGCGGGGCATCCATGCCCGACAGGGCGCGGCTGTAGAGGACGGCCAGGGACACTTGGGATCAGCGCATTATTAAAGGTAGGAATTGATACAACGGCTGCCACCGGGCAATGGCTGACCGCGATCTGGCGGGGCGCCATGACCGGCGGGGCTTAAAAATCAGCGTGGCGCCGGTGTCCGGGCAGTGTCGGCTTCCAGCGCCGCCACCTTTTTTTCGAGTTCGGCGAGCTTTGCCCGTGTCCGCAGCAGGACTTCGCGCTGCACATCGAACTCCTCGCGCGTCACCAGATCGAGCCGGCTGAACATGCCGGCGAGCAGCGCGCGCAGGTTTTTTTCGATGTCAGCAGCCGGCCCCTGTGCCAGCACGGTTTTCACTTTTTCGTTGATTTCATCGAGCAGTTTCGGGTTCATGCAAGCCTCGTTTAGCCCCGTTGGCATGGTGCCTGTGAGTTTAACAAGCATTACCGCGCACGGCCCGGAATCCACGATGCACGCATCACGCTGGGGCAGTCATGCCGCGCTATGGTGCGAAGGCAGACAACGACGCACCATAACGGTGCAATGACGCCGGGATGACAAACCAAAAAGTTTTATAACTAATTGTTTTTAAACATATTTATATCTGGCACGGTACCTGCTGAATGTCCGTCGCAGTTTTATTGCACATGTGACTACACACTAACGAAAGGGAAAATCATGTTTAAGAAGACCATCATTGCCGGACTCGTTGCCAGCGCTTTCGTCCCCGCGTTTGCAACCGCCGCCGATTCGCCGCACACGCTGACCGGCAACATCGGCATTTACAGCCAGTACATTTTCCGCGGCCTCGCCCAAACCGACACCGA
Organism: Burkholderiales bacterium; assembly: GCA_038316355.1. Taxonomy (GTDB): domain Bacteria; phylum Pseudomonadota; class Gammaproteobacteria; order Burkholderiales; family SG8-41. The sequence goes on from JBBQAO010000003.1 coordinate 13,116, forward strand.
CCCGGCGCTGCAGGGCGGCTTCGATTACAGCCACTCCAGCGGCTTCTACGCCGGCACCTGGATGTCAAACGTCAGCTGGCTGCGTGATTTCGGCGCCTACAACGGTGGCGGCAGCCTGGAGATGGACTTCTACGGCGGCTACAAAGGTTCTGTTGGCGACTTCGGTTACGACGTCGGCCTGCTGCAGTACTACTACCCGGGTTCTGTGACTCCCGGCTTCGTAAAAGCCGACACGCTGGAGCTCTACGGCGCCCTGTCGTGGAAATGGATCTCCGCGAAGTACTCCTACAGCCTCGACAACAAAACCTTCGGTGTCACCGACAGTCGTGGCACCTGGTATCTGGACCTGACCGCCACTGTGCCGGTCACCGACAAATTCTCGCTCTTCGCCCACTACGGCAAGCAGAAGTTTGAAGGCAGCACAGCCGCTGGTGTATCCAACGACTCGAACGCTTCCTATGAAGATTACAAGATTGGCGCCAGCTACACACTACCCAAAGACTTCACCCTGGGCGCCTACTACACCGATACCAGCATGACCGCAACCCAGCAGGCTTTCTACACCACGGCCGCGGGTCGCCATATCGGCAAGGATGCCTTCACGGTCTACCTGTCGAAATCTTTCTAATCGCCTAGTCTGACTGCAGCAAAAACGGGAGCCAGGCTTTAACCTGGCTCCCACCAACCGGGGACATGACATGAAACTCGTTACGGCAATCATCAAGCCGTTCAAGCTCGACGAAGTACGGGAGGCGCTGTCCGCCATCGGCGTGACCGGCATCACCGTGACTGAGGTCAAGGGCTTCGGACGGCAAAAAGGGCATACGGAACTCTACCGCGGCGCTGAATACGTGGTTGATTTCCTGCCGAAGATCAAAGTCGAGGCTGCGATCAAGAGCGATCTGCTCGAGCAGGTGATCGAAGCCATCGAAAAATCCGCGAACACCGGCAAGATCGGCGACGGCAAGATATTCGTCTCCGAACTCGAGCAGGTGATCCGCATCCGTACCGGTGAAACCGGCGCGGACGCCCTTTGATTGGAGAACAAGATGAAAAAACTATTCGCAGTTCTGGCACTGTTCGGTGCTCTGGGCTTTGCAGGGGCTCCGGCTATTGCGCAGGACAAACCCGCTGAAGCACCGGCGGCAACGGCACCTGCTGCCGCTCCGGCAACAGCCCCCGCGGCTGCGGCCCCTGCCGCCGCTCCGGCAGCAGCTGCTCCGGCTCCTGTCCCCAACAAGGGCGACACTGCCTGGATGATGATGGCCACCATCCTGGTGATCCTGATGACTGTTCCCGGACTCGCGCTGTTTTACGGCGGTATGGTCCGCGCCAAGAACACCCTGTCGGTACTGATGCAGGTCTACATCGTGTTCTCGATGTGCGTGGTGCTGTGGGCCATTTACGGTTACACCGTGGCTTTCGGCGGCGCAGGCACCTTCTGGGGCAATTTTGACAAACTCTTCCTGTCCGGCGTCACCCCCGATTCAGTGGGTGCCACTTTCAGCAAGGGCGTCGTCATCCCGGAATTCGCATTCATCGCCTTCCAGGCGACGTTTGCGGGCATTACCCCGGCGCTGATCGTCGGCGCCTTTGCCGAGCGGATGAAGTTCTCCGCAGTGCTGCTGTTCGTCGTACTCTGGTTCACCTTCGCCTACCTGCCGATGGCACACATGGTCTGGTACTGGGACGGCCCGGACGCAATCACCGATGCAGCCTCGCTGGATAAAGTGGTCGCCGGTGCCGGTTTCCTGTGGGCCAAGGGTGCGCTGGACTTCGCCGGCGGCACGGTGGTGCACATCAATGCCGGTATCGCCGGTCTGGTGGGTGCCTACCTGGTCGGGAAACGCGTAGGCTATGGCAAAGAAGCGATGTCGCCGCATAGCCTGACGCTGACCATGGTCGGTGCCGCGCTGCTGTGGGTGGGCTGGTTCGGCTTCAATGCCGGCTCCAACCTCGAAGCGACTGGTCTGGCCACGCTGGCTGTGGTCAACACGCTGCTGGCAACCTCAGCTGCCACGATGTCGTGGATGATCTTCGAGTGGATGCTCAAGGGCAAACCCTCGATGCTCGGCGCAGCCTCCGGCTCCATTGCCGGTCTGGTTGCCATCACCCCGGCCTGCGGCTTCGTCGGACCGATGGGCGGCATCATCATCGGCTTGCTCGCCGGCGTAATCTGCCTGTGGGGTGTCAACGGCCTGAAACGCATGCTGGGCGCGGATGATGCACTTGACGTGTTCGGCGTACATGCGGTCGGCGGCATCCTCGGCTCCATCCTCACCGGCGTGTTCGTTTCGCCGGCGCTGGGCGGCACGGGTGTCTATGACTACGTGGCCAACAAGGTTGCGGACTTCGACATGACCACCCAGGTCATCAGCCAGCTGTGGGGCGTGGGCACGGCCATCCTCTGGTCAGGCATCGTGGCCCTGGTCGCTTTCAAGATCGTCGACATGATCGTCGGACTGCGCGTATCCGAAGAGGTCGAGCGCGAAGGTCTGGACATCAACGAACATGGCGAGAAGGCCTACCACATGTAATTCCCTCATCAGGATAATCTCCCTGAGTTTGCGGGCGCTTCGGCGCCCGCTTTTTTTGGCCTGGGTGCCCGACCGGGACCGCCGGGCGAATCAGCTACAATCTCCCGACTATGACCGTCCCCCGCCTGACTACCGCGCTCACCGGCCCTTTGCAGGAACTCGAGAGCCATATCCTCAAGTCGACCTCCGGCATCGAACACTGGCTGCGTGGCCAGTGGCAGGATCACGCCGCGCCGTTCTATGCGTCAGTGGACCTGCGCAACGCCGGCTTCAAGCTGGCCCCCGTCGACACCAATCTGTTCCCCGGGGGCTTCAACAACCTGAACCCGGATTTCCATCCGCTGTGTGTGCAGGCGGCAATGTCGGCCATCGAAAAAGCCTGCCCTGACGCCCGCGGCATCGTGCTGGTCCCGGAAAACCACACCCGCAACCAGTTTTACCTGCAGAACGTGGAAAAACTCGCGACGATCCTGCGCCACGCTGGCGTGGAAGTGCGCGTCGGCAGCCTGCTGCCGGAAATCACCGCCGCTTCCGACCTTGAACTGCCTAACGGCACGACGCTGCGGCTGGAACCGCTGCGGCGGGTAGGCAACCGCCTGCAGGTCGGCGACTTCGACCCCTGCGTGGTGCTGCTCAACAACGACCTTTCCGGTGGTGTGCCAACAATTCTGCAAGGACTCGAACAAACTGTCCTGCCGCCGGCGCATGCCGGCTGGGCGACCCGCCGCAAGTCAACCCACTTTGCCGCATACGACGACGTGACCCGCGATTTCGCCAAGCTGATCGGCATCGACCCCTGGGTGATCAATCCGTTTTTCGAAAAATGCGGCAAGATCAACTTCCGCGAACGGGTGGGTGAGGAATGCCTGGAAGGTTACGTCTCGGAAATTCTTGGCGATATCCGTAAAAAATATGCGGAATACGGCATCACCGAGGACCCGTTCGTCATCGTCAAAGCCGACGCCGGCACTTACGGCATGGGCATCATGACCGTTAAGGATCCGTCCGAGGTCAAAGGGCTCAACCGCAAGCAGCGCAACAAAATGGCCGTAGTCAAGGAAGGCCTCAAAGTGCACGATGTGATCGTGCAGGAGGGCGTCTACTCCTTCGAAACCGTCGGTGAGTCCGTCGCCGAACCCGTGGTCTACATGATCGACCATTTTGTCGTCGGCGGCTTCTACCGCGTGCACACCGAACGCGGCAAGGACCAGAACCTCAACGCACCGGGCATGCACTTCGCGCCGCTGGCTTTTGCCGAACCCTGCTCGTCGCCGAATCCGAACGATCCGGGCTGCCCGCCCAACCGTTTCTACTCCTACGGCGTCATTGCGCGACTGGCGCTGCTCGCGGCCTCTCTCGAAATCGAGCGCACGGAACCCGCTGCAGAACCGGCACTGCTGCGCGCAGCAACATGAAGCTCGCTTTCATCGTCGATCCGCTCGACGAGTTCAAGCTGGAAAAAGACACCACCTACGCCATCATGCGCGAGGCCGCAGCGCAGGGCCATGTTTTGTATGCGCTGCAGCAGGACGACCTCGCCTGGCACAAACAGAGCGTCACCGGCAACGCCGCCCGCCTGCACCTGACCGGCGAAACACCCGGCTGGTACCGCCTGGATCCCCCGAGCGAGACGCCATTGGAACAGTTCGATGCGGTGCTGATGCGCAAGGATCCGCCGTTCGACATGGAGTACGTCTACAGCACCTACCTGCTCGAAATCGCCGAGCGCCGCGGCGCGCGCGTATTCAACCGCCCGCAGGCGATCCGCGATTACAACGAAAAAATGGCCATCGCGCGCTTTGCCGAATTTACCGCGCCGACACTGGTCACGCGACGCACGGAACTGCTGCACGGCTTTTTGCGCGAACACAGTGACATCATCCTCAAGCCGCTGGACGGCATGGGCGGCTCCTCGGTGTTCCGGGTGCGCCGCGACGATCCCAACCTCAACGTCATCATCGAAACGCTGACCAGCGACGGCGCACGCACGATCATGGCCCAGCGCTACATTCCCGAAATCAGCAACGGCGACAAACGTGTGCTGGTGATCGGCGGCGAACCGGTGCCGTATTGCCTGGCCCGAATTCCGAAAGCCGGCGAGACCCGCGGCAACCTGGCGGCCGGGGGCACCGGGGTCGCACGCGAACTGACGGCGCGGGACCGCCTCATTGCCGAAACCCTGGGACCGCAGCTGGCCGCGGCTGGATTGCTGCTCGTCGGCCTCGATGTGATCGGCGACTACCTGACCGAGGTCAATGTCACCAGCCCCACCTGTTTTCAGGAAATCACTCAACAGACCGGCTTTAGTGCCGCCGCCATGTTATTGAATAAATTGGAAAAATTGATTTAGTTTCAAGCCATGGCTTTTTGCGCAACATCGCATGTTGCAGCGCAAGAACAGGGCGCGTAGAGTATGGCGCTTTCGTGACAGGAACCCGGTAAATCAATGATCGGCATACTGATTATCAGCCACGGCACCTTGGGCGAAAGCCTGATCCACTGTGCCAGCCACATGCTCAACAAACGACCGGCACGGCTGCGCCAGATTGGCGTCGCCGCCGAGGATGACCCGGTGCTGCTGGTGCCGCAGGCGCGCAAAATGGTCAAGGAACTCGATGAAGGCGACGGCGTGCTGGTGCTGACCGACATGTATGGCGGCTCGCCGTCCAACATCGCGGCAAAACTGGTGATCCCGGGCAAGGTGGAAGCCGTTGCCGGCGTCAACCTGCCGATGCTGGTGCGCGCCCTGACCTATCGCGACAAGTCGCTGGCCATCATGATGACCAAGGCCATCAGCGGCGGTTGCGAAGGCGTGCTGCGAGTACCTCCGATCTTTGTCGCGCTTCACAATGTTGCAACAGGAAGCTGAGATCATCAACAAGCTCGGGCTGCACGCCCGGGCTTCCGCAAAACTCACCCAGATTGCCGGCAGCTACGCGAGCGACGTCTGGCTGAGCCGCAACGGCCGGCGCGTCAATGCCAAGAGCATCATGGGCGTGATGATGCTGGCCGCAGCCAAGGGTTCGAAAATCGTCATCGAAACCGATGGTGCGGACGAAGCGGTGGCCATGCTGGCCCTGCAAAACCTGATCGCCGACCGCTTCGGCGAAGAGGAGTGAACTCGGCACCGGGTGCAGAATGCAAAATGCGGAGTTGACTGCACGCCGTCGGTGGTTTTAACTCTGCTCTCATCCTTTCGCGTTCTGCACTGCCCTTATGAGTTTCACGATTCACGGCATCGGCGTTTCGGGCGGCATCGCCATCGGCCATGCGCACCTGGTTTCCCACACCAAGCTTGAGGTGTCGCGCTACGACGTGCCGGCTGCCCAACTGGCTGAAGAGACTGCGCGTTTTGACCGCGCGGTGAACACCGTGCGCGGTGAACTGGAAGACCTGCGTGGCGCTGTTCCCGCCGGAGCACCGGCAGAGTTCGGGGCATTCATCGACCTGCATCTGATGATCCTCGGCGACACTACATTGTCCGTCACACCACGCGCCATCATCGAAAGCGAACACTGCAACGCCGAGTGGGCGCTGAAAATCCAGACCGACGAGCTGCTGCAGCAGTTTGACGCGATCGAGGACGGTTACCTGCGCGAACGCCGCACCGACGTCATCCAGGTCGCGCAGCGGGTGATGAAAGCGCTGTCGGGACAACCCGGTTATGTGCCGCCGCCGGCAGGCGACTCCGACCGCGATCTGGTGCTGGTGGCGCACGACCTGTCCCCGGCCGACGTGGTGCTGTTCAAGCAGCACCAGTTCGCAAGTTTTGTCACCGACCTCGGTGGCTCCACCTCGCATACTGCGATCGTCGCGCGCAGCCTGAACATCCCCTGCATCGTCGCGCTGCACCACGCGCGCCAACTGGTGCGGGAGAACGAGATCATCATTGTCGATGGCTCGCAGGGTGTGGTCATCATCGATCCCGATGAGCGGGTGCTTGCCGAGTACCAGCTGCGCCAGCGCGAATTCGGTCTGGAACGGCAGAAGCTCAAACGCCTGCGCGACACGCCGGCGCGCACCCTCGACGGTACGGACGTCGAGCTGCACGCCAACATCGAACTGCCGGGCGACGTCGCGCTGGCCGTGGAAAGCGGCGCCACCGGCATCGGCCTGTTCCGCACCGAGTTCCTGTTCCTCAACCGCCCCGACCTGCCGGGCGAGGACGAACAGTTCGAGGCGTACCGCAAGGTCCTGGAAGAAATGGGCGGCAGGCCGGTAACCATCCGCACCTACGACCTGGGCGCCGACAAGCAGATTGACGATACTGCGCGCCTCTCACCCAACCCTGCCCTCGGGCTGCGCGCAATTCGCCTCTGCCTGACGGAACCGAAACGTTTTGTCACCCAGCTGCGCGCGATGTTGCGGGCATCCAGCCACGGCAAAATGAAAATCCTGATCCCGATGCTGATGAACGCATCAGAGGTCGATCAGGCGCTGCTGCTGCTGGATCAGGCCAAGCGGAGCCTCGACGCGGAAGGCATCGCCTACGACCGCAACATCCCCGTCGGCGGCATGGTGGAAATTCCCGCGGCGGCGCTGGCGCTGGGCCTGCTGACCAAGCGGCTGGACTTCCTGTCGGTCGGCACCAATGACCTGATCCAGTACATGCTCGCCATCGACCGCACTGACGATACGGTCGCGCACCTCTATGATCCGCTGCACCCGGCGATACTGACGCTGCTGGCGCATATTTTCGTCACCGCCGGCAAGTCAAAAATTCCCGTCGCAGTCTGCGGCGAGATGGCCGGTGATGTGGCGCTGACGCGCCTGCTGCTGGGCCTGGGATTGCGCCAGTTTTCCATGCATTCGGCGCACCTCCCCGACATCAAGCAGCGGGTGCTCAAAACCACCCTCGCAGATACCCGTCCGATCACAAAAAAAATGCTGCGCACAATGGATTCGGCGAAACTGCGCGGCATGCTCGACAAACTCAACGCCTGACTTCCCGGCGTTTTCGGCGCGACACGTTTTCGGCGCGCATTTTCGGCGCGCATTTGACAAGACAGTGTGCTGCAGGTAACGTGGCTTTTCAGTTTTCGCGCCGATTTGAGTTCAGCTTGCGGGCGCGTAATAAATCCGGCTAAAGAGATGATTCAATTCTCAAGACCCCGGCGCGCGAGCTTCGGGGTTTTTTTATGGCTAACGGCAAAACACACGATTTGACCAAATCAGTCGGCATCGTCAAGCCGCAGACAGCGCGCTTCACGGCACCGCTGCCGCTGCGCGGCGGCGCGGTGCTGCACGACTACGAGCTGGTTTACGAAACCTACGGTACGCTCAACGCGGACCGCTCCAACGCCGTGCTGGTCTGCCATGCCCTGAATGCCTCGCACCACGTCGCCGGTATTCATGCCGACGATCCGGACCATACCGGCTGGTGGGACAACATGATCGGCCCCGGCAAGCCGCTGGATACCAGCCGCTTTTTCGTCATCGGCGTCAACAACCTCGGCGGCTGCCACGGCACGACCGGGCCGCTGAGCATCAATCCCGACACCGGCCGACCCTGGGGCGGCGACTTTCCGGTGGTGACCGTAGAAGACTGGGTGGATGCCCAGGCGCGCCTGGCAGACCAGTTGGGCATCACGCAGTTTGCCGCAGTGATGGGCGGCAGTCTTGGTGCAATGCAGGCGCTGGCCTGGGCGATCCGTTATCCGCAGCGCTTGCGCCACAGCATCGTCATCGCCTGCGCGCCCAATCTTTCGGCACAGAACATCGCCTTCAACGAAGTCGCGCGCCAGGCGATCCTCACCGATCCGGATTTCCACGACGGCAACTACCAGGTGCAGCACGCAGTGCCCAAACGCGGCCTGCGTGTCGCACGCATGGTCGGGCATATCACCTATCTGTCGGACGACGAGATGGCGAACAAATTCGGCCGCCAGCTGAAACACGGCAAACCCGGCTACAGTTTCGACACCGAATTCGAAATCGAGTCATACCTGCGCCATCAGGGCAACAAGTTCGCGGATTATTTCGACGCCAACACCTATCTGCGCATCACCAAGGCGCTGGATTATTTCGATCCCGCACTGGAACACGGCGGCAGCCTGTCGCAGGCACTGCAGCCCGTCGCCGCCGGCGTGCTGGTGATTTCATTCACCACCGACTGGCGGTTTTCGCCGGAACGCTCGCGTGAAATCGTGCGCGCGCTGCTCGACAACCGCGCGCGGGTCACCTATGCGGAAATAGACGCGCCGCACGGGCACGATGCCTTCCTGCTTGACGATGTCCGTTATCACCGGCTGGTGGCCGCGTATTTCGAGCGCGTGCACCGGGAGATCGCGCCATGACCGGACTCAACGGCAGCCAGCGCCCGGATTTCGCGGCAATCGCGCAATCGATCAAACGCGGCGCCCATATACTCGATCTGGGCTGCGGCGACGGCACGCTGCTGAAATACCTGCAGCAGACGCGCAGCGTTACCGGTTACGGCGTCGAAATCGACGATGGCAATGTGCTCGCCTGCGTGAACAGCGGCGTGTATGTCATCCAGAGCGATCTGGAGCGTGGCCTCGCCGAGTTCGCCGACCACTCCTTCGACTATGTCGTGCTGTCGCAGACACTGCAGGCGATGCGCAACACCGAACGCATCGTGCGCGAAATGCTGCGCGTCGGGCGCGCCGGCATCGTCACCTTCCCCAACTTCGGCTACTGGAAAAACCGGCTGCAGATCCTGCGCGGCCACATGCCGGTGTCGGAAAACCTGCCCTTCGAATGGTTCGACACGCCGAACATCCACCTGTGCACAGTAGCCGATTTCGAGAAATTCTGTGGCGAGCGCGGCATCCGCATCGTCGGTCGCACCGTGCTCACTGACGGCCGCACCGTCAATGTGCTGCCGAACCTGCTGGGCGAACTCGCGGTGTATCAGTTCGGCGGCTGAGTATCCGCTGGCCCGGCGTTGAGACGGGTGACCCAGCGCAGCAACAGCAGTCCGGGAATCGCAATCAGCGCGCACAACAGGAAAAACCACGGCCAGCCCATCATTTGCGCCATCCAGCCGGTGGGTGCCGCCAGCAGCACCCGCGGCACACCCATCAGGCTGGACAGCAACGCATACTGCGTGGCGGTAAAACGACGGTCGGTCAACGCCGCCATGAAACCGACAAAGGCTGCGGTGCCCATGCCCGCGGTCAGGTTCTCGATTGCCACCACAGTCGCCAGCGCGCCGACATTGTGCGGATACCAGGCCAGTGCGACAAAACCCAGGGTTGAAATCATCTGACCGAAGCCGAACAGCCATAACGCGCGGTGGGTGCCGACGCGCAGGATCCAGATTCCGCCCAGCGTGCCCCCGGCGATGGTTGCCCAGAAACCGAAGAGTTTGACCACCGTGCCGATTTCGGTTTTGCTGTAACCGATGTCGAGATAAAACGGTGTGGTCATCGCCGAGGCCATGGTGTCGCCGAGTTTGTAGAGCAGGATGAAGGCGAGAATCAGCCACGCGCCGTGGCGTGAAAAATAATCGCGGAACGGCAGAACGACGGCTTCGCGCAGGGTGCGCGGCCGCCCCTCGGGCAGCGCCGGTTCGGGCGCGAACAGCGTCACCGCCACGCAGGCAATCATGCACAGCGCCATGATGCGGTACATCGTCTCGAACGACAGCCAGTCGGCAAGGATCAGGCCACCGCCGCCGGCGAGCAGCATGCCGAGGCGGTAACCGTTTACGTACAGCGCAGAACCCAGACCGAGCTCGGCTTCGCCCATGCTTTCGCGGCGGTAGGCATCAACGACGATATCCTGTGATGCGGAGAAAAAAGACACCAGCAGCCCGGCCAGCATCACCAGCCACAGATGGTCTGCGGTGGGCTGCGCGGCACTCAACAACAGCAGCGCCCCCGCCAGCGCAAACTGCATCAGCGCCAGCCAGCCACGGCGCCGGCCCAATATCGGCGTGTAACGGTCGAACAGGGGGGCCCAGAGGAATTTCAGCGTGTACGGCAGGCCGATCAGCGCAAACAGGCCGATGCGCGCGAGATCGACACCGCCGTCTTTCAGCCAGGCCTGCAGCACCGACCCGGTCAGCAACAAGGGCAAGCCCGACGAAAACCCCATCAGCAGCGCCACCAGCATGCGGCCGCTGAACATCGCGGCCAGCGCCTCGCGCCAGGATAATGTCGAGAACGTCGGGCGTGATCCGCTCAAGCGGGGTCCCAGTCGTAATGAATGGTCAGCGGCGCGTGATCCGAGAACCGCTGATCCTTGTAAATCGCGGCGCGTTTTGCCTTTGCGGCGATGCCCGGCGTCGCAATCTGGTAATCGATGCGCCAGCCGACGTTTTTGGCCCAAGCCTGGCCGCGGTTCGACCACCAGGTGTATGACGCGTCGGTCGTCTCCGGATGCAGGCGGCGGTAAACATCGACCCAGCCCTGCTCGTCAAATACTCCGGTCAGCCAGGCACGTTCCTCGGGCAGAAAGCCGGAGTTTTTCCGGTTGCCCTTCCAGTTCTTCAGGTCGATCTCGCGGTGAGCAATGTTCCAGTCGCCGCACAGCACGATTTCTCGTCCCGCCTTGCGCAGGCGCTTCATGTGGGGATAAAAAGCGTCGAGAAAGCGGAACTTCGACGCTTGGCGGTGCTCACCGCTGGAGCCCGACGGCAGGTACAGCGAAATCACCGTAAGCTTGCCGAAATCCGCGCGCAGATAACGACCTTCGGCGTCGAACTCGGCGACGCAAAACCCGGCGGACACTTTGTCCGGCCGGGCTTTCGCGTAAATACCGACGCCGCTGTAGCCCTTTTTTTCGGCATGATGAAAGTGTCCGTGGTAACCGGTCGGCGCCAGCAGTTCTTCGGTCATGTCCGCGGCCTGGGCCTTGATTTCCTGGACACAGATCACGTCGGCGCGCTGGCGCGGCAGCCAGTCCAGGAAACCTTTGCGTGCGGCGGAGCGGATGCCGTTGAGGTTCAGGGTTATAATTTTCATCGTTTCCAGTCCGGCCGCGTTTTAATCAGCGGTATCGTGCCACCGCCTGCCGTGCCGGGTTTTTCACCGTTTTTCAACAATTTCCCCGCCGCAGGCACGCCGGTTGAGATGTGAATATGGCCGCCAGTTTCCGACAGGAATTCATCCGTTTCGCCATCGACACCAAAGTCCTGCTGTTCGGCAAGTTCAAGACCAAGGCCGGACGCCTGTCGCCCTATTTCTTCAACGCCGGGCTGTTTTGCGACGGCAACTCGCTGCGGCAGCTCGCGCAATTTTACGCGAAAGCAATTTCCGCAGCCGGTGTTCCTTACGACATGCTGTTCGGCCCTGCGTACAAGGGCATCCCGCTGGTGGCCGCCGTGGCGATTGCGCTGGCTGAAGACGGCCATAATGTGCCGTTCAGCTACAACCGCAAGGAAGCCAAGGACCACGGCGAAGGCGGCAGCGTGGTCGGCGCCGCGCTGGCGGGCCGGGTGCTGATCGTCGATGACGTCATTTCGGCGGGCACTTCGGTGCGCGAGTCGGTCAACCTGATCCGTGCTTCGAACGCTGTACCGGCAGGCGTACTGATCGCCCTGGACCGCATGGAGCGCGGTTCCGGGGAACTGTCAGCAACACAGGAAGTCGGACAGCTGTACGGAATGCCGGTCATCAGTATTGCCACGCTGGATGACCTGATCGGATTTCTGGAACATGAAAAGGGCATGGGGCCGCAGCTCGCCGCGGTCGCGGCCTATCGCCAACAATACGGGGTGAAAAATGTCTGAACGTCTGCCTGCGCTGTCTGTGCTTGCCGGTGCTGCCCTGGCGGCGGCTCTGTTTACCGCTCCACCCGCCGCGCTGGCGCAAAAAATCGTCTGCTGGAAAGACGCCGCCGGCAAAGTCATCGGTTGCGGCGACCGGGTACCGCCGGAATTCCAGAAAAACGAATCCAAAAGGCTGGACAGCGGCGGCATCACCCGCCAGACCACGGTATCCGCGGAAGAAGCCGCAAGGCAGAAGGCGGAAGCGGATAAAAAAGCGGTCCTCAAGCTCGAAGAGGACCGTCGCACTGCCGAACAACGCCGCCAGGACACCGCGCTGGTCAACACCTACACTGCAGCGTCCGAAATCGACGTGCGGCGCGATCGCGAACTGCAGGTGGTCGATCTGCAGATTCAGCAACTCAATGCCGCGGTGAAAGGTGCCGTGGATGCGCATGCCACACAGAAGTCGCGTTACGAAAATTTCGAAAAACGGGGCAAGGTGCCTGATAACGTCAAAGACGACCTGAAGCAGGCGGCCGAGGAAGAGGCCCGCGTCAAGGGTCGCATCACGGAAAAGGAAAAGGACAAAGAGCGCATTGCCACCAGTTATGCGCAGCAGAAAGCCCGCTTTGTCGAACTGAAGGGCGCACCGCCGGCCGCGCCCGTAACTGCCACGCCCGCCCCGGCGAAAAAATAAGCCGCCCGCCGGCTCAGCCGGCGAGCTTGCGGCGCAGGATGTCGTTGACCTGCTGCGGATTGGCCTTGCCGCGGCTGGCTTTCATCACCTGGCCGACCAGTGAATTGAAAGCCTTTTCCTTGCCGGCGCGGAAGTCGGCGACCTGTTGGGCGTTGGCCGCCAGCACCTGATCGACGATTTTCTCCAGTTCACCGCTGTCGGAGATCTGTTTCAGACCTTTGGCAGCGATGACCTGGTCGGCATCGCCCTCGCCCGCCCAGATGGCATCAAATACATCCTTGGCCATTTTCCCGGAAATCGTGCCGTCGGCGATGCGATCAATCAGTTTCCGTAACTGCTCGGCACTGACCCGGCTTTGGCTGATTTCCAGGCCATCTTCGTTCAAGCGTGCGCTCAGCGCACCGGAGATCCAGTTCGCGCACAACTTCCCGACCCGGGCATCGGTACCTGCAGCAAGCTCACCGAAATAATCAGCCAATTCACGACTTGCCGTCAGCAGGCCTGCGTCATAAGCGGTCAAGCCGTATTGCGCAGCGAATTGCTCTCGCCGTGCCTGCGGCAACACCGGCATTGCAGCGCGCGCAGTCGCCAGTCGCTCCGCTGTCACTTCCAGCGGCAACAAATCCGGATCCGGAAAATAACGGTAATCATGCGCGTCTTCCTTGGTGCGCATCATCCGGGTCTCGCCAGTATCTGGATCGAACAACACGGTGGCCTGCTGAATCTTCCGGCCATCCTCGATTTCACCGATCTGCCAGCGTGCCTCGTATTCGATTGCCTGCTGCAGGAAACGGAAACTGTTCAGGTTCTTGATCTCGCGGCGCGTGCCCAAGGTCGTTGAACCCATCGGGCGTACCGATACGTTGGCATCGCAGCGGAAGGAACCTTCCTGCATGTTGCCGTCGCAGACATCGATCCAGCGCACCAGCGTGTGCAGCGCCTTGGCATAGGCCACCGCCTCTTCCGCCGAACGCATGTCCGGCTCGGTGACGATTTCCAGCAACGGCGTGCCGGCGCGATTGAGGTCGATGCCGGTCTGACCGCGGAAATCCTCATGCAGCGATTTGCCGGCATCTTCTTCCAGATGCGCGCGGGTCAGTTGCACGGTTTTCTCCGTGTCGCCGACCTGTATGGTCACCGTGCCGCCCTCGACAATCGGCAATTCGTACTGGCTGATCTGGTAACCCTTGGGCAGGTCCGGATAAAAATAATTCTTGCGCGCGAAAATCGACCGCGGATTGATTTTGCCGCCGACCGCCAGGCCGAAACGGATCGCCCGCTCGACCGCTCCCGTGTTGAGCACCGGCAGTACGCCCGGCAGCGCGATGTCGACGCCACAGGCCTGGGTGTTGGGTGCCGCGCCAAACGCCGTCGCCGCGCCGGAGAATATTTTCGACACCGTCGACAGTTGCGTGTGGGTTTCCAGTCCGATGACTACTTCCCATTTCATCGTGCATCACTCCGCGGCGTGGTTTTCAGCTCATCACTCATCATTCATCGCTCATCACTGGACGCCAGGGGGCGTCCGCTGGTGCCAGTCGGTCGCCAGCTGGTATTGATGCGCGACATTGAGCATGCGCGCCTCGTCAAAATAATTGCCGATGATCTGCAAGCCGACCGGCAGACCGCCGCCATCAAAGCCGCAGGGGATCGACATCCCGGGCAGTCCGGCCAGGTTCACCGCAATGGTGTAGATGTCCGACAGGTACATCTGCACCGGATCCGCGCTTTTTTCGCCAAGCCGGAATGCCGTGGTCGGGCTGGTCGGTCCCATGATGACATCGCATTGTTTGAAAGCTTCGGTGAAATCGCGGGCAATCAGCCGCCGCAGTTTTTGCGCATGGATGTAATACGCATCGTAGTACCCGTGCGACAGCACATAGGTGCCGATCAGGATGCGCCGCTTCACTTCGGCGCCGAAGCCTTCAGCGCGCGAACGTTTGTACATGTCCATCAGATCGGTATATTCCGCCGCGCGATGGCCGTAACGCACGCCGTCGAAACGCGACAGATTGCTCGACGCCTCCGCCGGTGCCAGCACGTAATACACCGGCACCGACAGTTCCATATTGGGCAGGCTGATGTCGATGACGGTGGCGCCGAGCTTTTTGTATTCGGCCACCGCTGCTTCGACCGCGCGCTGCACATCCGGCGTCAGTCCTGCGGCAAAAAATTCTTTCGGCAGGCCGATGCGCAAACCGGCCAAAGGCTTCGCCAGATCACGGTTGTAGTCTTCACCGGGACGTTCGAGGCTGGTCGAGTCGCGTGGGTCATGACCGGCCATCACATTCAGCAGCAGCCCGAGGTCTTCCGCGCTACGCGCCATCGGCCCTGCCTGATCGAGACTGGAGGCGAAGGCAATCATGCCGTAACGCGATACCAGCCCGTAGGTCGGCTTCAGGCCGCAGATGCCGGTCAGCGCCGCGGGCTGGCGGATCGAGCCGCCGGTGTCGGTGCCGGTCGCGGCAGGCGCAAGACGCGCTGCCACTGCAGCGGCCGAACCACCGGAACTGCCGCCGGGCACCACATCACGGTTCCACGGATTGCGTACCGGGCCGTAGTACGAAGTCTCGTTGGACGAACCCATAGCGAATTCGTCCATGTTGGTTTTGCCCAGCGTCACCATGCCGGCGGCGTTGCAGCGCTCGACCACATGCGCGTCGTACGGCGCGACAAAATTCGCCAACATGCGCGAGCCGCAGGTGGTCAGCCAGCCCTGCGCGCAGAAAATATCTTTGTGCGCCAGCGGGATTCCCGTCAGCGGGCCGCCACGGCCGGCGGCGCGCTGCGCATCCGCAGCCTTGGCCTGCGCCAGCGTACGTTCGGTATCCACCGTGATGAAGCAGCCGAGGGCTTTATTTAAGTCATTGATTTTATTTAAAAAATCATGTGACAGTTCAACGCTGGAGCAGGCTCCGGCGGCGAGTTGTGCAGACAGTTCTTTGAGGGTGGCGTTGGACATTGCAGCACTGCGGTTCGCGGAGACGGTTCACAGAGACGGTTCACAGATACATTGACAGCCGACTCCGCTTATCGGATTACCTTATTCAATCACCCTGGGTACGAGATACAGGCCCGCTTCGACCTCCGGCGCAATCGCCTGAAAGCGATCACGCTGATCGCCCTCGGTCACCACATCGGGACGCAGACGCAACACCAGATCCTGGGCATGGGACATCGGCGTGATGCCGGTCACATCAACCGCCTGCATCTGTTCAATCAGCCCGAAAACACGCGTCAGTTGCGCCAGCGCCGCACCGGCTTCCGCATCATCAACAGCGATCCGCGCCAAGTGTGCGGCGCGCTGCACATCGTCGAGCTTCAAGGCCATGATCGGATTGAAAAAACCATTAAAAATAGGGCTGTGTAGGGTATCATACTGGCGCGCCTGACGGCATCAAAACCTGTTATTACGAAAGACCTTATGTTCGGTTTCCTGAGCGGTTACTTTAACGACGATCTCGCCATTGATCTGGGTACGGCGAACACGCTGATTTACGTGCGCGGCAAAGGCATAGTGCTGGATGAACCCTCAGTTGTTGCGATCCGCCAGGAAGGCGGCCCGAACGGCAAAAAAGTCATTCAGGAAGTCGGCTTGGCGGCGAAGCAGATGCTCGGCCGCACCCCCGGCAACATCACCGCGATCCGGCCGATGAAGGATGGCGTGATCGCCGACTTCATCATCACCGAGCAGATGATCAAGCAGTTCATCAAACGCGTGCATCACAGCAAGTTTTTCTCGCCCTCACCGCGCATCATCATCTGCGTGCCCTGTGGCTCGACCCAGGTGGAGCGCCGCGCGATTCGCGACGCGGCAATCGGCGCCGGTGCCTCGCGCGTCTATCTGATCGAAGAGCCAATGGCCGCAGCCATAGGCGCCGACCTGCCGGTGGGCGAAGCCACCGGCTCGATGGTGGTCGACATCGGCGGCGGCACCACCGAAGTGGGCGTCATCGCGCTGGGCGGCCTGGTCTACAAAGGTTCGGTACGCGTCGGCGGCGACAAGTTCGACGAGGCCATCATCAATTACATCCGCCGCAATTACGGCATGCTGATCGGCGAAACCACCGCAGAAAACATCAAGAAGGAAATCGGTTCCGCGTTTCCCGGCTCCGAAGTCCGCGAAAAAGAAGTCAAAGGCCGCAACCTCGCCGAAGGCATACCGCGCAGTTTCACAATATCCAGTAACGAAATCCTCGAAGCACTGACCGACCCGCTGAACAGCATCGTCTCCGCCGTAAAATCGGCGCTGGAACAGACGCCGCCGGAACTTGCAGCCGACATCGCCGAAAAAGGCATGGTGCTGACCGGCGGCGGCGCGCTGCTGCGCGACATCGACCGCCTGCTGATGGAGGAGACCGGACTGCCGGTGATCATCGCCGAGGATCCGCTGACCTGCGTGGTGCGCGGCTCGGGCAAGGCACTGGAAAAACTGGAACACCTCGGCAGCATCTTCGCCAACGACTGATGCATTGCATTCCGGCCTGCGTTCGCATCCAGGCCCCCTGCGGCCGCGAACACGGGTCCGCGCCGGACGACCGGCGGTAACACGCGCCATGGAACACACGCCGCCGCTGTTCCGCACCGGACTCACGCCGCTGGCGCGGTTGATGATCTTTGCCATGTTGTCCGCGGTGCTGCTGGTCGCGGATGCCCGCTTCAACTATCTGACCACGCTGCGCCAGATTACCGGCGTCATCGTCTATCCGCTGCAGCGGCTGGCCGCCGCGCCTGCCGCGATGGGCGACCGCATCGCCGATTTCTTCGTCACCCATGGCGCCTTGCGGCGTGACAACCAGCGCCTGACCGGGCAGAACCTGGAACTGGCGATTGCGGCACAGCGCACGGAAGCCCTGCACAAGGAAAACGCCCACCTGCGCGGCCTGCTCGGCGTACGCGAACAGGTGCCGGTGCCGTCGATTTCTGCGGAAATCCTCTATGCCGCACGCGATCCGTTCTCACGCAAGGTGATGATCGACCGCGGGCTGCAACACGATATCGAGTCCGGCCGGCCGGTGGTCGACCATGTCGGCATCATCGGCCAGGTCACCCGCACCTATCCCTGGCTGTCGGAGGTCACGCTGATCACCGAAAAAGGCCACCTGGTGCCCGTGCTTAATGTGCGCAGCGGCCTGCGCGCGGTTCTTGCCGGCACCGGCGATGACGGCAAGCTGGAACTGCGTTTCATTCCGCTGACGGCTGATTTCCAGATTGGCGACAAGCTGGTCACCTCGGGCATCGACGGCATCTATCCGCCGGGCCTGCCGGTGGCTGAAGTCATCCAGGTCGAGCGCAACACCGCCTACCTCTTTGCCGGCATCGCCTGCAAACCGCTGGCCGGCGTCAACGCCGGCACCCAGGTGCTGGTGCTGGGACCGTTGCCGGCGCAGCCCGAACGCCCCGCGGAAACGCCGGCGGCGGCACCGCAGAAAAAGAAGGGGAGATCCTGATGGCCGCGGGCCCGATGTCTCCGCAGGAACTGCTGCTGCCGGTCAAACCGGGGTTCATCGTGCTCACGCTGATCGCGGCGCTGCTGTGCAACCTGCTGCCGTGGTCCGGCTGGGCGATGTGGCTGGTGCCGGATTTTGTCGCGCTGATCGTTCTCTACTGGTGCATCCACGAGCCGCGGAAAATCGGCTTCCTCACCGCCTGGAGCCTCGGCCTGCTGATGGACATTGCCGACGGCAGCCTGTTCGGTCAGCACGCGCTGGCCTATATCATTCTCGCCTACGCCGGCATGGCGCTGCACCGCCGGGTGCAACGCTTCGCAATGGCGCAACAGATACTGCATGTAATTCCGCTGCTGCTGTTCATCGACCTCGTCGTGCTGCTGGTGCGCGCATTGTCCGGCGCCGACTTCCCCGGCCACACCTACTTCCTCGGCAGTTTCACCGGTGCCGCGTTATGGCCGGTGATGACCCATCTGCTGAAACTGCCGCAGCGCCCGCGCCCAGATCCGGACCGTGTCTGAGCTGTCGATCAATCCGGGCATCGAGATTCGCGACTCCGAGCGCGAGCTGGATCGTTTCCGCCGGCGCCTGGCGACACTCGGCTTCTTCGTGCTCACCCTGTTCGGCCTGCTGTTCCTGCGCTTTTTTTATCTGCAGGTGATCCAGCACAGCCACTACAGCACGCTGGCCGAAGCCAACCGCATTTCGGTCCTGCCAATAGCGCCGCATCGCGGCATCATCGTCGACCGCAACGGCGTCATGCTCGCGCACAACTATTCGGCGTACACGCTGGAAATCACCCCGAGCAAGTTGCAAAGTCTCGAAGAAACCATCGACGGCCTCTCCGGCATCATCGAAATCACGCCGCGCGACCGCCGCCGTTTCCGCAAACTGCTCGAAGAAAGCAAAAGCTTCGAAAGCCTGCCGATCCGCACCCGCCTCTCCGACGAGGAAATCGCGCGATTTGCCGTGCACCGCTACCGTTTCCCCGGCGTGGAGGCCAAGGCGCGGCTTTTTCGCCAGTATCCGCAGGGCGAAATGTTTTCGCATGTCGTCGGCCATATCGGCCGCATCAACAAACGCGAAGTAGAGCAACTGGAAGACGACGGTCGGCTCGCCAACTACCGCGGCAGCGATTACATCGGCAAGACCGGGGTCGAACAGAGTTACGAAAAATTCCTCCACGGCACCACCGGCGTCGAGGAGGTCGAGGTCGATTCCGGCGGACGCGCCGTGCGCACGCTGTCGCGCACGCCGCCGGTCTCCGGCGACAACCTGGTGCTCAACCTCGACGCCAAGCTGCAGGAAGTCGCCTACAACGCTTTCGGCGACCGCCGCGGCGCGCTGGTTGCCATCGACCCCGCGACTGGCGGCATCCTCGCTTTTGTCAGCAAACCGGGATTCGACCCCAACCTGTTCGTCGACGGCATTGATCCGCAAAGCTGGAGCGAGCTCAACGGCTCCCCGGACAAACCGCTGCTGAACCGGGCCAGTGCCGGCACCTATCCGCCGGGCTCGACCTTCAAACCCTTCATGGCGCTGGCCGCGCTGTTCTACGGTAAACGCACGCCGCAGCAGGTGATCAGCGATCCGGGTTATTTCATGTTCGGCGGACACCGCTTCCGCGACAGCAGACCCGTGCCGCTGGGCATGGTCGACATGTACCGTTCGATCGTCATGTCTTCCGACGTCTACTATTACATGCTGGCCAGTGAACTCGGCATAGATCCCCTTGCACAGTTCATGGCCTTGTTCGGTTTCGGCAGCCGCACCGGCATCGACATCAGCGGCGAGGCCGCCGGCATACTGCCTTCGACCGACTGGAAATGGCGCCGCTACAAGCAGAAATGGTACGCCGGTGAAACCATCAGCGTAGGCATCGGCCAGGGTTACAACAGCTACACACCGCTGCAACTGGCTTCCGCCACGGCAACGGTAGCCAATAACGGCGTGATGTTCCGGCCGCACATCGTCAACCATGTCGAAGATATACGCACCCGCGAAAAAACCTTGATTGAATCCCAACCACTGCGCGAACTCGCCATCAAACCCGAGCATTTCAAGGTCGTCAGGGATGCCATGGCCGGCGTCAACAAGGAGGGCACGGGAGCACGGGTGTTTGCCAACGCCCCCTACACCAGCGCCGGCAAGACTGGCACCGCACAGGTCATTGCAATCAAACAGGGCGAGAAATATGTGGAAAGCAGGGTCGCAGAAGAGCATCGCGATCACTCGCTGTTTATCGTTTATGCGCCGGCCGACAAACCGACCATTGCGCTGGCGGTGATTGCAGAGAACGCCGGATTCGGCGCCCGTGCTGCAGCGCCGGTTGCGCGTCAGGTTCTGGATTATTACCTGCTTGGCAAACTGCCGGCGGTGACGGGCGGGAAACGCTGATGCCTTTCATGCTCAGACGTCTCTACCGGTTCATCACCGGGCACATCGACGGCATCCTGCTCTGCGGGATACTGCTGTTGATGTTCACCGGATTGCTGGTGCTGCTCAGCGCCTCCAACGGCAGTTATGTCCGGGTATCCGGGCAATTGATGAACATGCTGGTGGCGCTGGGAGTGATGTGGCTGTTTGCCAATATTCCGCCGCACTACCTGATGCGGCTCGCGCTGCCGCTGTTCATTACCGGCTGCGCCCTGCTGGTCGGCGTAGCCCTGTTCGGTGATGTGGTCAACGGCGCGCGACGCTGGCTGCATGTCGGCGTCACCCGCATCCAGCCTTCGGAACTGATGAAAATCGCCCTGCCGCTGATGCTGGCCTGGTATTTCAACCGCAACGAGGCTTCGCTGAAGCTGCGCAACTACTTGATTGCAGCGCTGCTGCTGGT
This sequence comes from Burkholderiales bacterium, assembly GCA_038316355.1. Taxonomy (GTDB): domain Bacteria; phylum Pseudomonadota; class Gammaproteobacteria; order Burkholderiales; family SG8-41. The sequence continues at coordinate 34,315 of JBBQAO010000003.1, forward strand.
TATTCCCGTGGCGCTGATCGCGCGTCAGCCCGATCTCGGCACCGCGCTGCTGATTACCGCCGGCGGCTGTTATGTGATTTTCCTCGCCGGCCTGTCGTGGCGGGTCATCTCCACACTGTTCGTCGCCGGGCTGGCCAGTCTGCCGTTCCTGTGGCCCGCCCTGCATGACTACCAGCGCCAGCGCATCCTGACGCTGCTTGATCCTTCGGGCGACCCGCTGGGCACTGGTTACCACACCATACAGTCGACCATCGCTGTAGGTTCCGGCGGCTTACTCGGCAAAGGCTGGATGAACGGCACGCAGACCCATCTCGATTTCATTCCGGAGCGCACCACGGACTTTATTTTTGCGGTGTACGCCGAGGAATTCGGCCTGCTCGGCAACGTGGTACTGCTCCTGCTGCTGCTGTTTGTCATCGGTCGCGCAATGGTGATCACCGCCAACGCGCCGACGCTGTTCGCCCGGCTGCTCGCCGGCGCAATCACACTGACTTTTTTCACCTACGCCTTCGTCAACATCGGCATGGTGTCGGGCATCCTGCCGGTGGTGGGTGTGCCGCTGCCGCTGATCAGCTACGGCGGAACTTCGCTGGTTTCCATCTGTCTCGGTTTCGGCATCCTGATGAGCATCAACACCCACAAAAAACTGGTACAGACATGACTTACAGTGCGGAGCGGGGAATGATGAATGATGAGCGAAAACCCTTGGGGTTTACTCATCACTCATCACTCATCACTCATCGCTTGATGGCAGTCTTGCTGATCGCCGCAATGCTGACCGCCTGTGGCAGCACCACCAAACGCGGCAGCGCGCCGGCCGGCGGCGGCTACTACCTCGACGACGGTCCTGGCGCCAACGCCCCCGCGAACATCAATGCCATCCCCGATGCCGTACCGAAAATCGAACCACTGGGCCGCGGCACGATGCGCCCGTATACCGTCATGGGCCGCAACTACACGCCTATGACCCGGCTGGAACCTTACAAGGCGCGCGGCGTCGCTTCCTGGTACGGCCGGCGTTATCACGGCAAACAGACCGCTTCGGGAGAGATCTACGACATGTACGCGATGACCGCGGCGCATACCGTGCTGCCGATCCCCAGTTATGTGCGCGTCACCAACGTTGCCAACGGCAAGTCAGTGGTGTTACGCGTCAATGACCGCGGGCCGTTCATCGATAACCGCTTGATCGATCTGTCGTACACCGCCGCCCACAAACTCGGCATCCTCGGCGGCGGCAGCGGCATGGTCGAAGTCGAAACCATCATCCCCGGCCGGTCGTTGACTACACCGCAGCCGACTGCAGCGCCACCCGTCGCTGCGACTCCTGCGCCGCCACCGATACCAGTCGCCATTGAAACCGCAGCGGTCACCGCTGTACCGCTGCCACCCGTTGTTCCGGCACCCGTACCCACCGCTCCAGCCGCGACATCAAACACCACTGCAACAAGCCGCGGCAGCTACCTCCAGTTCGGTGCCTTCGGCGTCCAGGCCAATGCCGAAAGTTATCTCGCACGCCTGCAGACACAGGCCGACTGGCTGGCCGGCACGCTGCGCGTGCAGCACAGCGACGGCATCTATCGCGTGCAGGCCGGGCCTTATGCCAGCGAAACAGCGGCGCGTGAGGCCGCCGAACGCGCCGGCGTGGCGCTGGGCAGCAAACCGGTGGTCATCAACCGCTAACGTCCTGTCAGTGCTGGTGCTGATGCGTCGCGGGCTGGCCTGTGATGTCGCGCACTTCGACCGACAGCTCGACGGTCTCGCGCTTTTTGTCCGCCAGTTCAAAGGTAAGTTGCAGCGGCACCTTGTCGCCGGGGTTCAGGGGTTTGTGCAGATTCATCAGCATCAGGTGATAACCGCCGGATGCCAGCCGCACGGTTTTTCCCGCTGGCACGTCAATACCGTCGACGGGAAACATTTTCATCACGCCATTTTCCACGGTCATGTTGTGCACTTCTGCGGTTTTGGTCAGCGGCGTGCTCACGCCGATCAGACGGGCCTTCGCTTTGGCGGTGAGTTCCATGAATGCGCCGGTCGCGGTCTGACCCGGCACCATGCCGCGGATCCATGCGTCTTTGACGACGACGCTTTGCGCCTGCGCCTGGCCCATACACAGCAGCGTCAGCAACAGCACACCTATGGGCCTGTTTCCGAATATTGCAGAAAACATAAAATATCCTTAAAAAACAATTGCTTATATTAATTTCGCCGAATCAATCATGGCGACCTCTCCGCGACCGATGCGGTGCGCGGTAAAAACTGCAGGGAGGTCAGGCGCGCGGCGGAGCGCGCGGATTCAGCGGCTGGAGTACGACGCGATCGCGCACCACCAGCGGGCGGCGATCAACCGGAAGCAGGAGTTCCGGAGCAGTGTTGATGACAACCGGTGCAATCGATACAGCCGGCGGCGGGCTGCCGGTGCCGACGCACATGACGCAATGCGCGTTTTTCAGTTTGTTCTGCAGCGACCCGGGTAGGGTGCTGGTGTCGCCGGTGCCGCTGATATCAACGCGGCAGATCTTGGCGTAAGCCAGCGGATCCACGCCCTGACGCGCCACCGCCAGCGCGGGGAAGGCGATGGCAAAGAGGAAGGCCAGCAGGGCAGTGCCCGCGATAAAACGGCGTTGTGCGTACAGTCGCATGGGCTGGAATGTTACGCGGCGCGGACAAGTGCCGTCAAACCGGAGCCGTTTTCCTGATACAAATCTTCCCGACTCAAATCAGGATTCCAGTTTGAACACCACCGGCACCCGCACCCAGGCCTCGATGTTTTGCGAGGCGCGCCGCGCCGGCACAAACCGCCAGCCCTTGACCGCCTCCTGCGCCGCGCCATCCAGCGACTTTGAACCGCTGGACTGATCGAGTTCAACACGCAGTGGCGCACCATCGGGACTGACCAGCACTTTCAGCATCACCGTGCCCTGATCGCCGTTGCGGCGCGCCATCACCGGATACGCCGGGGCGGGATTGCGCAGGTACGCCGCATTGAACAGCGGCGGAGTAACCGGCGCTTCGACAGGAGCCGATGCTGCCCTGGATTCGACGGCGACACGCGGCACTTCAGCAGCGACAGTAACCGCCGGCGCAGCTTCAGTTGCAGCTGGCACCGCCAACACGGTACGCGGCAAGGGAGTTTCGATTTTTTGTGTTTCGACGCGACGCTGCGGGTTCGGAGCAGCGGCCGGTGTAACGGGTGCTGATTCGGCCACCACAACCTGCGGCGCAGCAGCCACCAGCACCACATCGAGCACCGGCAGAGGCGCTTCCGTCATCTGACGTTTCCAGCCCGGCAGCCAGACGAACAGCAGCACATGCACCAGGATGCTGGCCAGCAGGCAACCCGCCAGCAAACGCAGTGGCGTATGGAAATAATTGTTGTCGTTGTGTGTTACGTTTGTCATGGGCATTGCGCTGCTCATCGCTCGCTGCCTGTTGCCGCTGGAAGCGCCATGGCAAATACATTATCCGGCAAATCGCGGTGCCGTCACAAACAGCCGCGAGTTTACCGCGGCCGTTTGCATCGCCTCGTCAGAACTGACCGCGAATACCGACCTGCCCGCTACGCCGACCCTGCGGCGCAATATCCTTCAGGAAAGACACGTGGTTGCGTGCCTCCTCGTTGAGCAGGTTCACTCCGCGCAGGAAGGCTTCCATGCGCACACCGCCGCTGACCGGAAGCCGGTAGGTGACTGCGGCATTGAGCATGGTGTAACCGTCGGTAGGCATTTCACCGGCGGCAACACGATCCTGATCACTGTAGAAGCTTGCATCAACGCGCGCACCCAGCCGATCCTGGCGGTACTCGAGTCCGACACCATAACGCCACGGCGCGATACGCGGCAACGGCAAGCCGCTGCTGCGGTCGTCAGCGCGCACATAACTCGCATTCACCAGCAGATCGAGGCTGCCACCACGCTCCATGACACGAAAGCGCCCTTCCCCTTCCACGCCACGAAAGCGCGCCGGCACTGCAAGGTAGGCAAACTCCGGCAGAATTTCCTCGCCGGTGTTCAGCGAAGTGCCGTCGCCGGCATCCACCGGATTCAGCTCGCCGTCGGCACCGCGGGTGTTGCCGCTGTTGAACAGCGTGATGAAATTGTTGAAGCGGTTTTCAAACACGCCGATGCTGCCCGAGTGTTTTCCGGACTTCATGCGCAGCGTGACATCCAGTGCCTTGGATTTTTCCTTCACCGCCGCGGCGTTGCCGACTTCATACACGCCTGTCGCCGCATGCGGGCCGTTGGCAAACAGTTCGTAATAGGTCGGCGCGCGTTCGGTATATGCGCCGTTGACCGCCAGCGCGAGACCCGGTGTGAAACTCCATACCGCGCCCAGCGCGCCGCTGTTACCGCTGAAGGTGCGGGTCTGCGCCGGATTGAAACGCGGATCAACCGCGCCAAAGGGCACCGCTCCGCCACCTTCGCTGCGCACTTCTGTGCGTTCATGCCGTCCGCCGAAAGTCAGCTTCAGTTGGCCCAGCGGCAGCTCCTCGTAAAAAAAACCGGATTTGACGTTGGTGCTGGTCGACGGCACGAAGGCTTCGGCCCCCAGCGCCGAAAAATCAAAGTCGGTGAACTGCAGGCCCAGCGCCCCCTGCAGCGGACCCAGCTTGCCGTGGGTCGCCTCGAAGTGCAGGTCGTGGCCCTTGTTGCGAAAAACCGTGGCCGGCACCCCGGCATCCAGCTCAGTGTGCTCGTAATCGGTATTGCCGGCCTTGAACTTCAACGCCTTGATGACAGTGCCCAGCTCACGCACTTCACCAGCGATATCCCAGCGGCTGCTTTGCATGTCGATGGTCACCGTCGGCTCGGCCACTGTGCCGTACTGCGTGTTGAATTCCGACCGCGAGATGCCGATGTAACCGTTGGCCCAGGTATGCGACAGGCCGAAGGCGCCGCCATCCGACTTCGCCGCGCTGTTGGGCAGCGTGCCCACGGCTTCCACTGGCTGCGGATCGGCTGCGCGCAGCCGTGCCGAACGTGCAAAACCCTTGATGCGCAGGTCATCGGTGTCGCGGGTGTACACATCGGCATGCAGGGCCAGGCTGCCGTTACCGGCTTCGAATACCAGCCCGGTTGCTTTTTCGCGATCCGCACCGCCGTACCGTGTCTCCGCACGACCGGTCACGCCATTGATCGCTGCCTGCGGAATACGGTTGTCGATGACATTGACCACGCCGCCAACGGCGCTGCCGCCGTAAAACAGCGCTGCCGGCCCGCGCACCACCTCGGCACGTTCGACCACCAGCGGATCGATGCTGACCGCATGATCAAAACTCAGCGACGACGCATCGAGCGTGCCGGAGCCGTTCTGCAGAATGCGGATGCGATCGCCATCAAGGCCGCGGATCACAGGGCGGCTGGCGTTGGGACCAAAGCTGGTGGAACTGACTCCGGGCAACTCGTTCAGGGTTTCACCCAGCGTGGATTTACGTTGCAGGAACAATTGCTGTCCGCCCAGCACCGAAACCGGCGCCGCCAGTTCAAACAGTTCACTGCCCAGCGGATTGCCGGTGACCACAACTTCCTGCAGGGTGACCGGTGGCGCATTGTTGTTGCTGACCTGCGCGTGGACGGTCGCGGCATGCACTGCCGCAGCCATCACGGCAAGCGCGTAGCTCTTGCGTTTCATGATGATCTCCAGATGACGTACGGCGTGCGCAAGCACAATGGATGCGCACAGCCGAAAAAGAAAAAGGAATGCCGGTCAGACCGGCGATACGTCAGGAGAGGACGGGAGGGCCGTGGGAATCGTACGGGACAACAGTGACCGAGCTGCGCAGCGCCAGTGTGGCAGCGACCACCAGAACATGTTCAACGGCATCAAAGGCGGCAACATGGCCGGCATGAACGCCGCCCAGCACCTGGCTGTAAACCAGATCAAAAACACAGAAACCGGCCATGCCACCGGCAGGCGCGCTTTCATGCTGTGCTTCGTCATGCACCGCCGGCGCATTGGCATTGATCGCCACACCATGTTTATGCAGAACGCCATGCGCCAGCGCATGGGTCAATGCCCCATGTTGCGCGACGAGCAACAGCCCCGCCAGCACTGCGTGCAGCCAGCGCGTGCGCAATGCCCGTCGCAGCAATGCAGCAAGTCTCATGCTTTATTTGCCGATGGCAACCGCATCGGTCAGCCGGTAATACAACCCCATCGCATCATCACGCAAGACGGTGAAACGCCCGGACACGACGATCGGCTCGAAGCCGTATTTAACCGGTGTTTTGGCCTGGACTTCGACCATTTGCTCGGCGCCTCCGGGCATGCAGAACGAGCAGGTCGGCGGTAAAGCCACCAGCAGAAAACGCTTCTGCCGTTCACCCATATCCAGCGGCATCATGAAGCCCTGCAGCTTGATTTCCTGCTTGTCGAGGGTGGCGACACTTTTGCCGAAGTCCGGGATGAAGCGGTCTTTCTGCTTCACGGTTTTAACATCGGCCAGCGTTTTCCAGGACACCACGCCCTTGAGTTCAGGCAAGGGTTTCGACAAATACGGTGACGGCGGCAGATTGGCGTCGACATCCGGCGGGCGTTTCATCAGATCCTTCGAGCCCGGATTCTGCAAACTCTGCGCGCTGGCCGATACGGTTGTGGCCAGGAGCAGCATTACGATGAAAATTTTCATAAAAATATCAATAAAATCAATAGGTTATGATAATTGCCTGGGTCGCAGCATCGTTCAGGCCTCAATGGCGGTGCTGCATGCCACAGTATTTGCCGATCGCCAATCCTTTGCAATCCTTCGCCAACTGGCCATGGCACTCCTTCTCCGACTTGCCCGACTCAAAACATTTGACCGCCTGCAGATGCGCTTCGCCCATGGCGCGGTGGTTGGCAATGTCTTTCTGCACTTCTGGCGCACCATGCGCTTTCTTTTTGGGCTCCTGAGCCCCGGCAGGCAGGGTCGCTGCCATTACCAGTACGGCAACCATAACTGCTGCGATTCGCTGCGACTTCATCATCATTGCGCTCCTGTAATAACAAATTAAAAAAATCAACCGCGGGCCAGGGTTCCGGCAATATCCGTACGGTAAGCACGCCAAGCCGGCAACAAGGCCGCCAACACACCCACAACCAGCGCGAGCACTATCACCCACAGTTCCCCCTGCACCCAGGCCCAACCGGTGATCTCAACCTGTTGCGCGGCTTTCAGCGCCCGGCCCAGTCCTTCGGCCAGCAGATGGCCCAGCGCCAGGCCCAGCGCGGCGCCCATGGCCGCGAGCAGGAATCCCTCGCACAGCAACAGCAGCAGCAGCCGTCCCGGTCCCGCGCCCAGCGTGCGCATGATCGCGAGATCGTAACGACGGTCATTCAGCGCGTTGTAGAGCGCAATGAACACGCTGAGGCCGGCGCTGAACATCAGCACCAGTGCGAATCCGCGCAACACATCGACACCGACGCCGACAATCGTGAACAGGCGCGCGGTCTCGTAGGCCGGGGATGCCGCCTGCATGTCGCTGTTGTTGTTGATGTACCGCGGCAGGATGGCCGCCGCCAGCGGCGACGCATACTGGACCAGCAGCGCGGTGAATTCCTTTTCTTCGTCCGGCATCTGCTTTTCGATATCCGTGACATCCTTGATGTCGTGGTGTTCGGCATGCACCGCCCAGACACTCTGGTAATTGACGAGCACCAGGCGGTCGAGCACGGTGCCGGTGGGCTTGAGAATGCCGACGACGACATAGGGATGCCCCTCATGGGCATCTCCGCCACGATCACCAAGTCCATGCACGCCTGAAAACGTTGCGCCGAGGCCATGGCCGGTGCGCGTGGCCACCTCGGCGCCAAGCACTGCCTCCAGCGGTTTGTCCCACAGCCGGCCGCTGGCGATGGTTGCGCCGTAATGCGCGACGTAGTCCTGCGTGGTGCCAACGATGCGAAAGCCCTGATAGCTGTCCCCCAGTGCCAGCGGAATCACTTTTTTTACGGCCCGGTGCCTGGTAATTTCCTGCGCTTGCTTCCAGGCAATATTCCCGGTCGGCACATCGAGGTGGTAAATCGCCGAGAGGATGATCTGCAGCGGACTGCCTTTGGCACCGACCACCAGATCAATGCCGCGGGCATCGCGCTGCATGCGCTCCTCGAACTGGTCAGTCGCCAGCAGCAGCAGGATGATGCTCGCCACACCCAGCGCCAGCAGCAGCACATTGAGCAGCGTGCCGAGAGGGCGGGCGCGCAGGTAGGAAAAACTCACCGAGGCGATATTCATGCCTGCACCCCCAGCTCAAACTGATTGGCCACCCGGGTCTTGATGCGCTGGTCGTGGGTTGCAATCACCAGCGTGGCATTGCAGGCCCGCGCCTGGGCCTGCAGCAGTTCCAGCACCTGCATGCAGCGTGCATCATCAAGATTGGAAGTCGGCTCATCAGCGAGCAGCAGCCGTGGCCGGTTGACCACGGCGCGCGCCACTGCCACGCGCTGTGCCTGGCCGAACGACAGTTCATGCGGGTACGCATCCGGTTTGCCCGCGAGGTCCAACCCGGCAAGCACCTCTTCGGCGCGCCGGCGATCCTGCGGCATGCCGGCCAGATACTGGGCCAGCAACAGGTTATCCAAGACCTTCAGGCTGGGAATCAGGTGCAGGCGCTGCAGCACGATGCCGATATGCCGGCCGCGAAAATGATCCAGCGCCGAAGACGACAGCGCGGCGAGTTCCTGTTCGGCCACGACGACCCTGCCGGCAGTCGGCTGCAGAATGCCGGCCAGCGCATGCAGCAACGTGGTTTTTCCGCTGCCCGACGGACCAAGCACCAACCAGTGTTCGCCCTGAGCCGCCTGCCAGGCATTGATGCCCAGCGCAGTCTGTCCTGCGTAGGCATGTTGCAGGTCGTTCACTGCAAACATGGTCGTCTCCTCATCATCGCGGCCTCAATGCCGTTGCCGCTGCAGCGCAGCACCGCGCTTGCGCTCATTCGTATCGACACAACCGGCGCACAGCCCCTTTACCGTGAGTTCCACCTGCTGCGAGCGGAAACCCCTGGGCAATCTGACCACGGGGCTCGCAGAAAATTCTTCCAAGCAGAGCACGGTGCTGCAGCGGTTGCATTTGAAGTGGGCGTGGTCGCCACCATGGGTGTGGCCTGCAGCATTGAAACGCCAGGTGCGGTCGTCCCCGGCGATGCGGTGCGCCAGCGCCTGCGCCGTCAGCCATTCCAGCACCCGATAAATGGTCACGCGGTCGATGTCACGTCGACTGTCCACGCGCTGCTCCAGTTCCTGGTGGGTCAGCGCGTGCTCCGCCGCCAGCAATGCCGCCAGCACCTCGATGCGCGGCGCAGTGACACGGGCGCCCGTGCCGCGGATCAGGGCTTCGGCCTGCTGCTGGTGGCGTCGGGTTGTCATCCGCAGATTGAAACACGGATGCCGGGTTAATGCAATTGAGTTGCAATTGAGGCGGCGTTATAAATTGAGCCGGCGTTATATACTGCCGCCACAACATGAAAACCCTGCTGATCGCGCTGATCGACGCCTACCGTTTTCTGCTGTCGCCTTTTTTCGGCACGCAGTGCCGGTTTTATCCGACCTGCTCGGTGTATGCGCGCGAGGCCATCGAAATGCATGGCGCGCTGAAGGGTACGTGGCTGACGGTCAGACGTATTGGCAAATGCCATCCCTGGCATGAGGGTGGCATCGACAACGTGCCAGCGGCAAAGCCAGTGCGGAGTGATGAGCGATGAGTGGTTAACTGAAAAGCGACTGCCGGAGTTCTTCGTGAGTTTCAGCTCATCATTCGTCACTACGCATTCATCACTGCATCCTGCATAACAACCCCTTCAGATACTCTCCCTCGGGAAAATTCAGCGCAACCGGATGATCCGCCGCACCATGCAGCCAGCCCTCGATACGCGCATCGACACCGGCATCCAGCGCCGCGCCGGCGACGATTTTCTGGAACAGGTCGGGACTGACGCCGCCTGAACAGGAGTAGGTCATCAGCACGCCGCCGGGATTGAGTATGCGGAACGCCAGCAGGTTGATGTCCTTGTAGGCGCGCGAGGCCTTCTCGGCATGCGCTGCCGTCGGCGCGAATTTCGGCGGGTCGAGCACGATCAGGTCGAAATGCCGATCCGCGTCGCGGAACGCACGCAGGGTCTTGAACACATCGGCTTCCAGCCATTCTGCGCCGTTCAGCTGATTCAGCACGGCATTGGCATTTGCTGTTTGCAGCGCCGGCCCGGAGCTGTCAATGGCAGTCACCGCAGTCGCACCACCGGCCAGTGCATTCAGCGCAAAACCGCCGGTGTAACAAAAACAATCGAGCACGGTTTTGCCGCGGGCAAGATTGCGCAGCGCCAGACGGTTGTCACGCTGGTCGAGGTAAAAACCGGTCTTGTGTCCCTGCTCGGCATCGACACTGAAACGCAGGCCATGTTCGGTGACGATCAGCGGGTTGCTTGCAGCCTTGCCGCGCAACAAACCACTGCGCGCTTGCAGACCTTCCAGCATGCGCACATCGGCGTCCGAACGTTCAATCACGCGTACCACGCCGGACAAACCAGCCAGCGCATCGGCAACCGCATCACGCCAGCGTTCAGCGCCGGTGCTGAGCAACTGCACTACGACGGTATCGTGGTAACGATCGGCAACGATGCCCGGCAATCCATCGGATTCGCCGTGTACCAGCCGCAGGCCATCGGTCACCCCCGCCGGCAGCGTAGCGCGGCTCGCCGCAGCACGGGTAATGCGTTGCGCGATGAACGCAGCGTCGATGTCATGCACGCACCAGTCCCAGACCCGCGCGCGGATCTGCGATTGCGGGCTGTACGCTGCCACCGCCAGCGCCGTGCCGTCTGCCGCACATACGGCGACAGCTTCGCCGGCCTGCGGGTCGCCTTCGATGCGCGCGATGCCGCCGGAGAATATCCACGGGTGCTTACGTTTCAATGATTTTTCGCGGCCGGGCTTGAGTATCAGTCGATTCATTGGTCTTTCTTGGAAAGCTTGACGGAACAAAAGAATATTGCGGTCAAATCGCCCTCACCCTCGGTCCCTCTCCCAATGGGAGAGGGAGGCCTTTCTGCCCGCTGGGAGGTGCAGTAACGAGGAACGCTCGTCATTTTGTCCGGCGTTCTTTTTATTTATCCCTCTTGCGCGCGCGCGGATGCGCGTTGTCGTAAATCTTGGCGAGGTGCTGAAAATCCAGTTGCGTATACACCTGCGTTGTCGAAATACTGGCGTGGCCGAGCATTTCCTGCACCGCGCGCAGGTCGCTGCTCGATTGCAGCACATGTGACGCAAACGAATGGCGCAGCATGTGCGGGTGCACGCGCGAGGCGATGCCCTGCTGCTGCGCACGGCGCTGCACACAAAGCTGCACCGTGCGCGGGCCCAGGCGCCGGCCTTTCGGATTAACGAACAGCGCCTCGGCATCGAGCCCTGCAATCGCAGCGCGCTGGGCCAGCCATTTGCGCAGCGCTTTCACCGCATGACTGCCCACCGGTACGATGCGCGTCTTGCTGCCCTTGCCGGTGACCCGCACCGTGGCATCGCTGAAATTGACATCGCCGGGTGCCAATCCGGTGAGTTCGGACAGGCGCAGCCCCGAGGAATAAAACAGTTCGAGCATTGCCCTGTCACGCACCGCCAGTGCATCGGTGGCGTCAATCTCGACCAGTTGCCGCGCTTCGTCCGGTGACAAGGCATTCGGCAGGCGCTTGGCGCTTTTCGGCGCGCGGATGCCGAGGCAGGGGTTCTGTTTGCAGCCGTGGTCGCGGGCGAGATAGTGATAAAAACCGCGCCATGCCGACAACATGCGCGCGAGACTGCGGCCGTCGAGTCCTTTGCCGTGCAACTGGGCAATACCACGCCGGATGTCGTGGGCGGTCAATCCGTCCGCTGATTTTTCGCCGGCGAATTCGAGCAACGCCTCGATGTCGCGCCGGTAATTTTTGGTGGTGTGTGCAGCCAGCCGGCGCTCATGCGCCAGATGATCGATATAACCCTGCAGCAGTTGTTGCGCGGGACCGGCTGCGGGCGCCGGCGGTTTCGCGGAAGGTGGTTTGCGCCCGCGGGCGGTCACACCGGTTCCAGTTGACGCAACAGGCAGGCGGCGATGACTTCGCCGATGCGCGTCAGATACAGGGTGCCCATCTCGGGATAAAAGCGCTGCACATCTTCGCTCGCCAGCGCCAGCAGGCCGAAGCAATCCTTGCCGCGCAAAGCGACATAGGCGTAGGACTTCAGCAGCGGCGCGGCTTCGCCGAAAAATGCCGCAGTGTCGGCCATCGCCAGCGGGCCGCAATGCGGGTGCAATAATCCGGCGGCGAAGGTGCGGGTGGCGTCGGACACCGGCGCATCGGCCGCAGCGCCCGCATGCCACAGGCGCAGCACCACATGCGGCACCGCGAAGTCTTCGCGCAGGTTGAAATCGACGGCATGCGCCAGCGCCGGCACATCGCGCGCAGCGATCAACGCCAAGCCCAGGCGATGCACTTTTTCGCTGATGACATCGTTTTCCTCGCCGAACCGGATCATTTCGCCGAGTTTCACTTCGAGCTGCCTGGCACGGTCGCGCAGCGTCAGAATCTGGCGTTCGCTGATCGAAATCGCCCGGCCGCCATGCGGGTGCGGAATCATCACATCAGCCACAACGTCGGCATAACTCTCGAAAAATTCCGGGTGTTCCTTCAGGTACGCCGCGACGTCATCGGATTTGATCACTGGTATTCCTTGCTTGTTTTTACAATCACTTTATTGCGGTAGCGCAATTTCGCCGTCGAACACGGTCACTGCCGGTCCGGTCATCAACACCGGCTGACCAGCGCCCGCCCATACTATAACGAGGTCGCCGCCACGCGTCGAAACCGTGACACGCGCATCCAGCAGTCCGCGCTGGATGCCGGCCACCACGGCGGCGCAGGCCCCGGTGCCGCAGGCCAGCGTTTCACCGGCGCCGCGCTCATAGACGCGCAAGCGAATATGCGCACGGTCGACCACCTGCATATAGCCGGCATTCACCCGCTGCGGAAAATCCGGGTGCGATTCGATCAACGCTCCTTCACTGGCCACCGGGGCTGTCGCGACATCGGGCACCACTTGCACGGCGTGCGGATTTCCCATGGATAACACATTGATTTTAATAGTTTTTTTATTTACCTGCAGATCATACAGCGGCTGCAGTGACGGTGCATGAAACGGCACACGGGCGGGCTCGAACACCGGCGCGCCGATGTTTACGCTGACCTGGCCATCAGCCTCGAGCCGCGGCTCGATGATGCCGCCCAAGGTGCCGACGCGAATCATGGTTTTTTTCGTCAGCCCGCGCTCATGGACATAACGCACAAAGCAGCGCGCGCCGTTGCCGCATTGCTCAACCTCGCCGCCGTCGGCATTGAAAATGCGGTAATAAAAATCGGTGTCGGCAGTACGCGCCGGCTCCACCATCAGGATCTGATCGCAGCCGACGCCGAAATGGCGGTCGGCGATGAAACGCAGTTGTGCAGCGGTCAGCGTGACCGGCGCGGCAGTAGCATCGATGACGACAAAGTCGTTGCCCAGCCCATGCATCTTGGTGAACGGGAGGCGCATGTCAGCGTAACACTGGATACAAGCGGGAATTCGTCAACGCTTTCTCCCTCACCCCCGCCCCCTCCGCTCCCTCACTCCCGACCTCTCTCCCAAAGGGAGAGAGGAGACAGTTGCCCCCCTTCTCCCTCCGGGAGAAGGGCCGGGGATGAGGGTTCAGGGGGATATGTGCGGCAAATGATCTGATGATCATTTACCGGAATCCATGAACTGGCGGTAGTCGCGATAAATGCAGCGGTCCATGATCACCGTCATGCCGCCGGCTTGCGCGCGTGCGGCGGCCGGTTCATTGACGATGCCTTCCTGAATCCAGATTGCCTTCAGTTCCAGCGCCAGACATTCATCAACCACGCCATCGATGAATTCGGCACTGCGGAATACGTTGACGAGGTCGATGGGCCCAGGAATGTCGGCAAGCTTTGCATACACTTTCTCGCCGAGGATTTCCTTCGCTGCCGGATGCACGGGGATCACACGAAAACCGAAATCCCGCATCGACTGCGACACACCATAACTCGGCCGTGCCGTGTTGGGCGACAGGCCGACCACGGCTATGGTTTTTGTTTTTTTCAGCAACGCACAACGCGTCTGTTGGTCAGGATTACTAAACATGGCTATTGATTATATCGGCCTTATTTGGCCATGGTCAGCGTTCATCGGCGGTTAGTAGATTTTTTTCTCTCCCTGCGGCCTGGTCTTGAAACGCTTGTGCAGCCAGTAATACTGCTCCGGATTCTCGCGCACGCGAGCTTCGATGAATTCATTCATGCGCCGGGTATCAGCCGCCAGGTCGCCGCTGGGGAAATTCTCCCAGGCCGGGTAAAAACGCAGCACGTAACCCGCGCCACCCGGCAACTGCGTGGTCACCGCCGGCTGCACCACGGCGCGCGCCAGTTGCGCCATGCGCGCGAGCCCGGTGATGGTGGCCGCCTGAACGCCGAAGAACGGCACAAAAATCGAATCGCGTTCGCCGAAATCCATGTCCGGCAGGTAATAAAACGGCAGCCCGCCGCGCATCGCCTTCACCACCGGCCGGATGCCGTCCTGGCGCGAGAACAGCACCGGTTTCACGAAACGCGTGCGGCCGTGCAGCAGCACACGGTCAAACGCGGGATTTTTCTGCTGGCTGTAGACGGAGATGCCCTGCCATTCGGTGATGATGCGCGAGCCACCCATGTCGAGCCCGACGAAATGCGGCGCCAGCCAGATCACCGGCCTGCCCTGCACCGCCTGCCAGTGCTCAAGGCCTTCGACGCGCACCATGCGCATTACCCGCTCGCGGCTGCCCCACCACAGGACGCCGTGTTCGAGCAGTGCGCGGGCGAAGGCGGCGAAATGACGGCGCGCGAGCCGCGTGCGATCAGCGTCGGGCAATTCCGGAAAACACAGGCGCAGATTGGTCAGCACCACGCGCCGCCGTTCACCCGCCAGCAGATACAACAAATATCCGGCACCGCGACCGATCGCCGCCAGTAACGGCAAGGGCAACCAGTGCAGCAGCCAGATCAGCGCAAGACCGATGCGAGTCATAACTGATAGCGATGAATGATGAGTGATGAGTGATGAACGAAAAGCGGACAATCAGCGATTGGGGGCTTATTCATCATTCATCACTCCGCACTCATCACTGGTTCTTTAGCGCCTGCAGGCGATTTGTAGCGGTTATATCCCCACAGATATTGCGCGGGACAGGTGCGCACGATGGCTTCGACGGCACGATTCAGCGCCGGCGGATCCAGAGGACCGGTTATCGCCTGCAGATGCAGGCGATAACCGCGGCCCTGCGCCTGGCGTTCGGCGAAGGCCATGATCACCGCAGCGCCGCTGGTTTCCTGCAGCCGTGTCACCAGCGTCATGGTGTACGCGGGGCGCCCGAAAAAATCCGCCCACTCGCCTTCACCGACACCGGGTGCCTGGTCCGGCAAGATCCCTATCGCGTCTCCCCGCCGTAACGCCTTGTAGAGCAGCCGCACACCCTTGATATTGGCCGGCGCCAGGCTGACCTGCCCCCGCGCACGCCCCGCGCGCATGATGTCCTCGAGCGCAGCGCGTTTGGGCGGGCGATAGAGCACGGTCAGCGGCAGACGCTGCGCGGTATACAAGGCGGAGATCTCGAAACAACCCAGATGCGGCGTCAGAAAAATGATGCCCTTGCCTGCGCGCCGGGCGGCGTCGACCACACCCCAGTCGTCACAAGTCACCAGGCGGGCAATTTCAGCATCGCTGCCAAACCAGACCTTGCACAGTTCGGTGACGCTCTTGCCGGTTTCCGCAATCACCGCGTGCAGTGTGCCCCGATAAACGGATTGATTCCGGCACAGGCCGCTCGCCAGCAGATTATCGCGACAGTGGCGGGCGTAGGTCGGCGACAAGCCATAGACCAGCCAGCCCAGCCCCGCGCCGAAAAAATGCAACCCCGCCAAAGGCATACGTGCGCACCACTGCAGTAGGGGAATCAACATCGGAATCAGGCTGGAAATCCGTTAATAAATCGGGAGTTATATGCTATTCTAGCGGCCTTTTTGCCGCAGCCCCCTCTTTAACTTTTAACGCGATTGCGTTCATCGAACCCATGAGCAACTTCCTGTTTACTTCCGAGTCGGTGTCCGAAGGTCATCCCGATAAAATCGCTGACCAGATTTCCGATGCCATCCTTGATGCCATCCTCACCGAGGACAAAAACGGCCGCGTCGCCGCCGAAACACTGACCCACACCGGTCTCGTCGTGCTTGCCGGCCAGGTCACCACCAATGCGCGTGTGGATTACGCCAAGGTCGCACGCAAGGCCATCAAGCAGATCGGTTACGACGACTCCGAAATCGGTTTCGACTACAAGAGCTGCGCCGTGATGGTGTGTTACGACGAGCAGTCGCGCGACATCGCGCAGGGCGTCAATGAAGGCGAAGGCCTCGACCTCGACCAGGGCGCGGGCGACCAGGGCCTGATGTTCGGCTTCGCTTGCGATGAAACGCCGCAACTGATGCCGATGCCGATTTATTACTCGCACCGCCTGATGGAACGTCACGCCGAGCTGCGCCGCGACGGCCGCCTGCCATGGGCCCGCCCGGACGCCAAGTCGCAGGTCTCCGTGCGTTACGTCGATGGCAAACCGCATCACATCGACACCGTGGTGATCTCCACTCAGCACCGCGAGGAAGCCACCCACAAGCAGATCGAGGAAGCGATCATCGATCTGGTGGTGAAACCAGTGCTGCCGAAGAACATGATCACCAAGGACACCAAGTACCTGATCAATCCGACCGGCCGTTTTGTCATCGGCGGCCCGCAGGGCGACACCGGCTTGACCGGCCGCAAGATCATCGTCGACACCTACGGCGGTTACTCGCGCCATGGCGGCGGCGCGTTCTCGGGCAAGGATCCGTCGAAGGTTGATCGTTCGGCAGCCTACGCCGCGCGTTACGTCGCAAAAAATATCGTCGCTGCTGGTCTCGCCACCAAGTGCGAACTGCAGATTGCCTACGCCATCGGCGTTGCGCGTCCGGTCAGCGTGCTGGTCGATACCTTCGGCACCGGCAAAATCAGCGACGAAAAAATCGGCGAACTGGTGGAAAAACATTTTGACCTGCGGCCGAAGGGCATCATCCAGGCGCTCGACCTGCTGCGTCCGATCTACACCAAGACGGCAGCGCACGGCCACTTCGGTCGCGACGAGCCGGAATTCACCTGGGAACACACCGATAAAGCAGCAGCACTGAAGGCGGACGCGGGCCTCAAGTAATCTGTTTCAGTCTCTCACCAATAAAAACGCCGGCAATGCCGGCGTTTTTTTATGGGCTTTGACCTAGCTTCGCACCACTGACATCAAGGGTTGATAGTCCCCGGTGTCAGCCGCACGCAAGGCTGTGAGATACCGGTCGCGCGCATCGCCCGCGGCTTCAAGATTCGCACCGCCCCAGCTGAATGCGGCAGCACCGTTTCGCCGCAACAGCACATCGGTCATCAACCGCGCGTGACGACCGTTGCCGTTCGGAAACGGACGAATCACCACCAGCCGGTGATGAAAACGCGCGGCAATCTCGTCCAGCGGAAACGTCTGGTGTTCAATCCAGTAGCGCGTGTTGTCCAGCAGCTCCCGCAACTGCACGGCAATCTGCGTCGCATCGACGCCGATGTTCTTGCCGGTGGTGCGAAATGTTCCTGCCCAGCGCCAGGTCTCGCCGAACAGGCGCCGGTGCAGTTCGCGCACGAAATCTTCGCTGAGAATGTCGCGACCGCGGGAACGCAGCGTCCACGTGCTGCCTTCCAGCACGTTCGCCTGCTCCCATTGGTTCAGTTCCGCCTGTGTGCGGATGTGCCCGGGGATCAGTCCGCGCGCCTCGTCGGGATCGAGCGGGGTCGCCCCCGGCGCATGCGCGTCGCCTACTCCCACAGCCTAGACCGCCGGCCGCGCAACAGTTCCTGCTTGCGCTGTTCGACCTGCAGGCGCGTGTATTGATCGTCGGCCCGCTGCTGCTCCAGCGCCATCGAATGCGCGACGGCATTCACCTCCGCCTGCGCGCGAGCTTCGGCACGTGCATAAAGCTTGTCGCGCAACGGCGCATCGGGCACCAGTGCATGCACCAGACGGCAATCGAGTGCTGCGCCGAGACGCCGCAACTGGCCGAGCGAAATCGTGCCCGCGGCTTCGCGCCGCTCGGCATCGACCCAGGACGATTGCGACACGACGGCGCGTTGCGCGGCCTGGCGCGTGGTCAGGCCAAGCGCGCTGCGAACGGCCTGCAGCCAGCCTTCAGCGGGCGGCGATTCGGCGCATTCGCGCCATGGCGCAAGCGCCTGATCGAGCTGGGCAAGACGGAGATCGCGAGTATTCATGATCGACCATAAGCATTCAAATAACAATATTTTGAATGCTTTTGGTCGATCAAACAAGAGTGTGGACTGATATATATTAATAAAAACAATAGGTTACTTAATTTCATACCCTTTACCTCCCGCCACTGGGCGCACCCGGCCGACGGCGATCAGGGTGTCGAGAATCTGCGACAGGCGTTTTTCCACGGGCCGCGGCCCTGGAAGCGCACGGCGATGGCGTCTTCGTCGCGCGGCGCACGCGCCTCCGCCAGCGCCTGCGCCTGCGCCTGCGCCTGCGCGACGAGGCGCACCTGCTCCGGCAGTTCCTTCGGCCACGGCTGCGGCGGGCATCAAGTAACCGCTCCGCTGGGCAGTATTGAACCCGACATCCTGAAAATCTGGCAAATTATCGCAAAATGCGATAATCTCCGTCGATGCGCCTGATCAGCAACAAGGCCTTGCGTGAATTCGAAAATCACCATCCCGCCTCGCGGCATGCGCTACAGGGCTGGCGCCGCATCATTGAGCAGGGCCGGTTCGTCAATTTTGCCGAACTGAAACGGGCCTTTAATTCGGTCGACAAGGCTGGCGGCTATTTCGTGTTCGACATCGCTGGGAACCGCTATCGCCTTATCGCTGCGATTCATTTCAACACACAGATTCTTTATATCCGCGCGGTAATGACTCATTCAGAATACAACCACTGGAGGCCGTGATGGGCGCTCTCGACATTGATGCCGTAACCAGCCACTACACGGCGCTGGCGCGACTGGTTCCGCTCAAAGCCATTACCCGCGAACATGACTATCGCAAGGCAATCGCTGCGCTCGAAGCCCTGCTGGATGCCGGCGGTGCAAACGAGCGCCATCCGCTGGCCGGCTTGGTCGAAGCACTTGGCGAGGTGATCGAAAGTTACGAAGCACGGACGCATCGACTGCCGGAAGCGAGTCCGCAGCAAGCGCTGAAGTTCCTGATGCAACAGCACGGGCTTAAGCAGATCGATCTTGCTGAACTTGCTCCGCAAAGCACCGTCAGCGCCATCATTGCCGGCAAACGCGGCATCAGCAAGAAACTTGCGGCAAAACTGGCGGCACGCTTCGGGGTTTCAACCGCCGTGTTTGTTTGAGCAGGCATCAACCGGAGGATGTCCAGTTGCCGGTCGTGCCGCGGATTTATGCAGGGCTGGTTTGGGCTATAATCCGCCCCGCTGAGGAGCGTTGCGACCGATGGGGTTCTGAGTTTTTACCCATCATCGGCCAGGCTCAGCAAAGATTTCAACGGCGCTCGCACCGGCAACGGTGCGAGCGCTTTTTTTCGTACTTATTTTGTAACTTATTTTCGTACCTGTTTTGTAATTTTTGGAATGCGTGTCCCCGAGGGGCGCTGCGACCGGACCGGGTCCAAACCCGCCGGCCAGGCTCGGGCGGCATGCCGGCAACGGCGCCCTCCCACGACATCAGGAGCTGTAAACATGAACGCAAAAACCACCGACTACAAAGTTGCCGACATCAAGCTGGCCGACTTCGGCCGCAAGGAAATCGCCATTGCCGAGACCGAAATGCCCGGCCTGATGGCGATCCGCGAAGAACACAAGGGCAAGCATCCGCTCAAAGGCGCGCGTATTGCCGGCTCGCTGCACATGACCATCCAGACCGCGGTGCTGATCGAGACGCTGGCTGAACTCGGTGCCGACATCCGCTGGGCGTCGTGCAATATTTTCTCGACCCAGGATCACGCCGCGTCCGCCATCGCTGCGAGCGGCATTCCGGTGTTCGCCTACAAGGGCGAAACCCTGGAAGATTACTGGGACTACACCCACCGCATCCTGGAGTGGTCGGACGGCGGCACACCGAACATGATCCTCGACGACGGCGGCGACGCCACGCTGCTGGTCACGCTGGGCGCGCAGCACGAGCGCAACAAGACGCAGCCGCCCGAGGGCACCAACGAGGAAGAAGTGGTGCTGTTCGCGGCGATGCGCAAGACGCTGAAGGAAAAACCCGGCTTCTATTCAAATATCGAGAAGAATATCAAAGGCGTCACCGAAGAGACGACGACGGGCGTGCACCGCCTGTACCAAATGGAAAAGGAAGGCCGCCTGCCGTTCCCGGCGATCAACGTCAACGACTCGGTGACAAAATCCAAGTTTGACAACCTCTACGGCTGCCGCGAATCGCTGGTTGACGCCATCAAACGCGCCACCGATGTGATGATCGCCGGCAAGGTCGCGCTGGTCTGCGGCTTCGGCGACGTGGGCAAGGGCAGCGCAGAAGCGCTGCGCGCGCTGTCGGCCCAGGTGTGGGTCACTGAAGTCGATCCGATCTGCGCACTGCAGGCGGCGATGGAAGGTTTCCGCGTCGTCACCATGGACTACGCCGCCGACAAAGCCGACATTTTTGTCACCGCCACCGGCAACCTCGGCGTGATCAACCACGACCACATGAAGCGGATGAAGCACAACGCGATTGTCTGCAACATCGGCCACTTCGATTCCGAAATCGAGATCGCCTCACTGAAAAAATACCAGTGGGAAAACATCAAGCCGCAGGTCGACCACGTGATTTTCCCCGACGGCAAACGGATCATCATCCTCGCCGAAGGCCGCCTGGTGAACCTCGGCTGCGGCACCGGCCATCCGTCATTCGTGATGTCGAACTCCTTCACCAACCAGACGCTGGCGCAGCTCGAACTCTATGCCCGCGGCGACCAGTACAAAAACAAGGTTTATGTGCTGCCGAAACATCTCGACGAGAAAGTCGCGCGGCTGCACTTGAAGAAGTTGGGCGTCGAACTGACCGTGCTCAACGAAAAGCAGGCTGATTACCTGCAGATGCCGGTTGACGGTCCGTACAAGCCTGAGCACTACCGGTATTGAGTTCACCCGAGGGTTCGCGTTGCACCGTTACCGGATGCTTGGCGCAATCTCCCGTATGGTTCCATAATGGCTCCGCTTCCTGCAATTTGGAGCCATTATGGCTGTCAATCTTTCGACCAAGAATGTGCCGGAACCCATGGCCGCGAAATTACGCGAGCGCGCGGAACGCAATCATCGCTCGCTGCAGGGGGGAACTCATGGCAATACTCGAGAACGCAGCGGACGACCCCAATCTGGGTCGCGCGAATGCTGCGGGCACCCGCTACGAAGCGGAGGCAGTCAGCGTCCCCGTTCGCGGGCTGCTCGACCGGTTATTGGCCATTGCCGGCGACTGCGGCATCGACACCACGAAACGGCTCACGCGCGAACAGGCGCACGACCGCAGGCAACTGCGAAAATCCGGCGTCTAATCATGGCGGTTTCGCACTGCCTCGATACCAACGTGCTGGTTTACGCGTTCTCGAAGGCGCCCCGTGACGCCGTCAAAGGGCGCATCGCCCGCGATTGGATCAACCGTGAAGATTGGGGGGTGACCATGCAGGTCTTGCAGGAGTTCTACGTAAACGCCGTGCGCGTGCCGGACGCCCTGCGGCACGACGACGCACCCGCCATGATCGAAGAGATTGCGAGCAGCCGTCCGGTGGCCGCGACAGCCCTGCCGCTCATGCGCCACACGCTGCTGTTGAAGAGTCGCTACGGCATCGCGTACTGGGACGCCACCTTGGTCGCGGGCGCTCACCAGCCCGGTGCACCCGTGCTGGTCTCCGAAGATTTGTCTCACGGGCAACTTTACGGCAGCGTGCGGGTGCTCAACCCATTCGCTGCCGCCTGACGGGTAGAATCCCCATGGAATCGCAAAAGAAGTTTCAGCGTGCCTTCAGTTTCGAATTCTTCCCGCCGAACACGCCGGAAGGCGCGGAGAAACTCGCGCAGACCGCGAAACAGCTGGCACAGTTGAAACCGAAGTTTTTTTCGGTGACCTACGGTGCCGGCGGCTCGACGCGTGAACGCACACTACGCGCCGTGCTCGACCTGCGCGCGGCAGGTCATGCCGCGGCACCGCACATTTCCTGCGTCGGTTCGTCGCGTGATGACATTCGCGAAATCCTGCGCGAGTATCAGAACAACGGCATCCGCCATGTCGTCGCGCTGCGCGGCGATCTGCCTTCAGGCACTGCGGCTTCCGGCGAATTCCACTATGCCAATGAACTGGTGACGTTCATCCGCAGCGAATTCGGCAATCAGTTCCACATCGAGGTCGCTGCTTATCCCGAATACCATCCGCAGGCGCGCAGTGCGCAGGACGACCTGCTGAGTTTCAAGCGCAAGGTCGAATCCGGCGCGGATTCGGCGATCACCCAGTACTTCTACAACACCGACTGTTATTTTCATTTCATCGACGAGTGCGAAGCCATGGGCCTCACCCTGCCCATCGTGCCGGGCATCATGCCGATCGGCCGTTTTTCCCAGTTGGCAAGATTTTCAGATGCTTCGGGCGCGGAAATCCCGCGCTGGATACGTCGCAAACTCGAAGGCTACGGCGACGACACGGCCTCAATCCGCGCCTTCGGTCTGGATGTGGTGACGCAGCTCTGCGACGATCTGCTGGCGGCGGGCGCGCCCGGGCTGCACTTCTACACCATGAACCAGGCCGGGCTGACCACCACGATCTGGCAACGGCTTGGGTTATAGCCGCCATCCTTCCTGCAACGGCTTGGGTTATAGCCGCCATCCCATTCTGCAAACGGCTTGGTTTATTGCCGCACTCCCATCCTGCAGCGGCCCGGTTTATTGCCGCACTCCCATCCTGCAGTGGCCCGGTAAAGTCGCGCCGCACGGCGCCCGTCGTTATACTCCCCGTGGCGCACCGGCGCCCACCGCTGACGGGAGAACATCGTGCAGGAAAACCAGAATCAGGCTGAGGCAGTTCCGGACAGCCGCGAACTGGCGCAAGCCGCCAAGGCGCGCGCGCCCAAAGAGGCGGCAGAGTTGCTGGCCGAATACCCCGCAGCGACGATTGCCGCCGTGTTGCTGGAACTGCCACCGGCGCTGACCCAGGATGTGCTGGCCGAACTGCCGGGCGGCCTGGTCGATGGCGTAATGCATGCTGCGCCGGCAGAAGTCGCTGCACAGTGGCGGACCAACCAGCCTTTCGCCGAGGGCACCATTGGCCGGATGATGACGCCGGCGCGCGCAGTGTTTCGCCCCGACACGACCGTGCGCGATACCATCGAACAGTTACGGCCCCTGGTGCGCACCGCGTTCATCACCTACGGCTACGTTACGGACAGCGCCGGCAAAATGCTCGGTATCGTCACCATGCGCGATCTGTTGTTCGCCGACGAACAGGCGGCGCTCGAATCCATCATGCTGCGCAACGCTTTTTCCCTGACCCCCGGCCTGCCGCTTGCCGACGCCATGAAACTGGTGCTCGACCGTCACTATCCGGTGTACCCGGTCTGCGACGAAACGGGTGTGCTGTTAGGACTGCTGCGCGGCCAGATCCTGTTCGAAGAACAGGCCTTCGAGATCACCGCACAGGTCGGCAGCATGGTCGGTGTCGAAAAAGAAGAACGTCTGGCGACGCCATTGCAAAGCAGCTTCCGGTTCCGCCATCCATGGCTGCAGATCAACCTCGCCACCGCCTTTGTTGCCGGCGCCGTGGTGGCGATCTTCCAGGACACCGTCGATCGTCTGGTCATTCTCGCGCTGTTCCTGCCGGTGCTGGCCGGGCAGTCCGGCAATACCGGCTGTCAGGCGCTGGCGGTGACGCTGCGCGGCATGACGCTGGGTGAATTGAAGGCAGGCATGGAGCGGGCCCTGGTGATCAAGGAAGCTTCACTGGGCGCGCTGAACGGCGCTTTCACCGGACTGGTTGCAGCACTCGGCATGTTCATCGTCGCCTCGTATCAGCACAATCCCGACGCGCTGCTGCTCAGCCTCGTGGTCTGGATCGCGCTGGTCGGCAGTTGCGTCGCCAGTGGCATCAGCGGCGCCATGGTGCCGCTGACCCTGAAGCGCTTCGGCTTCGATCCCGCTACGGCCTCCAGCATTTTCCTGACCACCGCCACCGATGTCGTCAGCATGGGCCTGCTGCTGGGCCTGGCCGCACTGTTGATCTGAACCAGAAAACCGAAACAAAAAAGCCGCCCGCAGGCGGCATTTTTATTTTTGCAATTCCGGCTTATGCCGCTTTCGCCGGGGCCTTGCGTTTTTTCGCCTGCGCCGCAGTCGCATGCATAGCCGAGTAAGCCGCATGTGCGGCCGCTTCGGCGTCACCCACGTGCACGGCATAACCCATGTCTTCCAGCACCGAACCCAGCGCCGACAGGCACAGCATGACGTTGTCCGGACGGCAGGAATAACCCATCAGGCCGAAACGCCAGATCTTGCCGGCGAGCGGGCCGAGACCGGCGCCGATTTCAAGACCGAATTCGTTCAACAGCGTTTTGCGCACTTCGGCTTCGTTGACGCCTTCCGGGCAACGCACTGCATTCATCTGCGGCGCCTGGAACTGCTCCTTGACGAGGAATTTCAGCCCCATCGCTTCAAGGCCGGCCTTCAGCGCGGTGTGATGACGATCGACGCGCGCCCATGCATTTTCGAGGCCTTCTTCACGGATCAGCAGCAGCGCTTCATGCAGCGCAAACAGCGAATTGGTCGGTGCGGTGTGATGATAGGTGCGAGTGGTCTCACCCCAGTAACCGAGCAGCAGATTCATGTCCATGAACCAGGAATGAATCTTGTCTTTCCGCGCCTTGACGTAATCAACCACCTGCTCCGAAAACGTCACCGGCGACAGCCCCGGCGTGCACGACAGGCATTTCTGGCTGGCGGAATAGGCGGCATCGATGCCCCACTCGTCGACCAGCACCGGAGAGCCGCCGAGCGAAGTCACGGCGTCAACGATGGTCAGTGCGTTGTATTTGTGCGCGATCTGCACCAGCGTTTTGGCATCGGACAACACACCGGTTGAGGTTTCGGCATGCACGAATGCAACCACGCGCACGTCGGGATTTTTTTTCAGCGCATCTTCGAGTTTCTGCGGGTCGACAGGTTCGCCCCAGCCGTCCTCGACGACGACCGCCGTACCGCCGCAGCGTTCGACGTTTTCGATCATGCGGCCGCCAAACACGCCGTTGCGGCAGACGATGATCTTGTCACCCGGCTTCACCATGTTGACGAAGCAGTACTCCATGCCCACCGAGCCCGGCCCCGAAATCGGGAAGGTCAGCGGGTTCTTCGTCTGGTAGGCATAACGCAGCAGCGATTTCAGCTCTTCCATCATCTCGACGAACACCGGGTCGAGATAACCGATGGCGGGCTGGCTCATCGTGGTCAGCACGCGCGGATGTATTTCCGTCGGGCCGGGGCCCATCAGCGTGCGTTGCGGCGGATGAAAAGAGTTGATGCGTTTGGGTGGCGCGAACTTGTCCATGGTGAACTCACTCCCTGCTAAGGCGTTGGCGAAAAAATTCTCTCCGTCCGGCCGCGATTTCAACCGCAGCGGTTTGCGCGTGGTGGCTTCATTGAGCACATCAACGGCGGCAACCTGGCCGCCGGTAACCTGCTCGACTTCCATTGCCCAGCGCGCGGGCACATATCCGGATTTGACCCAGTGATTTACGACTGCGCGATCGAGCCGGAAGCGGCGGGCCACTTCGGCCTGGCTGCCAAAAAGATCAACTAGGCGTTCTGCGCAATTCATGCGGGAAAAATCCGGTGACTGGATCAAAAAATGTTCAAGGCAGTGCGAAATTTAACATGGCAAACTAAATTTGACAAGATTATTCACGCCCACCATAAGACATAACTTATTGTTTTTAAACAATTTTATTGAATTACGTCCCCCTGATAAGACCGTAAAAAAGTCACAAAGTCGTGGTAATGTTCCATCTGTCACAAATACAAAACACACGGGGAGAAATTATCCATGCGCCATTTTGCCCACCTGCCGCGCTGCGTGATCGCCGGGATGTTGCTGATCGCACCCATGGGCGCTGCCGCCCAGTCCGGTGCTTATCCGAACAAGCCGATCCGCCTGATCGTACCGTTTCCTCCGGGTGGCGGTACCGATCTAGTATCGCGGACCATTCAGCCGGGGCTGAGCAGCCTGCTCGGCCAGCAGGTCCTGATCGACAGCCGCGGCGGCGCGCAGGGCAGTCTGGGCACGGCGATTGCCGCGACAGCCAACCCCGACGGCTACACGGTCGTCATTGCCGAAATCGGCGCAACGGCGGTGGCTCCGGCGCTGATGAGTAACCTCAGCTTCGACATCGCCCGCGACTTTGCCGGCATCAGCCAGTTGATTGAACAGCCGTACATCATGACCGTACACCCCAGCATCCAGGCCAATACATTGCAGGAGTTCATCAAGCTCGCGCAAAGCAAGCCCGGCGCGATGAATTTCGGTTCGGGCAACGTTACTGCCCATATTGCGCAGGAAGCGTTTTTCCAGACGGCCGGCGTCAAGCTCGTGCATATCCCATACCGCGGATCTGGCCCGTCGGTCGCCGCGGCCGTCGGCGGCGAAGTGCAGACGCTGTTCTCCGGGCCCGGCGCGGCCATTCCGCAGATCAAGGCCGGCAAGCTGCGCGGACTGGCGGTCACCACCGCGAAACGTTCGCCGCAATTGCCGGACGTGCCCACTCTGGGCGAAGCGGGCTACAAGGGATTCGTCATTTCCGGCTGGTATGGTCTGATGGGACCGATCAAAATGCCAAGGGAAGCAGTCGCCACCCTCAACAAGGCCGTAACGACGGTACTCAAAGGTGAAACCGGCAATATGCTGCGCACCCGTGGCTACGAGCCGGTACCGACCACACCGGCGGAATTCGACAAATTCATGCGCGCGGAAATCGAGCGCTGGAGCAAAGCCGTCAAACAATACAACATCAAACCTGACTTCTAAGTCGCCGTCCTGCGATCACCCGCAACCTTCGCGGACCGGCAGTCTCAGGCTGCCGGTCCGTTTTTTTTCTGCCGTCCCAGCAACGCGGCGGCATCGGTTTCGCTCAGCGGCGGGCTGAAATAGTAGCCCTGCATCTGATCACAGCCATGCTGCAGCAGGAATTCGAACTGCTCCGCAGTCTCAACCCCTTCCGCGGTGACATCCAGCCCCAGGCTGTGTGCCATCGCGATGATGGCCTGGGTGATGGCCACGGCGCCGGCATCCGCCGGCGTATTCAGGATGAATGAGCGGTCGATCTTCAGCGTGTCGATCGGGAAGCGCCGCAGGTACGCCAGCGACGAGTAACCGGTGCCGAAGTCGTCGATCGCGGTATGCAGTCCCATCTCCTTCAGCGTGCGGATCAGCAGCACCGCGCGCTTCGGATTCTGCATCACCATGCCCTCGGTAATTTCCAGCTTCATGCCGGCGGCGGCATGACCCGGCCTGGCAAACAATCGGATCATGTCGCCGACCAGATCACCGTAGAGAAACTGGCGGGGGGACCGGTTGACGGGCATCATGATCTGCGGCAGCCCGTGCTGCTGCCAGGCATGTTGCGTGGCGCGGGCTGTATTCAGCACCCACTCCCCGATCGGCACGATCAACCCCGTTTCCTCGGCAATCGTAATGAATTGCGCCGGCGGCACCAGGCCGAGGTCGGCATGCTGTCAGCGCACGGACCGGATCCCCGGCGAGATCCAGACCCAGCGCGACTTCGTTGCCCGTCCGCGGCACGACATGGCGCACCACGACAGATTCGTCACGCTGTCCCAACGGCTTGATCGCAAAACCGGGTTCTCCGGCGCGGCGCGCAGCGGCTTCGAAAGTTTCGCGTTCACGGGCGGTGACGCGCTGGACATAGTGAATGACCTGAATCCCGGGATAACGCTGCGCAAAATCCAGCGCCGCGACGTAAGCGGTGAATTCCCGACCCGAAAAACGACCGTCGTGGGCCCGATGCTACGCGCGCACGCCCATCAGTATTTCGGAGTAACCGCGCACGCGCGATTCAATGGCATCCCGGGCTTCGTTGCTGACGACCGCAAAGCGTTGAGCCGTCTCACCCCCGGCCTGCAGGCGCGTCGCATTCCAGACGATACCGGTCAGCAGCAGGCCGGCAGTCAGTACGGCCCATACCAGCCAGCGGTATCCGCGATTCAACGCATCGTTGCCGTCCGGAAAATCCAGATACCCTCCCGATCTGCGGGCCGTCTGCTACGCGCGAACCTCTTCTTCTTTTTCATGGGGCGGGCCGCATGATCCGGAGAAAAATTGCCGGCGGTTCAGCACTGCATATACGCACGAGGCGGCCTGGCAGGAATGAAAACTGCGGCCGCGTCAGTATTCGGCATCAAACGCCGTGTCACCGTCGGCCAGCGGCTCACCCGACGCGCGCACTGCCGCGAAATCAAACAAGGTCCGGTCGAGCAGGTGCGAGGGCCGGACATTCTGGATGCTGGTCAGCAGCGTGGCGACGCGCCCCGGATAACGCTTTTCCCAATCGAGCAACAAAGCCTTCACTTCCTTGCGCTTCAGCGTCGCCTGCGAGCCGCACAGGGTGCAGGGAATGATCGGGAACTGCTTCAGCTCCGCGTAGGCCTCCAGATCGCTCTCTTCGCAATAAGCCAGCGGCCGGATCACCACGTTGCGGCCGTCGTCGGACACCAGCTTCGGCGGCATGGTTTTCAGCTTGCCGCCGTAGAACATGTTGAGGAAAAACGTTTCCAGAATATCGTCGCGGTGGTGGCCCAGCGCGATTTTGGTCGCGCCCAGTTCCTGCGCCACGCGATAGAGCACGCCGCGGCGCAATCGCGAACACAGCGAACACATGGTCTTGCCTTCGGGGATCACCCGCTTGACGATGCTGTACGTATCCTGCGCCTCGATATGGAAGGGCACACCGAGTTTGGTCAGATATTCCGGCAGCACCTGTTCCGGGAATCCCGGCTGTTTCTGGTCAAGGTTGACGGCGATGATGTCGAAATGAATCGGCGCATGGCTCCGCAAATGCAGCAGGATGTCGAGCAGCGCGTAGCTGTCCTTGCCCCCGGACAGGCAGGCCATGACCTTGTCGCCGTCGCGGATCATGTCGAAATCGGCAATCGCCTGCCCGACCTGCCGGCGCAAGCGCTTGGCAAGTTTGTTCGACTCGTAGTACGCCTTGCGCTCCTTGTTGCTGCGCGGCGTGATCTGTATGACCTGTGTATCCATATTGAGTCCGATTCAATAGTTCATTGCCGCATCAGGCAACAATGCTGCGGCCACCATCCACTGCAATGACTTGCCCGGTCACATAAGGTGCCAGGGCCAGAAATTCCACGGCCATCGCAATATCGTCGGGCTCACCGCTGCGCTTGAGCACCGTCTGGTTGACGATACGCTGGCGCTCGATGTCATTCTGCCACGCCGGATCCTCGGGCCAGACGATGGTGCCCGGCGATACGCCATTGACCCGCACCTGCGGCCCCAGTTCGCGCGCCAGCGACCGCGTCAGTGCCAGCAGCCCGCCCTTGGCGGCGTTGTAAACCAGATGGTTTTTCATCGGCAGTTCGGCATGGATGTCGATGATGTTGACGATGCAGCCCTGCGTTTTGCGCAGTTCCGGTGCCGCGGCCTGCGACAGGAACAGCGGCGCTTTCAGATTGGTGCCGATCAGATCATTCCACGCCTTTTCGTCGATATCGCCCACGGGAGTGGCATAAAAACTCGAGGCATTGTTGACCAGTACATCGAGCCGTCCGAATGCCGCCAATGCATCCTTGATCAGTTGCGGCAGCGCGCCGGGTGTCAGCAGGTCGGCACGCGCCATTGCCGCCGAATCCGCGCGCAGCCCGTTGAACTCATGCAGCAGAGCCTGCGCGTCCTGCGCCGAATGATGATAGTTGATCACCACATTCGCGCCGGCAGCATGCAGCCGGCGGCAGATTGCCGCGCCGACGCGCCGCGCACCGCCGGTCACCAGCACCGCTTTGCCCGCCAGACCGTTAGCCATGAATTATTGCCGCCTCGAATTTGCTGCACATTTCCTGATGACCATCGTAAATCATTGTTTATTTTATCGTAATATCCCGCGGTGACCCCATTGCCGAAGAACCCGACACTGCCGCTGCCGCCCCCCGCCGCACTGCAACTGAGCGGTCGGCTGCAAACGCTGATTCGCGGAGAAATCCAGTCTGCCGGCGGCTGGATCAGCTTCGCGCGTTACATGGAGCTGGCGCTGTACGCACCGGGCCTTGGTTATTACAGCGCCGGCAGCCATAAGCTCGGGGCAGACGGCGATTTCATCACCGCGCCCGAACTGTCGCCGCTGTTCGGCCGCACGCTGGCGCGACCACTGGCGGAACTGCTGGCGCAGGACATTCCCGACATCGTCGAACTCGGCGCTGGCAGCGGCGCGCTGGCGGCAACGCTGCTCACGGAACTCGCCGCACTCAACCGCCTGCCGCAGCGTTACCTGATCCTCGAAGTCAGCGCCGACCTGCGCCAACGCCAGCAGACGCATCTCGCCGCCACCGTGCCACAGTTCGCTGACCGCGTGTCCTGGCTGGAGCAGTTGCCGGATCATCTGCACGCCGTCGTCATCGGCAACGAAGTGCTGGATGCACTGCCGGTGCATCGCGTGCGCACACATGATGGCAACGTTGAAGAAATCGGCGTCATTGCCAACGACGACCACTTTGCCTGGGATTTCCGTCCGGCACCGGCCACATTGCTGCAGGCCATTCCGCAAAACCTGCCTGACGATTACGAAACCGAAATCAGCCTGGCCGCGCCGGCATTGATCAGCAGCCTGGCGCAAGGCCTCAGCCGCGGCGCACTGCTGTTCATCGATTACGGTTTCCCGGCGCATGAATTTTTTCACCCGCAGCGCAACCACGGCACGCTGATGTGCCACTACCGCCATCAGTCGCACGCCGATCCCTTCCTGTGGCCGGGCCTGCAGGACATCACCGCGCATGTCGACTTCAGCGCTGTGGCGCGGGCCGGCGCAGGACTCGACCTGCTCGGTTACACCGGCCAGGCGCAGTTTCTGATCAACTGCGGCATTACCGGATTGCTGGCCGAAGTCTCCGCCGCGGACATCGCGCGTTACGCGCCGCTCGCTGCACAGGCACAGCAACTGCTGTCGCCGGCGGAAATGGGCGAATTATTCAAGGTCATCGCACTGGGCCGCGGCATCACCACAGCGCTGACGGGATTCGGCCGCGGCGACCGTTCGCATACCTTGTAGTCAGTCCGGCGACTTCCGTTATCATCTGGTTGATCTTCCAATAACACCGTTCGGGCTGAGCTTGTCGAAGCCCCGCATCATGCTTCCGCCCTTCGACAGGCTCAGGGGGAACAGCAATGTGGAAAGCTCTGGTGGCCAATTCCATCACCCGCCTGCTTGCGCTCATTTCAGCCGCCCTGCTGAGCGGCGGTGCGGTGCTGGGCGCGGAAGCGCCCAGCGTGGCGCAGGCGGAATACCGGTGGTCGCAAAGCCCCCACGGCCGCATGCTCGAACGCATCCTGCCGCCGTCGGTCGAACCCGCGCAGTTGCCCGAAGCGCAGAGCCGCGGCGCGCAACTGACCGCGCGTTACTGCATCCAGTGCCATTACCTGCCTAATCCGGAAATGCACACCGCCGCGCGCTGGCAGCCGATCATCGAGCGCATGGTGTGGCGGATGCAGGGCAGGGGCAACATGGGCCCGCTGATGAAAGGCATGATGGCCGGCGTGCAGGCGCCATCCGAAGCAGAGATCACGACGCTTGCGACCTATCTGGCCAAGCACGGACAGCGGGAAATGAATCGTGAACATCCGGCGCTGCGCACCACCGCCGGACAGATCTACGGCATTGCCTGCTCGCAATGCCACGCGCTGCCGGATCCGCAGCGCCACACCGCGCGCGAATGGCCGGGCGTCGTGCAACGCATGCAGGGCCACATGGCCTGGGCCAATACCGTGGTTGGTGCTCCCGAGTTGCGCACCAACCCGGTTCTCGACACCACGGAGATCCTGCGCTTCCTGCAGCGTTACGCGCGCCGCTGACGGCGGGCGCTAAACGCTCAGGGTTTCGGCACCGCCATGCCGCGCTGCACCGCAGGCCGCGCGGAGATGTTGTCGTACCAGCGTTTGACGCCGGGGAAATCGTTGAGGTCAACCTTGTGCCATTCGTGGCGCGCGATCCACGGATAGGTCGCCATGTCGGCGATGGTGTATTCACCGGCGGCCAGCCATTCCTGGCCGGCGAGATGTTTGTCGAGCACGCCATACAGGCGCCGCGTCTCGTTGACATAACGCTCGATGCCGTACGGCACCGGCTCCTTCGCCGCGCGCAGAAAGTGATGCGCCTGGCCGAACATCGGACCGACACCGCCCATCTGGAACATCAGCCACTGCAGCGCGTCGTAACGTCCGCGCACCGCCTGCGGCAGAAATATTCCGGTCTTGCCGGCGAGATACATCAGTATCGCGCCGGATTCCATCAGTGCAATCGGTTTGCCGTCGGGGCCGTCGCTGTCGACAATCGCCGGGATTTTGCTGTTGGGATTGATGGCGACGAACTCGGGTTTGAACTGATCATTCTGGCCGATGTTGATGGCGTGGGTCTGATACGCCAGGTCGCACTCTTCGAGCATGATGGAAATCTTGCGGCCGTTGGGTGTGCTCCAGGTGTAAAAATCGATCATGGCGATCCTTTCGTAATTAATTGTTTTTATCTAAGTCCATATCAAAACCAGAAACGTTAACCGCAGATGAACGCCGATTAACGCCGATAAAATCAAAAACATCGGAAAAACACTCCATCAAATCAATACACGCCATCGGTTAAATTGATCTGGTCTTTCTGTCAGGCGTCCTTAATGTTTTTCAGTGCGCCGAGGCGGGCCTGCGCCACCGCAGCTTTGATGTCGCCGGGCGCCTTGTGCTGACGGGCCACGGCCCCGGCATCCACCGCCAGCGTTGCTTCATGCGCGCGGCGCAAGCGCTGACGTGCCGGCTCGACATCGGCCTCACCTGCCAGCGCCGCCTGCACCAGCGCGGTAAAGCGTTCCGGCCGCCGCCACGCATCCGCCGCTTCGAGCAGTGCCAGCAACTCTTCTGCATCCAGGCTTGCCGCGTCGGCCAGCGCGTGGGCATGCCGCGCCGCCAGTACCGCGAGATCGCGACAGCCTGCTGGCGCTTTTATTTTTGCGCAGAACGCTTCCACCGCTTCCGGTTCCAGTACCCGTGCCAGCGCGGCAAACCGCACATCAAGGGATGTGCCCTGCTCCGCCGCGGCATCAAGCGCATGCAATGCTTCTTCGGCACGGCCTTCTTCGTACAAGGCGTCGAGTTGCGGCAACACACGCACCAGGGCGCCGCAGTCACGCAATACCATGAACATCGTTGATGGCGTCTGCTCCATCAAACCCTTGGCCAGTTCCTGCCACACACGTTCGGCCACCAGCGCATCGGCCTCGCCGGCCTGCACCATCTGCAGCATCAGCGCCTGCGTCTCCGGCGCGACGCTGAAACCGAAGCGCGCTGCAAAACGCGCCACGCGCAGGATGCGCACCGGGTCTTCGGCAAATGCCGGGCTGACATGGCGCAACAGGCCAAGCCCGAGGTCTTCAGCACCGTGATGGGGATCAATCAGCCGCCCCGCCTCGTCGCGCGCCATCGCATTGATGGTCAGGTCGCGGCGCTGCAGGTCCTCTTCCAGCGTGACTTCCGGTGCGGCATGGAAGGTGAAGCCGTGGTAACCCGGCGCGGTCTTGCGTTCGGTGCGCGCCAGCGCGTACTCCTCGTGGGTCTGCGGATGCAGAAACACCGGGAAATCGCGCCCGACGGGGCGATAACCGTTCTTGACCATCTCTTCAGGCGTGGCACCGACCACGACATAGTCGCGATCCTGCACCGGCAAGCCGAGCATTTCGTCGCGGACGGCACCGCCGACGGTGTAGATTTTCATGACCCTGGCTGCAGACGGACTCAGCGGCCTGCGCCGCGGCGGAAACGCTGGTAACGCGCGCGCGGTGTGCGCGTCGCGAGCCACACCGGTGCCACCGCTTCCAGCGCCTGCGGCTTGATGCCAAAGGGAAACGCGCTGTCGCAGACACTGTCGACTTCCATCGAGCGCAGGTTGTCGCGCGTCATCAGTTTCACCGGCAGCCATTCCATCGCGTATGCCTGGCAGTAAGACAAGGCGCGATTCAATCCGATGATCGGCCGCGGATGACCGGTGGTGCGGGCAACCCAGGCCACCAGCTCACGCAAGGTGTAACGCTGCGGGCCGCACAATTCATAGCTCCGGCCGAAGGTCGTCATGTCCGGCAACGCGTGTACAAATGCAGCCGCAACATCATCGACAAACACCGGCTGGAAGCGCGCATTGGGGCTGGCCAGTGCGATCACCGGCAGCGCGCGCGCCAGGCAGGCAAACATGTTGAGGAAACTGTCATCCGGCCCGAAAATCACCGACGGCCGGAAGATCGTGACGTCGAGCCCGGAATCGCGCACGATGGTTTCGGCCTCGCCCTTGCTGCGCAGATAGGCGCTGGGCGCATCGGGTGCAGCCGCCAGCGCACTCATCTGCAGCAAACGGCGGACGTTGCTGGCGTGGCAGGCGGCGACCACCTTGCGCACCAGTTCGACATGGGCCGCAGCAAAACCGTGCTTGCCGCTTGCATCGTGCAGTACGCCGACCAGGTTGATCACCGCATCGCAACCCTTGATCACCGCTGCCAGCGCCACCGGGTCATGCACATCGGCCACCACCACATCGACCGTGGGCAGCAGGATCAGCGGCTTGGCGCGCTCGCGGTCGCGCGTGGGCACACGCAGGCGATAACCCTGCGCGGCCAGTTGCTGGCAAAGATGGCGGCCGACAAAACCCGAGCCGCCGATGACACAGACTGTGGTGATTTGCATCAGCGCATTCTACCGGGGTACCCCGTGCTGAGTGCAAAGTGATGAATGATGAGCGATGAGCAACAGCCCGCAGGGGGTGGTGCAGTGGTTTTCCGCTCCGCGTTCATCATTCATCACTCCGCACTGGCTAAGGCGTGTCCCCCAGCGATTTCTCGCGGGCGCGGGCACGCGGCTCGATGACACCGATCCGCGCCTTCAGCGATTGCAGTTGCTGGCTGAAGTTGTGCGCGTAATAACTGGAGTTGGCCATCACCTTTTTCACATAATCGCGGGTCTCGTTGAAGGGGATGCTCTCGGCGTAAATCGCCGCCTCCATGCTCTGGTCGCCGCGCCAGGCGCGGGCACGACCCGGCCCGGCGTTGTAGGCGGCGGAAGCGAGTACCGGGCTGCCGTCCAGAGAGTCGAGCACATGGCGCAGGTAATAAGTGCCGAGACTCAGGTTGGTTTCGACATCATTGACCTGCGACGACTGCCAGTCTTTGAGCCCGATCTTGCCGGCAACCCATTTCGCGGTAGCCGGCATCAGCTGCATCAGGCCGCTGGCACCGACGCGCGATTTGGCCTGTGCAGCTGATGCGGCTTTCCTGGCGGATCAGGCCGTTAACCCAGGCCTCGTCGAGGTCGAGCTGGCGCGCGGCGGCTTTCAACTGGTCGCGGTACGGCGCCAGATAGCGCAAACCGAAATCATGCTCGAACACGGTGCGGTCGGCGGTGTTGATCGCGCGGTCATAAATCGCATTGCGCCGCGCGACTTCGGCGGCCGCCAGCAACTCACGGTCGCTGAGCCCGCGGATCGCCCACAACCATTCGCGCACCGCCTCCAGCCGCAGGTCCAGCCGGAACAATTCCAGCGCGCGCTTGATGCCCGGGCGCGCGGCAATGCTGCGGATATCTTCTTCGTTCAGTTTGTACGCCACCGCAGGCGCCTGCACCGAGCCGCCGAGTTCCTCCAGCGCGAGCTGACCGTAGAAATGGTATTCGGCTGACAGCGGTTTCAGCAATGCCGTCGCCTCGCTGCCGCGACCCTGCGTTTTCAGTGCGCGCGCTTTCCAGTACCGCCAGGCCGGATCCTCGGCCTCTTTCGGCGTCATCGCATCGATTGCCGCCAGTACCTCGGGCCAGCGCCGGGCGCGCAATGCGGCGCGCACCTGCCAGCCAAGCTGCAGGTCACTCATGCCCGAGGCCTGCGCGAACCAGTCGAGGGCAGCCGGGTCATGGCGCATCGCGCCGAAATAACCGAGCATGCCCCAGACGTAGGAGCGTTCTTCCTCGGAGAATCGCGGCGCAAGCTTGACCCAGTGCGCGGCGGCCTGCTGCGGCGAAGTACGCGCCAGACGATATACCGCAAACATGGTCGCTTCGCGCCCGCCGCGTGTTTTGAAATCAATGCGGGCATCACTCAGTTGCGCTGTCGGGTTTCCCAAAATGGCCGACAAAGCGCGCGCGTCCGGTGCCTGGCCCTTGGGCAGATAAGCCGCAACCCGGTTGGCGAGGCTGACCTGCCCGGCTTCCAGCGCCAGCCGGATGCGTGTCCAGATGTCTTCGGCCGACAACTGCCGGGCAGCCACCAGCGCCTGAAACAGCGGGTCGCAACTGCCGGGCAGGTCGCGCGCGACAAACCACAGCGGACGCGCTTCGCGCAGCGCCAGCGTGTCGCTGCCAGTGCGCGCCTGCAATGCATAACAGGTCGTTTCCAGATCATCGTTGACCAGCGCCGGCAGTTCGGCGTTGAAGGGTTCCCATTGCGCATTTTTGCCCAGCAGTTTCAGCCAGTCGCGGCGCAGGTAATCCGACAGCGGTGTATCGCGGTTGGCGGCAAGGTACGTACGGATTTCCGCGGGGTCGCGCGTTTCCAGTCGCGCTCTCAAGCGCCAGTACTGGACATAAGGCTCGAGCAGATGGCCCTGGAAGCGCGGCGCGAGCTGCTCCAGTTGTTTGCTGTCAGCGCTGCGCGCAGCATCACGCGCCTTGAGAAATGCGTCATCGAGGTTGGCCGCGGCTGCAGCACCGGTGAATGCCAGCAGGCTGCATGCCGCGGCAGCGCTTATTCGGGATAAAATCATAAGTTATTGATTATAAACATATTTATGTTCATGCCAGAAACAGGCGGTACGCCGGATTGCGTGTTTCATCGCAGTACGGGTAACCGACCTGCGCCAGGAAGGTCTGGAAGCGGGCCTTGTCCGCCGGTGGCACTTCCATGCCGACCAGCACGCGGCCGTAATCCGCGCCGTGGTTGCGGTAATGGAACAGGCTGATGTTCCAGCCGCGGCTCATGCTGGTGAGGAAACGCATCAGCGCGCCCGGCCGCTCCGGAAACTCGAAACGGTAGAGGATTTCATTTTTGGCACCCGGCGCATGCCCGCCGACCATGTGCCGCACATGCAGCTTCGCCAGCTCGTTGCCGCTGAGATCCAGGGTCTGCAGCCCGCGCCGGCGCAAGGCGCGCAGCAGTTGCGCGGTTTCGCGACGGTCGCGCACCTGCACCCCGACAAACACCCGCGCCCGCTTCGCATCATCAAAACGATAATTGAACTCCGTCACGTTACGCGGCCCGAGCTGTTCGCAGAATGCCTTGAAGCTGCCGGGTTTCTCCGGAATCGTCACCGCAAGGATCGCCTCGCGGTTTTCACCGAGTTCCGCTTCTTCTGCGACAAAGCGCAGGCGGTCAAAGTTCATATTGGCGCCACAGGCGACGGCGACAAAAGTTGCGCCGCGCGATTTTTTGCGCGCCACCCAGGCCTTGGCCCCGGCAATCGCCAGCGCTCCCGCGGGTTCGAGAATGGCGCGGGTATCTTCAAACACATCCTTGATCGCCGCGCACATGGCATCGGTGTCGACGCGGATCACTTCGTCGACCAGCGTGCGGCACAGACGGAAGGTTTCGCGGCCGACCTGTTTGACGGCAACGCCGTCGGCGAACAGGCCGACCTGCGCCAGTTTGACGCGGCGCCCGGCTTTCAGCGACTGGTACATCGCATCCGAGTCCGTCGGTTCGACACCAATAATTTTAATTTCGGGACGCAGGCGCTTGACGTAGGCGGCAATGCCGGCGATCAGCCCGCCGCCGCCGATCGCGACAAAAATCGCATCGATCGGTTCCGGATGCTGGCGCAGGATTTCCATCGCGATGGTGCCCTGGCCGGCAATCACATCGGGATCGTCGTAGGGGTGCACATAAGTCAGACCGCCGCGCTTTTCGAGTTTGCGCGCGTGGGCCGCCGCTTCGTCATAGGAATCGCCAAGCAGCACGACCCTGGCGCCGCGCCCGCGTACTGCATTGACCTTGATCTCGGGCGTGGTCACCGGCATCACAATGGTCGCCGTGCAACCCAGGCGCTGCGCAGCCAGCGCGACACCCTGGGCATGGTTGCCGGCGGATGCCGCGATCACGCCGCGGCGCAGGGCCTCCGGCGTCAGGTGTGCCATCTTGTTGTAGGCGCCGCGCAGCTTGAAGGAAAACACCGGCTGCATGTCTTCGCGCTTGAGCAGGATGCGGTTGTGCAGGCGCCGCGACAGGATGGGTGCCAGCTCCAGCGGCGTCTCGATCGCGACGTCGTAAACGCGTGCGTTGAGAATGCGCTCCAGATAATCCGTTTTTTTCATGGTCCTGGCCATACTGCTTTGGCAAATCGCTGATTCCCAAAGGTTATCAGGAATGGGCCTCGCCGGCACGGACCGCGGCGGCGGCATGGCGGATATCATGTATATTGAATGAATCGCAAACGTGAATCGCAAGCTTGATTGAATCGCAAACGCAATATGGAGCAAAGCATGGCGGAGCAGCAGGTCAGGCAGGTCAATCAGGTCAATCAGGACGCACTGAAACAGGCTGCGGCGAAAGCCGCAGTCGCACTGGTGCCGGCCGGCAGCATCGTCGGCGTCGGCACCGGATCCACGGTCAATTTTTTCATTGATGAGCTGGCACTCATCAAAAACCGCATCGAAGGCGCGGTCTCCAGTTCCGAAGCCAGCGCGAAACGCCTGAAGGCGGCCGGCATCG
Source organism: Burkholderiales bacterium (assembly GCA_038316355.1). GTDB lineage: Bacteria > Pseudomonadota > Gammaproteobacteria > Burkholderiales > SG8-41. The sequence continues at coordinate 73,378 of JBBQAO010000003.1, forward strand.
AGGTTATCGAACTGAACAATGTCCGCGACCTGCCGGTTTATGTCGACGGCGCCGACGAAATCACGCGCCACCTGATGATGATCAAGGGCGGCGGCGGCGCGCTGACCCGCGAGAAAATTGTTGCCGCAGTAGCACAGAAAGTCATCTGCATCGCCGACGGCTCAAAACTGGTTGATGTGCTGGGCCGTTTCCCGCTGCCGGTCGAGGTCATCCCGATGGCGCGTTCCTTTGTTGCGCGCGAAATCGTCAAACTTGGCGGCCAGCCGGAGTGGCGCGTCAATTTCGTCACCGATAACGGCAACCTGATCCTCGACGTGCACAATATGACCATCCTCGATCCGGTGGCGCTGGAAACACGCTTGAACCAGATCACCGGTGTGGTCACCAACGGCCTGTTCGCGCGGCGACCGGCCGATGTACTGCTGCTGGCCGGCAAAAACGGCGTGGAAACCCTGCGCCACCCCGCCACCGCCACGAAATTGTCATAATTTCCCGTTATAAATCGTCCTTTCCTGCCGAGAGACCACCATGCCGGACCATACGCTGAAGCAATTCGACACCGAACTGGAAGAAATCCGTTCGCGGGTGCTGCAAATGGGCGGGATGGTCGAGGAACAGTTCACCCAGGCCCTGGAAGCCTTGGTGAGCGGCGATGTGGCGCTGGCGCGGCAGGTCACGGCAAACGATCATCAGGTCAATGCGCTGGAAATCGCCATCGATGAGGATTGCAGCAAGGTCATCGCGCGCCGCCAGCCCGCGGCCAAGGATCTGCGCATGGTGATGACAGTGGCCAAGACCATCACCGATCTCGAACGCATTGGTGATGAAGCTTCCAAGATTGCCCGCATGGCGCAGTCGATTTATGCAAGCGACCGGCAGACGGTGCCGCGCACGGTCGAAATCCAGCATGTTGCTGAAATTGCCCTCGGCATGCTGCGCAACTCCCTGGATGCCTTTGCCCGCCTTGATACCACGGTGGCGGCGACGGTAGTACGCCAGGATGAACGCGTCGACCAGGCCTTTGTCAGCATCCTGCGCCAGTTGATCACCTTCATGATGGAAGATCCGCGGACCATCTCGCACGCGATTGAAATCCTCTTCATCGCCAAGGCCATCGAGCGTATCGGCGACCATGCCAAGAACATCTCCGAGTACGTGGTCTATCTGGTCAAGGGCAAGGACGTGCGCCACACCGGCGTTGAGGCTTTCGAACGCGAAGCCCTCAGTTAAACCACCCGCTGCAGCCACACGGCTGCGTGGTACACTCGTTCGCGAGCCACGGAGCGGGCATGCAATCATGCGGGTAATGGATGCGGTAATGAAATCAGGAGCACACTGAGGTGGCTGACCAGTCCACCATCGTTGCCGTTGACCTCGGCTCCAACTCCTTCCACTGCCAGATCGCCCGTGTTGCCGGCGAGCAGTTCTTCCCGCTGGACTCCCTGCGCGAACCAGTGCGCCTCGGTGCCGGGCTGGGCAAGGACAAAATAATCGATGAAGAATCACAGGAACGCGCGCTGGCCTGTCTCGCGCGTTTCGGCGAACGGCTGCGCGGCCTCGACCGCCAGGCCGTGCGCGCCATCGGCACCAACACGCTGCGGGTGGCCAAAAACGCCAAACAATTCCTGCGCAAGGCACGCACTGCGCTGGGCTTCCCCATTGAGGTCGTGGCCGGGCGCGAAGAAGCGCGACTGATCTATCTCGGGGTCTCGCACAGCCTGCCGGCTTCGCGCGACAAACGGCTGGTGGTCGACATCGGCGGCGGCTCCACCGAATGCATCATCGGCACTGGTTACAAGCCGCTGCGGCTGGAGAGCCTGTACATGGGCTGCGTGTCATACAGCCTGCGTTATTTCCGCGACGGCCGCATCACCAAATCCGCGTTCAAGGCCGCAGAGCTTGCCGCCCGCGCGGAATTGCAGCCCATCGTCGGTGGTTATGTCCGCGGCAACTGGAAACACGCCGTCGGCTCCTCGGGCACTGTGCGTTCGATTGCCGAGATTCTCCAGCTGTGCGGTTTTACCGACGGCCCGGTCACACTGGACGGACTCGACCGGCTGCGCAGCCAGCTGATCAAGAGCGGTGACATTGCGCGCATCGAACTGCCCGGCCTGCGCCCCGACCGCCGGCCAGTGCTCGCCGGCGGCATGGCCATCCTGCATGCCGTGTTCGACGAAATGCGCATCGAGATGATGACGCCGGCCACCGGCGCGATGCGCCAGGGCATCCTCTACGACATGCTCGGCCGCTTCCATCACCACGACATGCGTGACGTCACCGTCGCACAGTTCATGCGCCGCTACCATGTCGACGCGCAGCAGGCACGGCGCGTGGGATCCCATGCCGCCGCGCTGTACGAAAAACTCGCTGGCAACGCCATCGACGACGACACGCTGCGACTGCTGGGATGGGCCGTGAAGCTGCATGAAATCGGCATCCCCGTGGCCTACAGCGGATATCACAAACATGCGGCCTACATCATCAGCAACGCCGATATGCCGGGATTCTCGCGCGAGGAGCAGGAACAGCTGGCGGCGCTGGTGCTGCGCCACCGCCGGTCGCTGAAAAAATCCCTGGAAGATGTGCCTGTAGACATAGACCGGGCGGTCGTGCTGGCCTTGCGTCTGGCGGTGGTGTTGTGCCGGGCGCGGCGCGATACCCGGTTTCCGCCGCTGGACATCAAGCTCCAGGGCGACCGCGTGCGGCTGGCTTTTGATGGCGCATGGCTGGAAGCCAATCCGCTGACGGCAACGGCGCTGCGGGAGGAAGTGGACGAGTGGGCACGTATCGGCCAGGAACTGAAAATTCCCGGGCTCGACGAGATCGTGCTGGCGCAGGAGCCGGCGTTCGTCGAATAAAGCTACCCGCGGCGCGATTGCTGTGGTGCGCGGCAGCCGATACTGCGCAGGCCTACAAAATCCCGGGCGTGATGACCGCCTTCACCCGTACGCCGTCTGCGTCGCAGGCCAGCCACCAGATTGCGCCCTTTTTCAGGCTCCACGCTGCGGCCTCGCCGGTCAGTGCCAGCGCCGCGACCGCACCCAGCGTCGGCTGATGGCCGACAACCATCACCGTGCCGGTGCCGTCAGGCCAGCCGGCCGCCTTGAGTACACCTTGAGGGGTGGCGGATGTGGACACCGCTTTTTCAATGACGCCGTTTTCCGCGAACGCCGCCGCAGTCTCGCCGGCGCGTGCCGCCGGGCTGACGATGACCCGGCAATCGGCCGGCAGGCGCTCCGCCAGCCATGCCGCCATTTTTTGCGCCTGCCTGCGACCTTTGGCGGTTAACCGCCGCGCCTCATCCGGCGCGCCATCTTCGGCATCCGCGTGGCGCCACAAAATCAGTTCCATGTCAGTTCCATGCTCATTTCACCAGACTCAACGTTCGCTCCATTTAATCCTGCCAGGGACGGCGCACGGCACGAAAACGACGCCATGCGAGCGGCAGGGTATTGCGTTCGGCAACAGCATGCGCCTCGCACCAGCCGATGACCATGCCGGTCGCGGCGATCACTTCGCGATTTTCCGCCGCCGCACCCAGCAATTGCCGCACCGTTGCCGCGTCATTGATGCGCCCCAGTATATCCTGCAGCAGCGCGAGCCGGTCGCGCAGCGTTGCCATGCCGCGCGCGGAATACAGCGAAGAAAAAAATTCCGTTGCATAACGCAGTTGTTTGACGGCGATACGCAGCCGGTGCAATTCAGCGGCGGTACGACGTTCAAGACGGCGGCCGCGTTTCAGTACCCGGTCGTGGCATGCGCTCAGTATTTGCGTTGCGCAAGCCCGCGCCGGCTGCTGCCAAGCCGGATCGCTGCCGGCATTGGCGAAAGTGGCCAGCCAGCCGCCGAGTTGAATCATCGATTCATTGTAAGTAATTGTTTTTATTGATTTTTTTGCTTTCGTGCGCGCCATCCGCTGTGCACCCAGACACAGCCGCTCAAAGACATCGGCCGCCACATGTGCGGCCAGCACCGGGCGCACCGCGGGCAGGGTTTCGGTGACAAACACATCCCAGTCGCGCGCCGGGCCCAGCGCGCCGGCAATGGTTCGCAACGCGGCTGCCTGCGGCGCAGCGGCGTCTCCGAGCAGGTCACGGAACAGACGAAATACCGAGCGCAGCCGGCGGATGCCGACGCGCATCTGATGCAGATACTCAGGATCCGGCGAAGCAATGACGCCGCCCTCGTTGGCTTGCGCTTGCGCCAGCGTAGCAACAGCCATCGCATGGAACGCCTGCCCCGCGGTCATCTCCCGGCTCAGCACCACCGGCACCGCTTTGGCCGGCGGCGCAGCTGCACCGCGAAACAGCTCATAACCGCGTTCGGCCTTGGAACGGTGCTCCAGCGCCAGCGGCACTGCCTGCGCGAGTTGTTGTGCCAGTTCGAACAAAGCGCTGACCGGCCCGCTTTTCAGTTCCAGTTCGATCTCGCACACCGGCGCGCGGCGGCGCCCGCTGCGGATGACGCCGCGATCGATCGCAGCCTCAATCAGCACACCGGGTGCCGGCTCGAGCATACGCAGGGTACGCGTGATTTCGGTGTGCAGTACCGGCACCAGCGACTTCGCCACTTTTTTCGATTGCAGGATTCTGGTGACCGGGTGTCGCGGCAGTCGCGACAGATCAGGATGCCGGTCGCGGAGCACGGTCTCGATCTCCAGCCGCTGATGCACGCCGGACACCGCCGAGCCGCCGCCCTTCACCGCCTGCACCCAGCGCCGGCCCTCGCGGCGCACCCGCAGCGCAATGCGCTGCTGCGACAAGGCCAGCGCCGGGGTGTCGAAATACGTGGCAGCCAGTTTGCGGGTGACAGCCCCGTGCGCCGCTGTCAGCAGCGGCAGCGCCAGAACCTCGCGCAGCCGCGCCGGTGAAACACGCAGCTTGAGTTCGATTTCGGTGGCGACCGCGGTATTGCCGGTTTTGCGCTGGCCACCGGCGTCACCGATCATGCGCCCTGCTTGCGGGCCAGCAGATCCAGCAGTTGCTCCTGGGCGGTGGCCGCTTTTGCGCGACCCGGGGCGCGGCACAGGTACTGGCCGTCCTCGCTCATCATCCATGCCTGCGTGTTGTCTTCGAGATACGACAACAGACCTTCGGCAATCACCCGCTGCTTGAGGTCCGGATCAAGAATCGGGAAACACACTTCAACACGTCCGAAGAAATTGCGGTCCATCCAGTCGGCACTGGACAAATAGACATCATCGGCGCCGTCATTATGGAAATGGAAGACGCGGGTGTGTTCCAGAAAGCGGCCGATGATGGAGCGCACGCGGATGTTCTCCGACAGGCCGGGCACGCCGGGACGCAGTGCGCACACCCCGCGCACGATCAAATCGATCTGCACGCCTGCCTGCGACGCCCGGTACAAAGCGCCAACGACTTCCGACTCAAGCAGCGCATTCATCTTGGCAATAATCTGCCCCTTGCGACCGGCCTTGGCGATCGCCGTCTCGTTCTCGATCGCGCGCATCATTTCCTTGTGCAGCGTGAACGGCGACTGGCGCAGATGGCGCAGCTTGGTGGCGCGACCGAGCCCGGTGAGCTGTATGAAGATGTCGGCGACGTCATTGCCGATTTCCTCGTTGCAGGTGAACAGGCCGAAATCGGTATAGAGGCGCGCAGTGCGCGGATGATAATTGCCGGTCGACAAGTGCACATAACGGTGCAGGCCGTCGCCCTCGCGACGCACCACCAGCAGCATCTTGGCGTGGGTTTTGTGGCCGACAACGCCGTAGACGACATGTGCACCGACCTCTTCCAGCCGCTGCGCCCAGTTGATGTTCGCTTCTTCGTCGAAACGCGCCATCAATTCGAGCACCACGGTCACTTCCTTGCCGCTGCGTGCGGCGCTGATCAGCACTTCCATCAGTTCCGATTCGGCACCGGTGCGGTACACCGTCATCTTGATCGCCGCCACCGCCGGATCACGTGCCGCCTGCTGCAGGAACACGATCACCGGCTGGAACGACTGGAACGGGTGATGCAGCAGCACGTCGCCGGCGCGAATCGCGGTGAACATGTCGCCCGGCTGGTCGAGCCGCTGCGACAGCCCCGGCCGGAACTGCGCAAACTTCAGGTCGGGACGGTCGACCCAGTCAGGAACGCTGATCACACGCGCAAGATTGACCGGCCCGTCAACGCGATAGAGATCTTCAGGGTCGAGCATGAACTGGCGCAGCAGGAACCCTGAAATATGCTGCGAACAGTTGTCGGTCACTTCCAGCCGCACCTCGTCGCCGAAATGACGATGCGGCAGTTCACCGCGCAGGGCGGTGCGCAGATCCTTGACTTCCTCCTCGTCGACAAACAGGTCGCTGTTGCGCGTCAGCCGGAACTGGTAACAACCCAGCACCTTCATGCCGGTGAACAGTTCGCCGACATGTTCATGCAGGATCGACGACAGGAATACGAAATCGTATTCGACGCCCGCGACATCCTGCGGCAAGCGGATTACCCGCGGCAATACGCGTGGCGCCTGGACAATCGCGATGCCGGAATTGCGGCCAAAAGCGTCCTTGCCCTCGAGTTCGACGGCAAAATTCAGGCTTTTGTTGAGCACCCGAGGGAAGGGATGCGCCGGGTCGAGGCCGATGGGGGTCAGCACCGGCATCACCTCGCGGCGAAAATAGCCCTTGATCCAGTCCGCCTGCTGCGGCGTAAATGCGCTGCGGCGCAGGAAGCGGATGCCGGCCTGTTCCAGTCCGGGCAGGACTTCCTCATTCAGCAGCTGGTACTGCCGCGCGACCAGCTCGTGGGCTTCGCCCGCCACCTGGCGGAACACCTGGTCCGCGCGCATCTGGTCGGGATAGATCGGCGCTGAACCGGCCTCAATCTCGGCCTGCAGACCGGCGACGCGGACTTCAAAAAATTCGTCGAGATTGCTGCTGACGATACACAGGAAACGCAGGCGCTCGAGCAACGGATGCGTGCGGTTTTCGGCCTGCGCCAATACCCGGCGATTGAACGACAACAGGCCCAGTTCGCGGTTGAGGTAGAACTCAGGCGCAAAACCCGCCTTGCCAGGCGCGTGTCGGGGACGTCGGACAGCGGCATTCATGGTAAACGGCGACCGGGCGGGCCGCCGCGGAACGCATTACGTCCGGGGTGGCGGCACATAACCGGCCGCGGCATCTGCGCCGTCGCCGAAAAAATGCTGCTCCATTTGCTGCGCAAGGTAGTCACGGGCTTTTTTGTCCGCCAGATTGAGCCGGTTCTCGTTGACCAGCATTTTTTGCTGCTCCAGCCACTGCTTCCACGATTCCTTGGACACGTTTTCAAACACGCGCTTGCCCAACTCGCCGGGGTACGGCGGGAAATCAAGACCTTCGGACTCGCGCTTGAGTTTTACACATTGCACCTGGCGCGCCATGTCATCTCTCCACAATAAGACATTAATGTTAACGATTTGTGACAACCGCCTGTGTGCGGCATCACACTTATGGTTTTGGTCTACAGTTTTTTGGTCAGCACCACTGAACGGCGATGATAGTTGTACAACTCCTTCTTTTTCTGCGGCAGCGCACTGACGTCGGTCTCGACAAACCCGCGTTCGACGAACCAGTGTTCGGCGCGCGTGGTCAGCACAAACAATTGCTTCAGCCGCAACCCGCGCGCGCGTTTTTCGATCGCCGCCAACAGCCGCTCACCGGCGCCGCGACCGCGGAATTCCGGATGCACGGCGAGACCGGCCAGTTCTCCGGAACGTTCATCCGAAAACGGATACAGCGCCGCGCAGCCGATGACCCGCCGGTCATGTTCCAGAACCCAGAAGCGGTCGACTTCCATTTCCAGTAAATCGCGGTTGCGCTTGACCAGTATGCCCTCGGCCTCGAGCGGCTCAATCAGCCCGAGGATACCGCCGATGTCCTCGATTTTCGCGTGGCGCAGCGTTTCCAGCGGATCCGGCGTCACCAGCGTGCCGACCCCCTTGTGCGTGAACAGCTCGAGCAGCAGGCTGTCGTCGAGATGGCTGGAAATCAGGTGCGCCCGCCCCACGCCCTGTTCACAGGCGCGCACTGCCGCCGGCAGATAGGTCTGAATCTCCTCCGACGCCACCCGCCCCTTCGACAGCAGGCCCTGCGCCTCGCGCACCGTCAGTTCGCGCAACAGTTCGCCGCGGCGTCCGGTAACGCCCGTCGACTCCATCAGGAAAATCAGCTTGTCCGCCTTCAACGCCACCGCGGTTGCCGCCGCGACGTCGCCGAGCGCCAGGTTGAACACCTCGCCGGTCGGCGAATAACCCAGCGGCGAGATGACCACCAGCTCATCGTCTTTCAGCCGCCGTTCAATGGCCGCGGCATCGATTTTGCGCACTTCACCGGTATGCATCAGATCGACACCGTCGACGACCCCGATCGGGCGCGCGGTGACAAAATTGCCGCCGGCCACGCGGATATCGGCGCCGGCCATCGGCGAATTGGGCAAGCCCATCGACAGCAAGGCTTCGATCTGTACGCGCAGCGTGCCGGCGACTTCCATCGCCGCTTCCAGCGCAGGGGCATCGGTGATACGCAGATTCTCGGCAAAACGGCTGCGGATTTTCTGCGTTTTCAGTTTGGCTTCGATCTGCCGTCGCGAACCGTGCACCAGCACCAGCTTGACGCCCAGCGCGGCGAGCAGGTTCAGGTCATGGGTCAGATGAAAAAAACGGCCGTCAGCGACGACTTCGCCGCCGAAGGCAATGACGAACACCTTGCCGCGAAACGCATGGATATAGGGCGCGACGGACTGGAACCAGTCGATAAAGCGGTCCTGCGCCGACAGCCGCGGCCGTGCGCCGCTGCGCGTTTTCTGCACAGCTTGCGCGGCGGGCATTTTGTCGTTTTTGGCGGGAATGGTGATGTCCTTTCTGCTGCCTAGTGTTGTGAAATCGATGGTATGCGAGAACCCGTCGTGGCGAAAGCCGCCGCGCTAGAAATCGCCCCACAGGGTCTGCATCGCCGCCAGCAGGGCCACCGCCGCGGTTTCGGTGCGCAGCACGCGGGGGCCCAGCCGCAGTGGCAGGAATCCGGCGCGACCGGCATCTTCCGCTTCGGTTGCGGTCAGTCCGCCTTCGGGTCCGGCCAGCACCGTCACCTCGCCGGAGGGGCGCGGCAAGCCGTGTAATCCTGTCGCTGCACCCGGCGCCAGCAGCAAACGCAGCCCATCCACAGCTGCCGGCTGCTCCAGCCAGTCGCGCAGCGACAGCAAGGGCCGCACTTCGGGCATGTGATTGCGGCCACACTGCTCGCAGGCGGCCGCCACCACGCCCTGCCAGTGCAGCACGCGTTTCACGGCTCGCTCACCGGACAAACGCACCACGCAACGTTCGCTGAGCAGTGGCTGCACCGCGCTGACACCCAGTTCCACCGCCTTCTGGATCGTGTAATCCATACGTTCACCGCTGGACACCGCCTGCGCCAATGTAACCCGCAGCGGCGACTCGCGGTCTTCGCTGCGGCTGGCGCTGACGCGCACGCTCACTGCGCCGCGCGCGCAGTTCGTGATCACCGCGTCATGCACGGTACCGCGGCCGTCGAACAGCAGCACCGGGTCGCCGGGCGCAAGGCGCAGCACATGCATCACATGATGCGCCTTGACCTCCGGCAAGCGGCATTCGCCATGATCCGGGATCGCTTCCGGAAAATATATTCGAGTCAATGGGTTAGCCCGGATTTTTGAGCGTCAAATTATGCCACATCACGCTGCTGCGGGTCCGCGGCCTGCCGCAGCGTCGCGATGCATCCCGGGTATACAATTGCGCTTTTTCCGGAAGCGCCAGCCGGTGCTTCCACAAGGAGATTCCGTTTGCGCATCGTCATCCTCGGCGCCGGCCAGGTCGGCAGTTCCGTGGCCGAGAATCTGGTATCCGAAGCCAACGACATCACCGTCGTCGATACCGATGCCGGTCGCCTGCGCAAACTGCAGGATCGCCTCGACCTGCGCACCATAGTCGGCAATGCCGGCCATCCGGAAACCCTGGAACGCGCCGGAGCCCGCGACGCCGACATGATTCTCGCGGTCACCCAGAGCGACGAGACCAACCTGGTCGCCTGCAAGCTGGCCGCGACCATGTTCAACATCCCGACCAAGATTGCCCGGATACGCGCCGCCGATTACCTGTCTCATCCGGAGATGTTTTCGGCCGAGTATTTTTCGGTCGATACCGTGATCTGCCCGGAACAGGTGCTCACCGACTACATCGCCAAGCTGATCGAATTCCCCGAGTCACTGCAGGTGCTCGAATTCGCGGAAGGCCGCGTCAGCCTGGTGGCCGTGCGCGCTTTCCACGGCGGACCGCTGGTGGGCAAGGAACTGCAGACCATCCGCAAACACCTGCCCAACCTCGACACGCGGGTGGCAGCCATCTTCCGCCAGGACAGTCCGATCATTCCGGATGCCACCACGGTGATCGAAGCCGGCGACGAAGTATTTTTCATCGCCGCCACCGAGCATATCCGCGGCATCATGCGCGAACTGCGCCGCATGGACAAACCAGTGAAACGGGTGATGATCGGCGGTGGCGGCAACATCGGGCGCCGGCTGGCCAGGGCCATCGAGGATCGCTACGACGTGAAGATCATCGAATACAGCCGCAGCAGCGCGGAAAAACTCGCCGCCGAACTGCGCACCACGCTGGTACTGGTCGGCGACGTCACCGACGAGGACCTGCTGCAGGCCGAGAACATCGGCGACATGGATGTGTATTGCGCGCTGACCAATGATGACGAAAACAACATCATGTCCTCGCTGCTCGCCAAACGCATGGGCGTGCGGCGCGTCGTAACACTCATCAACCGCAGTTCATACGTCAATCTGGTGCAGGCCGGACAGATCGATATCGCGATCTCCCCGGCGCAGGCCACCATCGGCACACTGCTCGCCCATGTCCGCCACGGCGATTGCGTCGCGGTACACAGCCTGCGGCGCGGCGCGGCTGAAGCGCTGGAGCTGGTGGCCCACGGTGACGCACGATCGTCGAAGGTCGTCGGCCGCCGCATCGAAGAACTGGATCTGCCCAAAGGCGCCACCATCGGCGCCCTTGTCCGTCCGCCCCGGGTGGAAACCGGCAACGGCAAATCGGCAAACAAGCATCAGGTACTGATTGCGCACCACGACACCGTCATCGAACCTGAGGACCATGTGATCGTGTTCGCGATCAACAAACGCATCGTACCCAAGGTCGAGAAACTGTTTCAGGTCAACATCGGATTCCTTTGAATCCCTGCCGCGCACATACCACGCAACCCGGCGCTGAACCGGCATGTCCTGGTTACTGACCATCGCACCGGTGGCGGCGCTCATTGCCATGGCGATGAGCCTGACCCATCTGCTGCCGATCGGCGTGTCACTGGCGCTGGATGATGGCGCAGCACAGGCGCTGACCCTGTCGATGGTGTTCAATTTTTCCGTGGGCGCCGTAGTCTGGCTGCTCACCCGGAACAATAAACGCGAACTCAGTCTGCGCGAAGGCATCCTGCTGGTGGTCGCCGTATGGTCGGGCGGCGCGCTGTTTGCGACGTTGCCGTTGATGCTGACGATTCCGCAACTTTCGTTTACCGATGCCTACTTTGAAGCCGTCTCGGGGCTGACGGCAACCGGCGCCACCGTACTGACTGATCTCGACTACCTGCCGCCCTCGCTCAACGTCTGGCGCGCCGTGCTGCAATGGCTGGGCGGCATGGGTGTGATCGTGCTGGTGGTGGCGATACTGCCGATGCTGGGCGTGGGCGGACGCCAGATCTCCAAGTCCGAAATCCCCGGACCGATGAAGGACGAGCAGTTGACGCCACGCATCACCCAGACCGCCAAGGGTCTGTGGCTGATCTATGCTGTCCTGACGCTGGTCTGCGGCTTTGCTTATTACATGGCCGGCATGTCCCCGCTTGACGCAATGATCCACAGTTTTACCACTATGTCTTTAGGCGGCTTTTCATCCTATGACGCCAGTATCGGCCATTTCAATTCGGTCGGCGTGGAACTGGTGGCGATCAGCTTCATGGTTATTGCCGGCATCAATTTCTCGACTCATTTTCTGGTCTGGCGCAGCAAAAGCCTGCGCGCCTATGCCCGGGATACTGAAGCGCGTTATTTCGTGCTGGTTATTTTTGCCAGTGTCGCCGGCATCGCCATCCTGCTCTTCGGCTCCGGCACCTACCCCGACTTCCCGACGGCACTCCGTTACGCCGCCTTCAACATCATTTCCGTCGGCACCACCACCGGTTATGCCACGGCTGATTACAACCTGTGGCCGGTGTTTGCGCCGCTGTGGGTGTTGTTCCTCGGCACTTTCCTGAGCTGTTCGGGTTCTGCCGGAGGCGGCATCAAGATGATGCGCGCGATGATTCTCTACCGGCAGGTGTACCGCGAGATCAAAAGCCTTGCTCATCCGCAGGCGGTCAGCCCGGTAAAAATCGCCGGTCAGGTCGTCGCGGATCCAGTGGTGTTTGCAGTGCTCGGGTTTTTCTTTGTCTGGGTCGCCCTGCTGGTGACCATGACACTGATCCTCGGCTGGACCGGGCTGGATGCGATGACGGCGTTTTCAGCCGTAGTGGCCTCGCTGAACAATATCGGCCCGGGATTGCATCAGGTTGGCCCAACAGCCAATTTTTCGGTGTTGACGGATTTCCAGACCTGGGTCTGCGCCTTTGCCATGCTGCTCGGCAGGCTGGAGCTGTTCGCGCTGCTGGTCGTCTTTACGCCCGCCTTCTGGCGTAAATGATCTTCAGCCTTTCACTGCTTTGAACAGTGCCAGCGCGCGCAAGCGCGCCGCGGCATGATCAACCACCGGCGCCGGATAATCGCGGCCAATAATTACACCCGCCGCGCGCTGCGCATCCAATGACAGGGTCCACGGCGCATGGATGGCCCGCGCATCGCAGCGCGCCAGTTCGGGCACGTAGCGGCGGATGAATGTACCTTCAGCATCGAATCTTTCCGATTGCGTCACCGGGTTGAAAATGCGGAAGTAGGGCTGCGCATCACAACCGGTTGACGCCGCCCACTGCCAGCCGCCGTTGTTGGCCGCCAGATCAAAATCATTGAGATGGTCGGCAAAATATTTTTCGCCCCAACGCCAGTCGACCAGCAGATCCTTGACCAGAAATGACGCCGCAATCATGCGCAGCCGGTTGTGCATGTAACCGGTCTGGTTGATCTGGCGCATCGCTGCGTCAACGATCGGATAACCGGTGCGGCCTTCCCGCCATGCATCGAACAATGCCGTATCGTTGGGCCAGCGAATGGCATCGTACGCCGGCTTGAAGGCATGCCCCACCACACGCGGATGATGGTGCAGGATCATGAAATAAAAATCCCGCCACACCAGTTCCGACAGCCAGGTCGCCGCACCTTCGCCACCGCCCTCCTGCATTGACTGCCACGCCGCGCGCGCCAGCTCGCGTATGGAAATCGTGCCGAAACGCAGATGGACGGACAGGTATGATGGCCCTTTTTTCGCCGGAAAGTCGCGGGCATCGCGGTAATACGCCATACGCGGCGCAAAATCGGCAAACAGTTTCTGCGCGGCCGCGGCGCCGCCGGCGATGCCCAGTGCCTGCAGGTTGGTGGTGCTGAAACCAATATCCGCCAGCGAAAACGCCTTGAATTTCCCCCGCGTCTTCGCCAGATTTCCCGCGTACTGCTCGACGGGATAAGCCTTCAGGAAAAAGGGCTCAAGTTTTTTCAACCAGGCATTTTTGTATGGCGTGAACACCGAAAACGGCGTGCCGCCCTGGGTCAGGATTTCATCCTTCTCGAAAATGACCTGATCCTTGCGCGTGAGAAATTCGCAGGGCTGCAAAGCCTGCGCAAGCGCGGCATCACGCGCCAGCGCAGCCGGCTCGTAGTCATGGTTCGCGTACACCGCCTGCACACTCAGTTGCACCGCCAGCCGGGGGATTACCGCGCGGGCACTGCCATGCAGAACAATCAACTGCCCGCCGCGCGCCGCAAGTTCCTGCCCGAGTTCGGCAACCGATTGCAGGATGAATTCGACACGGCGATCCGCGCGCGACGGCAAAACATCAAGGATTTCAGTGTCGTAGACAAAAACACAATAAACGCGGCGCGCCGCCTTCAGCGCGGCGTACAGGGCAGCATTGTCAGCAACGCGCAGATCGCGGCGAAACCACATCAGCGCAGTGTCAAAACGGCTCATTGCGACACATCGGGACTCATTGAGGGTTGTTGATCCGGGGGGGATTCAATTGTGGCTCTCGCCCTCCGGCTTTACAATAGCAGCGCAGCCCATGAACAGCGTCGACCTCACCCAGCATTTCCTGATCGCCATGCCCGCCATGGCTGATCCGCACTTTGCCAAAACGCTGACGCTGGTCTGTGAGCACAATGAAAACGGCGCACTGGGCATCATCATCAACCGGCCGACCGACATGAACCTGCACGCTCTGCTCGAGCAGGTCAAAATCACGCCGGAAAGGGACATCTTTCACGCGGTGCCGGTGCATTTCGGCGGCCCGGTGCAGGTGGATCGCGGCTTTGTGCTGCACCAGCCGGTGGGCAGCTGGCAATCGACGCTGGCTGTCGGTTCCGAAATCGGTTTGACGACATCCAAGGACATTCTCGAAGCCGTCGCCCGCGGCGAAGGTCCGCCCGACATGCTGATCACGCTGGGGTACGCCGGCTGGGCACCGGGACAACTCGAGCATGAGCTGGCGCAAAACGCCTGGCTGACCGTGCCGGCACGCAGCGACATCCTGTTCGGCATGCCGGCCGGAGAACGTTTCGCCGCGGCAATGCAGGCGCTCGGCGTCGACTACGCCACCCTCTCGGACGTCGCCGGACACGCGTGATTGTGCGGCCGGCACGCGGCGCGGTGCTCGCGTTTGATTTTGGTGAAAAACGCATCGGCGTCGCCGTCGGCGAGCTGGAACTGGCCATCCCCCATGCGCTGACGGTCATCGCGGCCGAAGACAATGACAGCCGCTTTGCCGCGATCGCCGCGCTGATTACTGAATGGCGGCCGGTGCGGCTGGTGGTCGGCATCGCCAGCCATGCCGATGGAGCAATTCACGAAAGCGGGCGGCTGGCGCGGCGCTTCGGCCAGCGCCTGCACGGCCGCTTCGACATCGAAGTGGAGTTTGTCGACGAGCGGCTGACCTCCCTTGCGGCAGAGGCGGCACTGCGGGAAGCCGGGGTGCGGGCCGACAAACGCGCCGCGCTGCTCGACGCCGCGGCGGCCGCGGAAATCCTGCGCACCTGGTTCGCCGCGCCGCAGGAAAACCGCACGTAACGCGTCGGGATTTGATACTTTTGCGTTTTAGCGGCGCGGCTATTGTGTTAGTCTACCGCCCGCCATGCCGGCTAACCCGCTTCCTGATGCCGAGCAACTGCTCGCATCGCTGATCGACCGGATGCGGCCCGCCATCGGGCCGAACACCGGGCTGGTGGGTATTCATACCGGCGGCGTGTGGCTCGCTGAACGCCTGCACCAGGCGCTGAACATCCAGCTTCCCCTCGGTACTCTCGACGTTTCGTTCTACCGCGACGACTTCAACAAGAAGGGACTGCGCCGCAACGTCAAGAGTTCCGACATCCCCTTCGACGTCGAGGGCTGCGATGTGGTGATCGTAGACGACGTGCTCTATACCGGACGCACCATCCGCGCCGCCATCAACGAACTGTTCGATTACGGACGCCCCGCCAGCATCCGCCTCGCGGCACTGGTTGACCGCGGCGGCCGCGAGCTGCCGATTGCCGCGGAATTCAGTGGTGCCGCGGTGACTGTGCCGCCCGGCCAGAACATCGAACTCACACGCAACGCGCAGGGCGAGCTGGCCCTGCAACTGGCAGGGGACTGACGGCCATGTGGCTCAATCCTGCCAACCCGCAACTCAACAGAAACGGCGAACTGCATCACCTGCTGTCACTGGAAGGCCTGCCGGTCGATGTGATGCGGCAGATCCTCGACACCGCGGAATCCTTTGTCGGCGTCACCCGGCGCGAAGTCAAGAAAGTGCCGCTGCTGCGCGGCAAAGCGGTGTTCAACCTGTTCTTTGAACCGTCGACGCGCACCCGCACCACCTTTGAAATCGCCGCCAAGCGATTGTCTGCGGACGTGATCAACCTTGCGATCAACGTCTCCTCGCAAAGCAAGGGCGAATCCGTGCTCGACACCGTGGCCAATTTGGCAGCGATGCAGGCCGACATGTTCATCGTGCGTCACGCCGCCAGTGGCGCGCCGTACCTGATTGCCAGGCACGTCGCGCCGGACATCCATGTCATCAATGCCGGCGACGGCCGCCATGCGCATCCGACGCAGGGCCTGCTCGACATGTATACCATCCGCCACTACAAGGGCGACTTCACCAAATTGCGCGTGGCCATCGTCGGCGACATCCTGCATTCCCGCGTCGCGCGCTCGCAGATCCACGCGCTGACCACGCTGGGCTGCCCGGAAATCCGCGTCATCGGCCCCAAAACGCTGCTGCCGGCGCAGGTTGAACGGCTTGGCGTGCAGGTGTACCCCGACATGCAGAGCGGCCTGAAGGACGTCGACGTAGTGATGATGCTGCGCCTGCAGAACGAACGCATGAACGGCGCGCTGCTGCCTTCGGCGCAGGAATTCTACAAATACTACGGCCTGACCGAGGACAAGCTCGCGCTGGCCAAGCCTGACGCCATCGTGCTGCATCCGGGGCCGATGAACCGCGGCGTGGAAATCGATTCCAGCGTTGCTGACGGCAAACAGTCGGTGATCCTGCCGCAGGTGACCTTCGGCATCGCCATTCGCATGGCCGTGATGAGCATACTTGCTGGAAACTAGTGATGAATGATGAGTGCGGAGTGATGCGCGAAAAACCAACGGTGCCCAGTGTTCCGACAGTAGCCATTTCCCGCTCATCACTCCGCACTCATCACTCCGCGCTTGCCGGTATGTATCGACCATGAAGATATTGATCAAGAACGGCCGCCTGATCGACCCCAAAAACGGCATCGATGCCGTACGCGACCTGTATATCGCTGCCGGCAAGGTGGTCGCGGTGGGCGATGCGCCGGCGAATTTCGGTGCCAACCGCGTCATCGACGCCACCGGCCGCGTGGTCTGCCCGGGGCTGGTCGATCTCGCGGTGCGCCTGCGCGAACCAGGGTTTGAATACATGGCGACGCTCGAATCCGAAATGGATGCCGCGATTGCCGGCGGCGTGACCAGCCTCGCCTGCCCGCCCGACACCGACCCGCCGCTGGATGAGCCGGGCCTGGTTGAAATGCTCAAGTTCCGCGCCAAAAACCTGAATCAGGCGCATGTCTATCCGGTGGGCGCGCTGACCGTCGGATTAAAAGGCGCACGACTCACAGAAATGGCCGAGCTGCGCGACGCCGGTTGCGTTGCGTTCTCGCAGGCTGAAGCGCCGTTCGCCGACAACCAGGTGCTGATGAATGCCCTGGAATACGCCGCGACCTTCGGCTTCGCAGTGTGGCTGCGCGCCCAGGATCCTGCCCTGGCACGCCACGGCGTCGCACACGACGGCGAAGTCGCCACCCGACTCGGCCTGCCGGCGATTCCGGTCACCGCCGAAACCGTCGCACTGTCGACGATCCTGATCATTGCCCGCGCAACCGGCGCACGCATCCACATCGTCCGGCTGTCGTCGGCAGAAGGCGTGGCGATGGTGCGGGAAGCCAAGGCAGGCGGCCTGCCGGTGACCTGCGACATCGGCATCCATCACGCCCACCTGTCGGAAATGGACATCGGTTATTTCGATCCGAATTGCCACCTGACGCCGCCGCTGCGCAGCCAGCGCGATCGCGATGCGCTGCGCGCTGGGCTTGCCGACGGCACCATCGATGCGCTCTGTTCCGATCACACGCCAGTCGATGAAGACGTCAAACAAGTGCCGTTTTCCGAAGCCGAAGCCGGTGCCACCGGCGTCGAACTGCTGCTGCCGCTGGCGCTGAAGTGGGCGGAGGAATCCGGACTCGGTCTGGGCGCCGCCCTGGAACGCATCACCGCAAAACCCGCTGCCATCCTCGGCATTGATGCCGGACACCTCGGTATCGGCTCCACCGCCGACATCTGCATCTTCGATCCGGACAAGCACTGGCTTATCGAACCCGCTGCACTCAAAAGTCAGGGAAAAAACACACCGTTCTCCGGCATTGAAGTGCGCGGCCGCGTGACCCACACGCTGGTCAGCGGCACGCTGGTCTACGATAAAAATAATTAATAAAAACAAATAGTTATGATGGTGCCTCGGGCATC
Source organism: Burkholderiales bacterium (assembly GCA_038316355.1). Lineage (GTDB taxonomy): Bacteria > Pseudomonadota > Gammaproteobacteria > Burkholderiales > SG8-41. The sequence goes on from JBBQAO010000003.1 coordinate 91,576, forward strand.
ATCGGCAGTACATCTGCTAAACTAACCGCCGTTCCCGTGGTCCCACCAGCATCACTCTCAATAAGCAACAAACCATGAATCCCTTACTCGATTTTTCGGGCCTGCCCCGTTTTGCCGATTTCAAATCCGCGCATGTCGCGCCGGCGATTGACCAGTTGCTGGAAGAAAACCGCGCGCTGATCGCAATACTTGCGGCAGATTCCGCAACACCGGCCTGGAATAATTTTGTCGGACCGCTGGAAGACGCGAACGAACGCCTGCATCGCGCCTGGGGTCAGGTCGGCCACTTGAATGCGGTGGTGAACAGCCCGGAACTGCGCGAGGCCTACAACGCAGTACTGCCGAAAATCACCCAGTACTACACCGAACTCGGCCAGCATGAAGGGCTTTACCGCAAGTTCAAGGCACTGCGCGCAGGCACCGGCTTTACCGCGCTGAGCCCCGCGCAGCAAAAAATCGTCGATAACGAAGTACGCGATTTCCGCCTCGGCGGCGCCGAGCTGCCGGCTGCCGGCAAACAACGCTACACCGAAATCAGCGACCGGCTGTCAATGCTGACCTCGCGCTTCAGCGACAACCTGCTCGATGCCACCAATGCCTGGTCGCATGTGGTCACCGACGCCGCGGAACTCGCCGGCCTGCCTGATGACGCCCGCGAGGCCGCGCGTGCCACAGCCGAAGCAGACAAACAGGCCGGCTGGAAATTCACACTGCACGCACCTTCGTACCTGCCGGTGCTGCAGTACGCCGACAACCGCGCATTGCGCGAACGCATGTACCGCGCCTATGTCACCCGCGCTTCCGAATTCGGCGACGCCAAACTCGACAACACGCCGCTGATCACTGAAATCGTCAGCCTGCGCGGTGAAATTGCGCAACTGCTCGGTTTCGGCAATTTCGCCGAATATTCGCTGGAAGCCAAAATGGCGGAAACGCCGGCGCAAGTGCTGGAATTCCTGCGTGAACTCGCGGTGCGCGCCAAACCCTACGCCCAGCGCGACCTGAAAGAACTGCAGGATTTCGCCCGCAAGGAACTGGGCATGGCCGAACTCTCCGCCTGGGATTACGCCTACGTGTCGGAAAAACTGCGGGTTGCGCAGTACGCGTTTTCCGAAAATGAAGTTAAACAGTACTTCCCCGAAACCACGGTGCTGCCCGGCATGTTCAAGGTGGTCGAAACACTGTACGGCCTGAGCATCGCGCCGACCGAAGCGCCGCAATGGCATCCTGATGTGCGTTTTTTCTCGATCCGCGACCGCAGCGGCACGCTGGTCGGCCAGTTTTATCTCGACCTCTATGCGCGGCCGAGCAAACGCGGCGGCGCGTGGATGGACGACGCCATCACCCGGCGCAGCACCACGCAAGGCACGCAGGCACCGGTGGCTTATCTCAACTGCAATTTCACGCCCCCTGTAGGCAAGAAACCGGCGCTGTTCACGCATGATGAAGTAATCACGCTGTTCCATGAATTCGGCCACGGCCTGCACCACCTGCTGACCCGCGTCGATTACCTCGGCGTATCCGGCATCAACGGCGTCGAATGGGATGCGGTCGAGCTGCCGAGCCAGTTCATGGAAAATTTCTGCTGGGAATGGGGCGTCGTTGAAGCGATGACCCGTCATGCCGACAGCGGCGCGACGCTGCCCAAGGCGCTGTTCAACAAAATGCTCGCCGCCAAAAACTTTCAGAGCGGCATGCACACCGTGCGCCAGATCGAGTTCTCGCTGTTCGACCTGCGCCTGCATTACGATTTTGATCCGGCGGGCAAACAAACCGCATTGCAATTGCTGGATGAGGTGCGCCGCGAGATCGCGGTGGTGGTGCCACCCGAATACAACCGTTTTCCGAATAACTTTTCACATATTTTCGCCGGCGGTTATGCTGCGGGTTATTACAGCTACAAATGGGCGGAAGTGCTGTCGGCCGACGCCTACAGCCTGTTCGAGGAAAACGGCGTGCTCGATCCGAAGACAGGCATGCATTTCTGGAATGAAGTGCTGGCCGTCGGCGGCAGCCGCCCGGCGCTGGAATCGTTCGTCGCATTTCGCGGTCGGGAACCGAACATTGATGCACTGCTGCGCCACAACGGCATGGCCACAGCCGCCTGAGGCGCAACAACAGCAGCGGTCGCGGTATCATGCAGATACGCGGCCGCACCACGGACATGAACCGGGGTGGAATTTCCTGCAAGCGAGCGAGGTGATCACCATGACGAGAATCGTTGTTCTGCTGACTGTCCTGATCAGCGCAATTCCGGCGCAGGCGGCGCAACTCTATCGCTGGGTCGATGACAAGGGCCGGGTCGAATGGCGCGATACGCCGCCACCGGCCAATGCCAAAAAAGTCGAAAAACGCACCATTGGCGGCAACGTCATCGAAACCTCCACGCTGCCCTACAGCGTGCAACAGGCGGTGCGCAATTTCCCGGTCACGCTTTATATCAGCAACTGCGGCGACGGCTGCGACAAGGCACGGGCGCACCTGGTCCGGCGCGGCGTGCCCTTCACCCAGAAAAACCCGCAGGATGATGTGGCCGGTTACAAAAAACTGACCAATGGCGGCATGGAAGTGCCGCTGCTGTTCGTCGGCAACGACCGCCTGAGGGGTTATGAAGCAGGCGCCTGGGATACGGCACTGGATACCGCCGGTTATCCCCGCCAGCCGGTCCCGGGCTATGCCGCGCCGAAACCGCCGGCAGCGCCGGCGCCCAAACCACCGCTCCCCCAGGCCGCCGCACCCGCTCCGGACAGCGTCCCACCGGCGCCCGCGCCGGCGCAATGAAGCTCGCCACCTGGAACGTCAACTCGCTGAAGGTCCGGCTGCCGCAGGTGCTGACCTGGCTGGACACGCACAAGCCGGACGCGCTGTGCCTGCAGGAAACCAAGACCGAAGACGCCAAATTCCCGTTAGCCGAGATTGAGGCCGCCGGTTATCACGCGTCATTCAGCGGCCAGAAAACCTACAACGGCGTGGCGATACTGACACGACAGCCCGTCACCGCCGCCGCCCACGGCATTCCCGGATTCGACGATCCGCAAAAGCGCGTCACCACCGCAACCGTTAACGGTGTCCGCGTCGTCTGCGCCTATATACCGAATGGTGAGTCCGTCGAGTCGGACAAATACCGCTACAAACTCGAATGGCTGGCGGCGCTGACCGCCTGGCTGCGCACGGAGATGACACAACATCCGTCGCTGGCGCTGCTTGGCGATTTCAACATCGCGCCCGAAGACCGCGATGTGCATGACCCGGCGGCCTGGGCCGGCAAGGTGTTATGCAGCGCGCCCGAGCGTAGCGCTTTCGAACAACTGATTGGCCTCGGTCTGCAGGACACCTTCCGGCTGTTCGAACAGCCGGAAAGATCATTTACCTGGTGGGATTACCGGATGCAGGCGTTCCGTCGAAAAATGGGCATGCGCATCGACCACATCCTCGCCTCCGGCGCGCTCGCCGTCACCTGCAAATCCTGCGCCATCGACAGCGAACCGCGGCGCCACGAACGCCCGTCGGACCACGCACCGGTCATCGCTGAGTTCGCCTGACCCGGAATACCTGGCGACGGCCCGGGACTCAACCGCGCATCGTGACAAACTCTTCCGCGGTGGTGGGATGGATGCCGATGGTGGCGTCGAACTGCGCCTTGGTGGCGCCGCAATTCAATGCCACGGCAAGGCCTTGGATAATCTCACCGGCTTCGGCGCCGACCATATGCGCGCCCAGCACGCGCCCCGTATCCCGGGCCACGACCAGTTTCATGAATACCCGCTCCGTTGATCCGGACAATGTTGCTTTCAAGGGACGAAAACGGGTGCGATAAACATCCACCGCGCCGTGGCGCTCCCGCGCCCCGGCTTCGGTCAGGCCGACGGTGCCGATATGCGGATGGCTGAACACTGCCGTGGCAATGTTGCTGTAATCGAGCACGGCAGGATCATTCTTGAACAGGGTCCGCGCCAGCGCCATGCCTTCGGCAATCGCCACCGGCGTCAGCTGCACACGATCAATCACATCACCGATAGCATGTATGGATGGCACCGAGGTCACGTAATAATCGTTGACCAGTACCGCGCCGTTTTTCGCCAGTTTGACGCCGACTTCCGCCAGTCCCAGTCCGGCGACGCTTGGCCGTCTCCCGGTGGCAAACATCACCAGATCAGTCTCTATGCTCCGTCCCGAGTCGAGCATCAGCCGCAAATTTTCACCATCGCGTACCAGGCCGACCGGTGCTTCCTTGAGTGCCAGCGTAACGCCATGTGCCGCCAGCTCCTCGGCCAGCACCTTGCCCAGATCATCATCAAAACCGCGCAACAGCCGTTCGCCACGATGCAGCAGCGTTGTTTCCACACCCAGGCCATTGAATATCGATGCGAACTCGACCGCGATATAACCGCCACCGACCAGCACCACACGGCGCGGCAGCGCATCAAGATGAAAAGCCTGATCGGAGGTAATGCCCAGCTCGGCGCCAGGGATGTCGGGCTTTACGGCATGACCACCGGTGGCGATCAGCAGATGCGCTGCGGTCAACACTCGATCGCCGATGGCCACGGTATGCGCGTCGACGACGCGGGCATGTCCGGCGATAACCTCAACTCCGGCATCCTGCAGCACCTTGGCATAAACGCCGTTGAGTCGGGCGATTTCGCGATCCTTGTTGGCGAGCAGGGTATTCCAGTCGAACTGCGCGCCAGCGAGCGACCAGCCGAAACCGCGGGCATCGGCAAAGTCGGATGCGGCATGCGCCGCGTAGGAAAACAGTTTTTTCGGAATGCAACCGACATTGACGCAGGTGCCGCCCAGCGCGCCGGCCTCCACCAATGCCACCCGGGCGCCGTGTGTGGCGGACATGCGGCTGGCGCGCACGCCGCCGGATCCGCCGCCAATGGTGATCAGATCGTAGTCGTATTGCGTCATGGCCGATGGCCTCCCGGGGAAACTCTGCGGGGGATACTACTCTGATTGCTGGACTGCTTTACCGTTGTGAACTTCGGCGGCTGGACTGCTCCGCCGTCGTGATCTTCGGCGGCTGGACTGCTTTGCCGTTGTGAACTTCGACGGCTGGGCTGCTTTACCGTTGTGATCTTCGACGCTAGACTTCCTCGCCGCGGCCAGATTCTATTTTCAATTCCTGAATCTTGCGTGTCAGCGTGTTGCGGCCAAGGCCGAGTAATTGCGCAGCTTCGATGCGCCGCCCGCCGGTTTGTGCCAGCGCCTTGAGAATCAGCACTTTTTCAAACTGGTGGGTCAGCTCTTCCATGATGCCGGTCTCGCCGCGATGCAGCCGCAGCTCGGCTTCGCGCCCCAACGCCGTCACCCAGTCTTCTGCGCCAGCCACCGCGGATTGCGCGCGCATCTCCGGCGGCAGATCCTTGACTTCGATGGTCGCCGCGGGCGCCATCACCGTCAGCCAGTGACACAGGTTTTCCAGTTGCCGCACATTGCCCGGCAGGTCCTGCACGGCGATGTACTTGAGCGTGGCCTCGGCCAGACGCTTCGATTCGACGCCAAGGTCGCGCGCGCTTTTCTGCAGGAAATATTTCGCCAGCAGCGGGATATCCTCGCGCCGCTCGCGCAAGGCCGGCAGCCGCAGGCGGATCACGTTCAGGCGGTGAAACAGATCTTCGCGGAACAATCCCTGCTTGACCCTCGTTTCCAGGTCCTGGTGGGTCGCCGCGATGACGCGCACATTGGCCTTCATTGGCTGATGTCCGCCGACGCGGTAAAAATTGCCGTCAGAGAGCACCCGCAGCAGCCGGGTCTGCAGCTCCTGCGGCATGTCGCCGATTTCGTCGAGAAACAGCGTGCCGCCCTCGGCCTGTTCGAAACGCCCGCGGCGCATGTTCTGCGCGCCGGTAAACGCACCGCGCTCGTGACCAAACAATTCCGACTCCAGCAGTTCCTTGGGTATCGCCGCAGTGTTGATGGCGATGAAAGGCCTTCCGGCGCGCGGGCTGTGGCGGTGCAGCGCACTCGCCACCAGTTCCTTGCCGGTCCCCGACTCGCCGGTAATCATCACCGTGGCATGCGACTGCGACAGCCGGCCGATGGCGCGGAACACCTCCTGCATCGCCGGCGCCTGGCCGAGTATTTCCGGCACCGCCTCGCTGACTTCGCCCGACGTATCCTGGCGCACGCTTTCGTCCATCGCGCGGCGGATCAACTCGACGGCATGATCGACGTCGAAAGGTTTGGGCAAATATTCGTAGGCCCCGCCCTGGAACGCCGTCACTGCGCTTTCCAGGTCGGAATAGGCGGTCATGATGATCACCGGCAGCGAGGGGTGGCGCAATTTGGCCTGCTGCAGCAGTTCCAGGCCGGATTCACCCGGCATGCGGATATCGCTGACCACAACCTGCGGGGTTTCGTCCTCCAGCGCCGCCAGCGCTTCGCGTGCCGAAGCAAAGGCCTTGAATGCGATGTTCTCGCGGGTCAGGGCTTTTTCGAACACCCAGCGTATCGAACGGTCGTCGTCAATAATCCAGACTGGTTTCATGTGGTTTCGCAATCATAAATGTGGTGACTGGACAGGGGCATTAACGCTCCGCGACCCGCGCGGGTCATCCTGCACCGGAAGCAGCAATGTGAAACAGGTTTTGCCGGGCGTGCTTTCGAAAGTGATCGCGCCGTGATGCTGGGTGACAAAATTGTGGGCGATCGTCAGGCCGAGGCCGCTGCCACCTTCACGGCCGGAAAACAGCGGCTGGAACACGCGTGCGCGCATGTCTTCGGGAATGCCGGGACCGTTGTCGCTGATCTCAACCTGCACCGCGTGGCGGAAACGGCGGCGCGCCAGAGTGACCTGGCGCGCAATCCGCGTTTTCAGCTTTATCTCGCCGCTTTCGTTGCCGCCATCCTTGGCGACGCTTTTGATCGCCTGCGCGGCGTTGCGCGTGATGTTGAGTACGACCTGTATCAGTTGCTCGCGGTCGCCGATGAGGACGGGCATGCTGGTGTCGTAGTCGCGGCGCACGATGATGCCAGGAAATTCGGCGAGGATCACGCTGCGCACGCGTTCCAGCACTTCATGGATGTTCACCGGCCCCGGCAGCGGCAGCCGGTGCGGTGTCAGCAGGCGGTCCATCAAGGACTGCAGCCGGTCGGATTCCTTGATGATCACCTGCGTGTATTCGTGCAGTGCCGGTCGCTCGAGTTCGCGGTCGAGGAGTTGCGCCGCGCCGCGGATGCCGCCCAGCGGATTCTTGATTTCATGCGCCAGATTGCGGATCAGGTCGCGGTGCGCCTGGCTTTGCTCGAGCAGTCTTGCCTCGCGTTCGACGCGCAACTGCTGGTCGATCTGGCGGAATTCGAGCAGAGTGCCGCTGGCCGCAGGGCCACGGTCCGTGGGACTCACCGTGCAGGCCAGGTTCAGCCGCAGGCGGCCATTGACCGCAAACTCAAGCTCATGCTCGGTATAGCTGCAGTTGTTGGCATGGGCATAGCTGATCGCGACAGCAAGGACGGCGTTGTCGCCAAACAGCCGCTCGAGGGTCAGCCCGGCGACATTGGTGTTCGATGCCTCGAAAAGATTTTCCGCAGCAGGGTTCATGTAGAGCATGGCTTGTTTGTCATCGACCACCACCACTGCGGTCGCGAGCAGATCAAGCCCGTTCAGCGCCGCGGTGCTCATGGCATCGGTTCAAGCTGTGCTGGAGCAAAAAACACGCCAGCGCGCCCATGCCGGCATTCGGTCGTAACTACGGGGGGGAAACACCGCACAGGGGCGGCATTTGCGCAGCGGAGGCGTGTCGCCGGGCCGGCTAACGCAGCGTGGATATTTCCTTGCGCAGGTTGACGATGTTGTTCTCGTGCAATGTCACCCTCTTCTTGAACGGCTCGAGACGCTCGAGGACCCGCTGGTAATTGCGCTCGCTGCCGAGGCGGGTGGCCTCCTGCTCGGCAAGGTCTTTTTTCGCCTGGTCGAGCAGTTTCTGCTCGTTGGCCAGCTCCTGTTCGAGGATTCTGCGCCGCTCGCCATCGCGCTGCTGCTGTGTCGGCGCATCGACCTTGGGGAAGTTGGCCGGGGCAACCTGCGGTTTGGCGGCGCCCTTGGCTGGAGGCTTGGGCGCAGGAACGCTCGACACCGGCGGCAGGTTCATCGGTTTGCAGCCGGCCGCTTCCGCCTTGACGTTGGTAAAGCGCTTGTTGCCGCTGCTGTCGACGCACTCCCAGATATCGGCCCGGACCAGGCCCGAAAATCCCAGCAACAACAGTGTCACTGTGAACAACAGCGTGAACAAACGCATGGGTAGCCCCGGTTAATCCCGCCCGAAGGCTGGCATTTCTCCCAACGGGAACAACATCCGTGTGGTTGACTTGCAGCATGAGCAATGAAGGGCTAAGTCTATGTCAGTAAAGAAAAAATCGCAATTACGCCAGGGAAACAAAAAGGCGGGCACCCGCCCGCCCTTTTGCCGAAGCACATGCGATCAGAGGCTGTAATACAGCTGGAACTCAAGCGGATGCGTGGTCATGCGGAAGGCAGTGACCTCCTCCATTTTCAACGCGATGTACGCGTCGATCATTTCATTGGAGAACACGCCGCCACGGGTCAGGAACTCGCGATCCTTGTCGAGCGTTTCCAGCGCCTGGTCGAGCGAGGAACACACATTCGGCACTTTCTTCGCTTCTTCCGGCGGCAGATCGTACAGATTCTTGTCAATCGCATCGCCCGGGTGAATCTTGTTCTGGATGCCGTCGAGACCAGCCATCATCATCGCGGTAAATGCCAGGTACGGATTCGCGGTCGGGTCCGGGAAACGGACTTCGATGCGGCGCGCTTTCGGGCTGGCAACGTGCGGAATGCGGATTGATGCCGAACGGTTCTTCGCGGAGTAGGCGAGGTTGATCGGCGCTTCAAAACCCGGAACCAGCCGTTTGTAGGAGTTGGTGCCCGGGTTGGTGATCGCGTTCAGCGCACGGGCATGTTTGATGATGCCACCGATGTAGAACAGCGCGAGCTCTGACAGTCCGGCATAACCGTTGCCGCTGAACAGGTTCTGGCCGCCTTTCCACAGTGACTGATGCACATGCATGCCCGAACCGTTGTCGCCGACGATCGGTTTCGGCATGAAGGTTGCCGTCTTGCCGTAGGAATGCGCGACATTGTGCACGGTGTACTTGAGGATCTGGTTCCAGTCGGCGCGTTTGACCAGGCTGCTGAACAGGGTGCCGATTTCGCACTGGCCGGGTGCCGCCACTTCATGGTGATGCACTTCGACCGGAACGCCCTGCTCTTCGAGTGCCAGGCACATCGCGGAGCGGATGTCCTGCAGCTGATCCACCGGCGGCACCGGGAAATAACCGCCCTTGATCGCGGGACGGTGGCCCATGTTGCCGCCTTCCATGTCTTCACCAGAAGACCACGGCGCTTCGGAGCTTTTGACTTTGACCATTGAGCCCGACATATCGACGCTCCAGGTCACCGAATCAAAAATGAAAAACTCGGGTTCCGGGCCGAAGTAGGCGGTGTCACCGATGCCGGACGATTTGAGATAAGCCTCGCCGCGCTTGGCAATCGAGCGTGGATCGCGGTCGTAACCCTTGCCGTCCGAGGGTTCGACCACGTCGCAGGTCAGATTCAGCGTGGCTTCGTCGGTAAACGGGTCCATGCGCATGCTGCCCGGATCCGGCATCAGCAGCATGTCCGAGGCCTCAATGCCCTTCCAGCCGGCAATCGACGAACCGTCAAAAGCATGGCCGTCGGTGAACTTGTCTTCGCCGAACATCTTGGTCGGCACGGACACATGCTGTTCCTTGCCGCGGGTGTCGGTAAATCGCAGGTCAACGAATTTGACTTCGTTGTCCTTGAGCATCTTCATGACATCGGTAGCGCTTCCCATCTAACTCTCCTAACGATTACTAATGATTAAAGGGGGATTCGGGATTTAATTTGTTCCGGCGACCCTATTCAGCAGGATGTGTACCAAGGCGGTGCATCACTATCCATTTGAATAAGAATGGAATTTTATCCAGGAACTCCCAAAGAATGCACCAATACTGTGCGTCAATCCCTGCCACGCCCCATTATAGGGCATGCATCGACCTTGTGCACCCGGTTAGAATGCCCGGCCCTGCATCCCGAATGGCCAATACCATGAGCGACACCAACGCTACCGATCCAATTCTCGCCGCAGCACGCGATCGCGCCCGACAAATGGGCCTGCCGTACAGCGGCGCCTTATTGCCGCAGGAAGCCTGGCAACTGTGGAAATCCACCCCCGGCGCGCAGCTGGTGGATGTGCGCACCCGCGCCGAGTGGGACTGGGTCGGGCGCATCCCCGGTGCGGTCGAAATCGAAATGCTGTCCTATCCCGGCAACCGCCCGAACCCGGCATTCGTGCAGGAGCTGCAGCAAAAAGTCGTGGCGGAAGCGCCGGTGCTGTTCATCTGCCGCAGCGGCGGCCGCTCGCACAATGCTGCAATGCTCGCGATGCAGGCCGGCTACGCCGACTGTTACAACGTGCTCGAAGGTTTTGAAGGCGACCGCGATGCGCAGGGCCACCGCAACAAGGTTGGCGGCTGGCGCGCGGCAGAGCTGCCGTGGACACAAGGCTAGGACCCGGCGATGAGTGGTGAATGCGGAATGCAAAGTGCAGAATGAAGTCCCCCACGCTGCACGCTACGCACCGCACTCATCACTCCGCACTCCGCACTCCGCGCTGGAACCTCCAGCTACCAGTGAATGATGCCGGTATAGGCGCTGGCGAGAATGAACAATCCGAAGCCGATGCGGTACCACGCAAACACGCGGAAATCGTGTGTCGCCACATACCGCATCAGCCAGCGGATACTGATGTATGCCGAAAAAAACGCGGTTGCAGTCCCGATGCCGAACAGTCCGATGTCATCGGCCGACAGCAGCGCACGGTTTTTGTATAAATCATAGGCCCCGGCGGCCATCAACGTCGGCACCGCGAGGAAAAACGAAAACTCCGTCGCTGCGCGGCGTGAAAGACCGAACAGCATGCCACCGATGATGGTGGCTCCGGAACGCGACACGCCGGGAATCAGCGCAGTCGCCTGCGCAAACCCGATCTTCAGCGCATCGCGCCAGGTCATGCGGTCGACATCGTCGATACGCACCGGGCGCTCGCGCCGCTCCACCCACAGGATCACGAAACCGCCGAGGATCAGCGCCACGGCCACCGGCACTGCGTGAAACAGGTGGGCCTTGATGACAGAACCCAGCGCCAGGCCGAGGATCGCCGCGGGCATGAAGGCGGCGATCAGGTTCAGCACGAAGCCCTGCGCCGTCGCATCCACCGCCAGGCCACGCAACACACCGAGGAAACGCGCACGGAATTCCCAGCACACCGCCAGCATCGCGCCGGTCTGAATCACCAGTTCGAAGACCTTGCCTTTTTCGTCATTGAACCCGAGCAGGCTGCCGGCGATGATCAGATGGCCGGTGCTCGAGATGGGCAGAAATTCCGTCAGACCTTCGACGACGCCCATGAGCAGGGCTTTAAGGGCGAGCGTGGGATCCATAGCGGTATTTTACTTTGGTAACTGGTAACTGGTGATTGGTGATTGGCGTGGATTGGCCAGTCCCGGTTTTACCAGTCACCAGTTACCAATCACCAGTCACTCGTATCTAAGCGCCTCGATCGGCAGCAGCCGCGACGCCTTGCGCGCCGGATAAAAGCCAAAAAAAATGCCGATCGCCCCGGCAAAACCCACGGCCAGCGCCACCGGCTCGATGCCGAGCTGGATCGGCCAGCCGACAAACTGGCCGATCGCCAGCGAACCGCCGACGCCCAGCGCGATGCCGAGCAAGCCGCCGATCAGCGCCAGCGTAATCGCCTCCACCAGGAACTGGGTCAGGATGTCGCGGCCGCGCGCGCCCACCGCCATCCGCAGGCCGATTTCCCGCGTGCGTTCAGTCACCGACACCAGCATGATGTTCATGATGCCGATGCCGCCGACCAGCAGCGACACCGACGCCACGGCCGCGAGCAGCAGACCCATGATCTTGCTCGATTCTTCGCGCGCACTGAGCACCTCAGACAGGTTGCGCAGCGTGAAGTCATCCTCGCGGTCCTGCTGGATGCGATGGCGCTGGCGCAGCAGTTCGCGGATCTGCCCCTCGGCCTCCTTCATGTCCTCGTCGTCGCGAATCTTGATCGACACCGAACCCACGGTGCGCTGCCGGCCGGCGCCCTGGCCGAGCACACGGTTGCGCGCAGTCGAGATCGGCATCAGGATTACATCGTCCTGGTCCTGGCCCATCAGGCTTTGCCCTTTTTTATCCAGTGTGCCGATGACGGTGAACGGCACCTTGCGGATGCGGACGACCTGCCCGACCGGATCAGTGTCGCCGAACAGGTTGCGCGCCACGGTATCCCCGAGCAGCGCCACTTTGGCGGACCCTGCGACGTCGGCCGCATCAAAACCCTTGCCCTGTGCGATCACCCAGTTGCGCGCCTCGAAATATTCCGGGGTCACGCCGTAGAACACGGTCGACCAGTTGCCGGAGCCGCCCACCACCTGGCCGGTACCGCGGAGCGTCGGCGCGGAAGCCTGCACTGCCGGCACGTCGCGCTGGATCGCATAGCCGTCCTCCTCGGTCAGCGTGTTGCGCGAGCCGGCGCCCATGCGCACACCGCCGCTGGTACTGGAACCAGGCATCAGAATGATCAGATTGGTGCCCAGACCCTTGATCTGCTCCTCAATGCGCGACTGCGCGCCGGAGCCGACGGCAATCATGGTGATCACGGCGGCAACGCCGATAATGATGCCGAGCATGGTCAGCGCGCTGCGCAGCTTGTTGATGCGCAGCGCGCGCAGGGCGATGCGGATGCTCGCCAGAATATTCATGCCCGCACCTCGTTCTGCAATTGCTCCGCGCGCCGCTCCACCGCCAGCGCCGCGGCGTCCCTCGGTTGTTCAACCACATGATCCTCGACAACACGGCCGTCGCGGAAGGTGATCACGCGTTTGGCGAATTCGGCAATGTCGTGCTCGTGAGTCACCAGCACCACCGTCATGCCCTGCGCATTCAGTTGCTGCAGCAACGCCATCACTTCGCAGCTGGTCTGCGTGTCCAGCGCGCCGGTGGGTTCGTCAGCAAGGATCAGCACCGGATTGTTGACCAACGCGCGCGCGATCGCCACGCGCTGCTGCTGCCCCCCCGACAACTGCGCCGGGTGATGATGGCCGCGATCAGCGAGACCCACCTCGGCAAGACGCAATGTTGCACGACGATTGCGCTCGTCGCCGGTAACACCGCAATACAGCAGCGGCAGCGCGATGTTTTCCAGCGCTGAGGTGCGCGGCAGCAGGTTGAAACTCTGGAACACAAAACCGATACGCTGGTTGCGGATCGCCGCCAGCGCGTCGCCGTCGAGGCCGGACACGCGATCGCCGGCGAGCAGATATTCGCCGCTGGACGGCGTATCCAGGCAGCCGAGCAGGTTCATGAACGTGGATTTGCCGGAACCGGAAGGCCCCATCACCGCAACGAATTCACCGGCACTGATGTCCACCGACACGCCGCGCAGGGCATGCACGGTAAAGCCTCCGAGTGCATACGACTTGGCCAGCTCGCGGGTGGTAATTAGCGGCGTCGACACGGCAGCGTCAATCCATCAGCGCCAGAAAATTACTATAATCAATTGTTTTTATTAACATTTATTCCGGGTCCGGATCAAAATCAGAAAACGTTAACCGCCGATGAACGCGGATTACTGCCGATAACATCAAATCAATGCAGGCCCGGTTTTTAACAAAAAATTTAGAACGCCTCCAGTGTGTTTTGTTAACCGGGTTGATCTGCGCGCCCCTCAAGGGGGTATTGAAAAGAATTCATCGGCAGTTAAATTGGATTTGGACTTGGCCTTTTCGTTGCCGCTCTTAAAAACCGAAACGCGGTGCAGCACCCTTGGTTTCACCCTTTGCCGCGCCCGTGCTGCCGCCGATGATCACCGCGTCGCCTTCCTTCAATTCGCTGCCGAGCAGTTCGGTGAACGAACCGTCGCTGATGCCGAGCCGCACATTGACCGACTTCGGCGCGCGCGTGGCGTCCGGCACCCATACCGTGCCGCGCGTGGTCACTACGCCGCGCTGTTCAGCCGCCAGTTCCTCGTAACGCTTGCGTTGCTCGTCGTTGAGGATCGCCGCAATCTCGGTACGCGACTGCGCGCGCAGCCGGCCCGCCTCTTTTTTGCGCTGCGCCGGATCATCGGCGCTGAGTGCCGCAATCTTTTCAGCGGTGGCCTTTTGTATCGCCTCGAGTTTGGCCTGCTGCTCAGGGCTCAAGCCCAGTTCCCGGGTCAGCCGCTCACGGGTAACCTGCGCCTGCCCGCCGGCGCCGGGGGCTGCGCCCTCGCCTGCGGCACCCTTTTGCGCCGCATCTTTCCCGCCCTTTGCCGGCAGCGCCGCCCCTGGCGGCCGGTAGCGCAATGCGGCATTGGGCAACCGCAGCACCTGATCGCGGTTGGCGACGGTGATGCGCACATTGGTGGTCATGCCCGGCAACAGCGTCAGGTCGGGATTGGGCGCGGAAATGATCGCCACATAAGTCACCACGTTCTGCACCACCAGCGCGGCCTTGCGCACCTGGGTGATTTTGCCGCGGAAGGTGCGGCCCGGGAATGAATCAACGGTAAACGTCGCGTCCTGGCCGATGGCAACACGGCCGATTTCCGACTCATCAATCGAAGCCTCGACCTGCATGTCGGTCAGATTGCGCGCGATCAGGAACAGCGTCGGCGCCTGCAAGCTGACGGCAACCGTCTGGCCGGCATCGACACTGCGCGAAATGACAATGCCGTCCACCGGCGCACGGATGGTCGTGCGCTCGAGATCGACTCTGGCCTGCGCCAGTTGCGATTCGCGCTGCTTGACCAGGGCTTCGCCGTTACGGATTTGCGCGTCACCGACGGCGCGCTGCGCCTGCGCGGTTTTGACCTGTTCGCTCGCAATGGCCACCACCGACTGCGATGTTTCCAAAGCGGCCTGCGACACAAAACCCTTTTCGACCAGCATCTGATTGCGCTTGTACCCGCGCCCGGCCTCGGCCATGGCGACCTGGGCGCGCGACACTTCAGCCTGCAACGCCGCCACATTGGCGCGCTGCGTCAGCACCGTGGCGCGGCTCGCCTCAAGATCGGACATTGCCTGATTAACGCGCAGCGCGAAGGACTCGGGGTCAATGCGGGCGATGACGTCGCCCTTTTTCACCACCGAGTTGTAGTCGACGAAAATTTCCTTGACCTGTCCGGACACCTGCGAACCGACCTGCACCGACACCACCGGATTCAATGTGCCCGTCGCCGAAACTGCGGCCACCAGATTACCGCGCTCGATATTGGCCACCCGGAATGCCGCCTGTGCCGGCGTGCCGCCAAAATACCAATACGCGGCGCCGGCAATGCCCAGCGCCATAGCGACCCCTGCGAGCAGTGTTATTTTTTTATTCAAGATTTACTCAGCGAAAACAGAAAAGGGTAACCGCCGATGAACGCCGATAAAATCAAAAAAATTGGGGGGAAACCATATGAAATCAATGCAAGCCATGGCTTTGATAAATTTTTTGACGCCTTCAGTACGCTTTGTTGTACCGGGTTGATCGGCGTTGATCGGCGTTCATCTGCGGTTTAATAAGATTTGGTCTTTCGTCAGTCGCCGAAGAAGGCTCTGGCTACGATCCGGCAAACCGGCGTAACGGGAAATCAGTAACTGTCGCGCGACGCCGGCGGTGGCGCCAGTTCACGCACGGCATCGCGGACCGCGCGTTCCACAAACTGGGTCAGGACCATGCCGGCAATCAGGCCGCGCACCTGCAGTTCACTGCCGGCGGCCTGCAGTCGTTTGCCCAGGGCTTCCGGAAAAGGCGGCGGCTGCCGGCCCTCGGCGGTCGCAGCCATCGAAGCGCGCAAATGGGCGAACAGCAGACTGACGTCGTTCTCGCTCACCAGTCCGCCCAGCAACAAGCGCAGTTCGGGCGGCACGGCCGCACGTGCCGGCGGCACCGGCTCCGCAGCCTGCACCGTCGCGGCCAATGTCGTGCCCAGCATCAGAATCAACAATGTACGTTGCAGCATGGTCACCTCACTGTGGATTGCGCCTGTACCCTGTTTAACGCCGCCGGGTACGGCCGGTGTACCGGCGCGTCGCAGCGGCGGCACTCAGGCCTTGCGGTAAATCTCGGCGCCCTGCTCGACAAACTCCTGCGCCTTGTCCTGCATGCCCTTTTGCAGCGCATCCTTCTCGGCCACCCCCTGCGCTGCGGCATATTCGCGCACGTCCTGGGTGATTTTCATCGAGCAGAAATGCGGCCCGCACATCGAGCAGAAATGGGCGAGTTTGGCACCGTGCTGCGGCAGCGTTTCGTCGTGAAACTCGCGCGCCTTGTCCGGATCGAGGCCGAGGTTGAACTGGTCGTCCCAGCGGAATTCAAAACGTGCCTTCGACAACGCGTTGTCGCGGATCTGCGCGCCCGGATGCCCCTTGCCGAGATCGGCGGCATGCGCCGCGATTTTATACGCCATGATGCCGTCCTTGACGTCTTCCTTGTCGGGCAGGCCCAGATGCTCCTTCGGCGTCACGTAACACAGCATCGCCGTGCCGTACCAGCCGATCATCGCAGCACCAATCGCCGAAGTGATGTGGTCGTACCCCGGCGCAATGTCGGTGGTCAGCGGTCCCAGCGTATAGAACGGCGCTTCGTCACAGTATTTAAGCTGCAGTTCCATGTTCTCCTTGATCATGTGCATCGGCACGTGCCCCGGACCCTCGATCATCACCTGCACGTCGTGCTGCCACGCGACTTTGGTGAGTTCGCCCAGCGTCTTCAGTTCGGCCAGTTGCGCCTCATCGTTGGCGTCGTAAATCGACCCCGGGCGCAATCCGTCACCCAGTGAAAATGAGACATCGTACTGCTTCAGCAGTTCACAAATGTCCTCGAAGTGGGTGTAGAGGAAACTCTCCTTGTGGTGCGCCAGGCACCATTTGGCCATGATCGAACCGCCGCGCGACACGATGCCGGTCATGCGTTTCGCGGTCATGGGGATGTACGGCAGGCGCACGCCGGCATGGACGGTGAAGTAATCCACGCCCTGCTCGCATTGCTCGACCAGCGTGTCGCGGTAGATTTCCCAGGTCAGCTCCTCGGCCTTGCCGTCGACCTTCTCCAGCGCCTGGTAAATCGGCACCGTACCGATCGGCACCGGCGAATTGCGGATGATCCACTCGCGGGTCTCGTGGATGTGCTGGCCGGTGGACAAATCCATCACCGTGTCGCCGCCCCAGCGGATCGACCAGGTCATTTTTTCGACTTCTTCCTGGATGCCGGAAGAAATCGCCGAATTGCCGATGTTGGCGTTGATTTTCACCAGGAAATTGCGGCCGATGATCATCGGCTCGATTTCCGGATGGTTGATGTTGAGCGGGATAATGGCGCGGCCGCGCGCCACTTCATCGCGGACGAATTCAGGCGTGATGATTTTCGGGATCGAAGCACCGAAATGCTCACCGGGATGCTGGCGCGTGAGCAGTTCGCTCAAGCCTTCACGCCGCTGGTTCTCGCGGATCGCGATGTATTCCATTTCCGGGGTGATCAGGCCTTTGCGCGCGTAATGCATCTGCGACACGTTCATGCCGGCTTTGGCGCGACGCGGCTGGCGACCGAGATTGAAACGCAGGCTGGCGAGCTTCGGATCCTCCAGCCGCTCACGGCCATAACGCGAAGTCGGGCCGGTCAGCGCTTCGGTGTCACCGCGCGCCTCGATCCACGACTGGCGCAGCGGCTCGAGCCCGGAGCGAATGTCGATTTTCACTGCCGGATCGGTGTACGGGCCCGAGGTGTCGTAGACGAGGATGGCGGGATTTTTCTCCGCGCCCATCGATGCGGGGGTGTCCGACTGGGTGATTTCGCGCATCGGCACACGCACACCGGTTTGCGTGCCTTCGATGTAGACCTTGCGCGAATTGGGCAGGGGTTTGACCGCGCTGGCATCGACCTGGGCCGTGGCGTTGAGGAATTTGGGATTGGCATTCATGGCGCGCTCCGTGTGTAAGTACCGTGGTAAATACCGTGGTAGTGGTAAGTAAGCATGGTAGATAAGCGGCGGAGGAAGGGCGATACAGAGGCGATAAAAAGAGAAGATCGCCCTTCGCCACGCTCCCTACGACGGCATTACCCGTATCAGGTTATGAGGGTTTGTCTCACCCTGCAGCCGTAGTGCGTAAACACCGGCTGCAAGGACCCCTACGTGTGGTGTTTACGCTAATGGAAATATGGGATAATTGCAAGCAACAAGCGGCGCTGTTTCCGGTGCATGTTTCAAGTACAAATTCCGCTTGGGAGTTCTCGCTGAAATCCCGTTGAAATCCCGTTGAAATCCCGTTTAAACCCCGCTGAATCCTCGATTAAATCCCGTTTAAATCCCGCTGAATCCCTCCTTTCCGACAAGCAGTTATCGCTCTTGAACGCTCTTGCCAATTCGACGCCGCGCATGGATATCGAACACGCCCGTTTCAACATGGTTGAACAGCAGATCCGGCCCTGGGATGTGCTGGATCCGGTGGTGCTTGATCTGCTGATGCGTCTGCATCGCGAAGATTTCGTGCCGGAACAGCATCGCGCACTGGCCTTTGCCGACCTGGAAATTCCGCTCGGCCACGGCGAATGCATGCTTTCACCCAAACTTGAAGCGCGCATGCTGCAGGGAGTCGGCGTACAGAGCGGCGATACCATCCTCGAAATCGGCACCGGCAGCGGCTACATGACGGCGCTGCTGGCCAGCCTCGGCCGCCATGTCTACAGCGTGGAAATCGTGCCCGAGTTCACACGCGGCGCCGCCGCACGCCTGGCCGCGCACAACATCAGCAACGTCACACTGGAAACCGGCGACGCCGCGCGCGGCTGGGACAAACACGGGCCGTACGACGTCATCGTGCTCACCGGCTCGGTGCCGGTGCTGCCCGAAAGTTTCCAGCAAAGCCTGAATCCCGGCGGCCGGCTGCTCGCCGTTGTCGGCGCCGCGCCGGCAATGCAGACGCAGCTGGTCACCCGCGCCAATGGCGGCGCCTGCCATTCGGTCACCCTGTTCGAAACCTGTACGGCGCCGTTAAAAAACGCGCTGCAACTGCAACGTTTCGTCTTTTAAGGCATCCAATCGCAATGCGCCGCGTATATTTCAATAGCGGATTTTTCGGCACCATCATTGCATGCACTTTGCTGACAGCCCAAGCCGTGGCCGCGGCCGATCTGCTGAACATCTACCGTCTGGCGCGGGATTCCGATCCGGTGTACGCCGCTGCCCGTGCCAGCTGGACTGCCGGCCAGGAAAAACTGCCGCAGGGCCGCGCCGGACTGCTGCCACAGGCCGATTTGTCGGCATCGACCCAGTACAACGACCGCGATCTGCGCTTCAGGAATCCGGCACTGCCCGGCAGCCAGGCGCAATACAATTCAAACTCGGTCTCGGTTTCGATCACCCAGCCGATTTACCGCAAACAGAATCTGGTGGCCTACGACCAGGGCAAGACCCAGGTCGCGCTGGCCGACGTGCAACTGGCCTCCGCTGCACAGAACCTGATCCTGCGCGCCGCGCAGGCCTATTTCGACGTGCTGCTCGCGCGCAACAATGTCGTGCTGGCGCAGGCGCAGAAAGCCGCCATCGGCCAGCAACTGGAACAGGCCAAACGCAATTTCGAAGTCGGCAATGCCACCATCACCGACACCCATGAAGCGCAGGCCCGATTCGATCTGGTGACTGCGCAGGAAATCGCGGCACGCAACGACCTCGAAGTAAAAAACCGCGCGCTGGAGCAGCTGATCGGCCGCGCTGCACCGGAAATCGCGAACCTCGGCAAAAATTTCGCGCCGCTGCCACCGGAACCGCGGTCGATGGAGCAATGGGTCGAACGGGCGCGCACCGCGGGGCTGCAGGTGCTGATCGCGCAGGAGAACCTCAATTTTTCCGCGCTGGATGTGCAGCGCAACCGCGGCGCGCATTACCCGACGCTGGATGCGTACGCAACACTCGGCGAATCGGCATCGGGTTCCGGCACCCAGGGCGGCTCCGGCACCGACACCTCGTCAAAAATCATCGGACTGCAACTGGCGATTCCGCTGTTTAAGGGTGGCATTGTCAATTCGCGGGTGCGGGAAGCGGTCGCCAACGAAATGAAGGCGCAGCAGGATCTGGAAAACGCGCGGCGCAGCGCCGAACTTGCCGCCCGCCAGGGCTATCTCGGTGTCACCAACGGCATTGCCCAGGTGCGCGCGCTGGAAGCGGCATTGGTATCGAACCAGAGTTCGCTCGACTCCACACGACTGGGCCAGGAAGTGGGCGTGCGCACGCAGGTCGATGTGCTCAATGCGCAGCAACTGCTGTTCAGCGCACGCCGCGATCTGGCACAGGCCCGCTACAACTATATCCAGTCGTTATTGCAACTGAAGGCGGCCGCCGGCCAGCTCAATGAAGCCGACCTGCAGGCCATCAACGCCTGGCTGGAAAAGTAACCGGCCTGTTGTTGTCTGTTGTTTATAGTCCCGTAGTCCCGTAGTCCCGTAGTCCCGTAGGTCGGATGAGCCCGACAGGGCGTTATCCGACGCAGGGTGCGATGCGCAACCGCAGAACGTCGGGTTACGCTGCGCTAACCCGACCTACGGGCTGTGTCTACAGGCGAAACCTCTCCTCAGCAGACACCTAAAATATCAATAAAAACAATAGGTTATTGATATCCGGCCCCATAGTCCCGTAGTTCCCGCAGTCCCGTAGGTCGGATGAGCCCGACAGGGCGTTATCCGACGCAGGGTGCGATGCGCAACCACAGAACGTCGGGTTACGCTGCGCTAACCCGACCTACGAAATGCTTTCCTTGGGCTGGATCAAGGCCAGCACACGTTGCGTCGCACCGCGATGCGCGGCGGTAAATATCACTCCCGCCTCACCCATCCTCCGAGCACGCGCCGGATCTGCTGCCAGTTGCAGCGCCCAAGCCAGCGCTTCCGCAAGATCATCGACGGGCAATGCCGCACCGGCAGCAACCGCCGCCTCTGCCGCTTCCGCAAAGTTGTACGTTGACGGCCCGATGATCACCGGCCGCCCCAGCGCACAGGGCTCGATCAGGCTGTGCGCGCCATAAGGCAGGAAACTGCCGCCCATCAGCACCACGTCGCAGGCCGCGTAGTAGATGAACATCTCGCCCATGCTGTCGCCGAGCAGCACGGCAGTATCTGCAGCGATGGGATCAAGTGCGCTGCGCCGCTGCAAGTGCAGACCACGCGCCGCGATCAGCCCAGCCACCTCGTCAAAACGCTGCGGATGCCGCGGCACAATCACCAGCAAGGCATCACGTAAACCGGCGCGCTGCACGGCATCCAGCAACAAGGCTTCTTCACCCTCGCGCGTACTCGCCGCCAGCAATACCGGTCGCGTGCCAAGAGTCTGCCGCAGAGCTTTGCCCTGTTCGATCTGCTGCGCCGGCACCTCAAGATCAAATTTCAGGTTGCCGGTGACGCTGACCTGTTGCGCGCCCAGCGTCTGCAGGCGCGCAGCATCACCTTCCGACTGCGCCGCAATCGCACGAAAGCCGCGCATCGCCTCGCGCGCCAAGATGCCGGTGCGCTGATAACCGCGCAAGGACCGCTCCGACAAGCGGGCATTGACCAGATAAAGCGGGATGTCGCGACTTGCGGCAGCGTGGATCAGGTTGGGCCAGACTTCAGTTTCCATCAGCACACCGGCCGCTGGTTGAAAACGGTCGAGAAACCGTGCCACTGCGCCCGGATAATCGTACGGCAGATAACAGCGCGTCACGCGATCGCCAAACAAGGCCATGCTGGTTGCACGCCCGGTCGGCGTCATGTGCGTCAGCAGAATGCGATGCTGCGGATAACGCTGCTGCAGCGCGCTGATCAGCGGTTCCGCGGCGCGGGTCTCACCGACTGACACCGCATGCACCCACAGCCACGGCCCGGGTGCAGAAGCATCATCATAAAAACCAAAACGTTCGCCGACATGCTGCAGATACTCGCGCTGGCGGCGCGCGCGCCACATGAGGCGCAACGCGATCAACGGCAACGCGAGGTAAATCAGCAGGGTGTAGAGGAAGCGCATTTTGGTGACTGGTAACTGGTAACTGGTAATTAGTGAATGGTAATTGGTATGGTCGTGCTAGTGCGGGTTTTACCAGTCACCATTCACTAGTCACCATTCATTAGTCACCATTTACCATTTCATCCATGTCAACAAAACCGGTCATTGATAAGGTCGTGCCAGTGCTGGTTTTACCATTTACCATTTACCATTTCGTCCACGGCCGCGATCACTTCGCCTACAGCCGGTGGAGAGCCGATACCACCAAGGTTCACGCCGCGCGCACAGGCATGGAGACCGGTCGCCGCCGGATCGGTCGCACAATAAATACCGACGGTAGCCACACCCAGCGCACC
>JBBQAO010000148.1:0-5381 GCA_038316355.1 Burkholderiales bacterium
TGATTGATGCCATGGGTCTTCCTTGTTCAGATTGAGGCTGCATTATGCATCAGACTCACAAAGGGGAAAGCGGCGGGCAATTTGGGTGGAATCGCGCCTTTGCAAACAGGGTCAGAAGAGGAATTCCAGTGGAGTGGATCAACAGATTGCTCGGGGCCGGTTAACAATTACGTCGCACTCATGAAGTAATTGTTAACCGGCCCAAATGAAGTGCCGGCTGCAGCGCCTTATCGTGCGCAGCTTGAATCGCTGCCGCGGGAATACGCCGCACTCAAGGCCGAGAATGGGCGCTTGAACGAGCAACTCGAGATGTTCATCCGGAAATGGGACACGCTTGATGGTGACGCGGTGCGCGCTCTGGAATATCTGGCGCGTGTCGAACGCGGGCATCCGCAGGAGATCGCCAGGACCAATCAGGTCAATATCCGGATTGTTGAATCGTATCCGGGTTTTCTGGCGCAGTTGCACTACGTGCGGGTCTCGGCCGCCGACGGGGCGCATTTCAATATTTCCGGCAAGGGGCGGCACTATTTGCGCGGGCGTGGTTTGTTGCCGGCCTGACGAAATTTGTACTAATAAAAACAACAGCTTGACATATTTTTCTGGCGCAACTCAGCGTCCGGCACCGTGCGATTTGAGGCGCTCCCGGTGGCTGTGTGTCGCCAGCGTGACGCGGCCCCAGTCGATGGTGGTCGTGGTGCCGTCGAGTTTGACAGTGAAGTCCTTGAGGTCCCACTCGGCGAACTTCGAGGGATTACGCGAGCGGTGCGCCTTGATGGTTTCGCTGTGGCTGCGCGCCGGCGGGCCGTATTTTTTGGTCAGCGTTTCGAGTGCCGTGCCCTGTCCCTGAATGCCCCAGGTGTTGATATGGATGGCTTCGATGATGCCGTTGATGACTTCGACCATCATTTCACCGCGCGCCCACGGCGTGGATGAAGTGTGCGGGTAGAACAGGTGATATTGCACGGTGCCCCAGGCTGTTTTGGCCGTCAGTGACCCGGCGTAGCAATGGCGTTTGGTCATGGTGTCTTCGCCGCGCGCGCAGGCTGGAAACTGAAACCGCGTGCCGAGTTCAACGTCGAACATGGTTTTGGCGGGATCGGCGGCGCCGACGATACAGGGGATCAGCAGTGTTAACGCCAACAGCAGATGACGGAAGGTGTGCATTGGCCTCATGATACGTGGCTTCGGAAAGTCCTCCTATTCAGACAGCGGGGTCGGTGTTGGGTTCATGGCAGGTTTACATCGCGCGATGTGCAGACGGCACCTTGTATACGGGCATTGCACGTGACGTCGGGCGGCGCATTGCCGAGCACAACGCCGGCAACGGCGCAGCGGCAAGCTATACGCGCGCGCGGCGGCCGGTGGTGCTGGTGTACCAGGAGCCCGCACCAGACCGTTCGGCGGCGAGCAAACGCGAATACCAGATCAAGCAACTGAGTCGCGCGGAAAAACTCTCGCTGGTGCTGAAATCAGGCGGTGGACGGACGGGCGCGGCGTAGCAGCATCACCAGCAGCAACGCAGCCACGCCCCAGCAGGCGGCGGGCAGCCAGGCCAGCGCCTGCTGCAGGCCGGTATCCTGATTGAGTTGGGTGGCGATCATCAGGATGCGCAGCATCGCGGCGAACGCAAACATCGAGAACATGCCGCCGGTGGCATAACCTTCGCTGCCGGTGCGTCCGAGCAGGATGGCGGCGCCGAATGCGCCGAACATCACCGCAGCCCACGCCGCGCCCGCGGCGATTTGTGCTGCGATCAGCAGGCCCAGCGATCCGGCCTGTGTGGCAAAGAGCACGGCAGCGGCGCCCACGCCCGCACCCGCGGCCAGCACCTTGAAATCACCATGGCGGCGGATCAGCCAGGTCAGCGGCAGCATCGCCAGATTGAATCCCACCCAGAACACAGGCATCAACTGGCCGAGGTCGGCGGCTTGCACAAAACGCAGGTACTGCGGCGCCGAGTTCAGTGAAAAATGGACTTGGAAGCCGAATGCGGTGAGCGCAACGATGGCGAGGAATGCGGCAATAGGCAGCGGTTTACTGACGGAAGTCTCCGGCGCCGGCGCTGCAGCGGTGGCGAGATGGCGTTCCGCCCAGGCCAGCGCCCATGCGGCCGCGGCCACGGCGATTGAAGCCAGCGCGAACGGCATCCGCGCATCGGTATCGCGCAGCACAATCGTGAGGTAGGGCGCAATCGCCCCGGCCACGCCGAAACCGAACAGCCACAGTCCGGTAATGGCCGGTTGCGCGCCGGCGCCGGCGTATTTGCCGATCAGCATCAGGGGCGGCGCGCGCAGCGCCGACGAGGTGACGGTCCAGAGGAAGGTCAACGCGAGGAACAGCAGCGGGCTGGCGAGCGGGGCTGCAAACGGCAGCAGCAGGAAGGCGAGCGCGGAGAACAAGGTGATCAGCGCCAGGCGCGGGCCGAGCCGGCCGACGATGCGCGCCATGCGATCCGCCCTGGCGCCCATCACCCAGTCGGCGATCACGAACACCAGCTGGTCGGCGACGAGAATCCACAGGATCCACGATTTGGGAATGCCGGCCTCGGCGGCGAGCCGCGGCAGAAAAATGATGTAGACCGTCCACGTCAGCGTAAAAAACAGCTGCAGCAGGGCGAAATAAATACCGACGCGGCGGTTAATCGGATTCATATCGGATTCATATCGGCTTCATGGCGGCGCAGGCAGTGTGACGAAGCGTGTCGCAGCGGTCAATCCGGGGATGAATTGTGTTGATCAATGGTAAATTGCAGGCAGTATGGAGGGAGGAGAAAAATGACAAACAATTGCGGCTGGGCTGCGGCATTGTTCGCGGCAATGGTGTTGGGCAGTGCGCATGCGCAGAAATATCCGCAGCGGCCGATCCGCATGGTGATCGGGCTGCCGGCGGGCGGCAGCACGGATGTCATGGGACGCATCGTGGCTGCGCAGCTGGCCGAGCGCATCGGCCAGCAGGTGGTGGTCGATAACCGGCCGGGCGCGAGCGGCATCATCGGCATCACGCTTGCGGTCAATGCGCAGCCCGATGGCTACACGCTGATCATGGCCGCAGGTTCCTGGGGCACGATCAGCACGCTCTACAGGCTGCCCTTCGATCTGCAGAAGGATCTGGCGCCGGTCGCGTTTGTCGGGACTTCGCCGTACGTGCTGGTGGTGCAGCCGCGGCTGCCGGTGCAAAGTGTCGCCGACCTGATCGCGCATGCCAGGGCGAATCCGGGGAAACTGACTTACGCCGGTTCCACACCGGGGTCGCTGCAGCGCCTTGCCGGAGAGCTGTTGAAGCGCACCGCGGGCATCGACATGCTCTACGTGCCGTACAAAGGCACCGGTGCTGTGATTCCGGATCTGCTCGGCGGCCGCCTCGATGCGGCCATCGACAATGTGCTGGTGCTTGCGCCGTTTATCAGAAAGGGGCAGCTGCGCGGGATCGGCGTCACCAGTACGAAACGCTCGGTGGTGTTTCCCGAATTGCCGACGCTTGCGGAAACCGGTGTGCCCGGTTTCAACGCGGTGGGCTGGTTTGGCTTGTTTACAGCGGCAAAAACGCCGCCGCCCGTCATTGCGCGGCTCAACACCGAAATTTCGTCGCTGCTGCAGGAACCGCAGACGCGCGACCGGCTGCTGGCGCAGGGCGCGGAGCCGCAGCCCGGTCCGGCGGCGGATCTGGGCAAATATCTGGCGCGTGAGATCGAAGTGTGGAGCAAAGTCATCCGCGAGGCGGGCATTAAGGCGGAATGAGCACTGCTGATTTTCGAGGAAACAACATGACTGATATCAACCAGGCCGCGCCCGACGTGTTCACTGCAGCGCGTACGCGGCGCTCCATCCGCGCCTACAAACCGGATCCGGTGCCGCCGCAGACCTTGCGTGACATCGTCGAGCTCGGGTGCCATGCGCCCAGCGGTTCAAACATCCAGCCGTGGCGGGTGCATGTGTTGACCGGTGCGAGCCTGCAACGCGTGGGCACGGCGATCCAGTCGGCTTTTCTCAATGACGAACCGGGACACCGGCGCGATTACGACTATTACACCGATCCGGTGTTAGAGCCGTATCTGAAGCGCCGCCGCGAATGCGGCTGGGGACTCTACGGCACGCTGGGCATCGGTCGTGGTGACCACGAAAAATCAAAAGCGTATCGCGCGAGCAATTACGTTTTCTTTGGCGCGCCTGCCGGTTTGATCTTCACCATCGAGCGCAAACTGGAGAAGGGCAGCTGGCTGGATTACGGCATGTTCCTGCAGACGCTGATGCTGGCGGCGCGCGCCCGGGGATTACACAGCTGTGCCGAAGCGTCGATTGCCAGTTATCCCGATGTGGTGCGGCGTGAGTTGCAGTTGAGCGAGGAGTGGGTGGTGATCTGCGGCATGGCCATGGGTTATGCCGAAGCTGATGCGGTGGTCAATACCTTCCAGCCGTCGCGGATTGCGCTCGCGGAATACGCCACCTTCCTCGAGTGAGGGGGCATCGCCATAAAACATTAATAAAAACAATAACTTATGGATGGAATACGCGGCTGCCTGAACGTGGCGGCAGTATCTGCAGATGGCACCAGCCGGGTGTGGCATCCGGATGCTCCAGCCACAGCCCCAGCGTTTCGAGTGTATCCGGATTCGCCAGACACCAGGCGTCGAGCGTGCCATTGCGGTCCTCGAGATCAATGGCGAGGCAACTCAGATGTTTGCTGCTTTTGGCCGCGCCGGGTACCGTGGCATTGATCGTCGCCGGCCGCCAGCCCGAGGTCACTTTGCGCATCATCCCAGCAAGCCTGAGCAGGCGGTTGACGCGGCGCAGCGTCTCGCGCGCATTGGCGCGTATTTCGCGGGTCAGTTCTTTGCGATGCTGTTTGTCGCGACCCATGTAGTAGTCGGCGAGTTTCAGCGCGGGCGTGCGTTTGCGGGCGGGCATGAGGCGGAAGATTACCTGATCCGGGGCGCTACGCTTACACTATCCACCGCATAAGGAAATAGAGGCACTGTACATGACTGAAAATATCGGAACACGAGCGACGGATGTGGGCGGATTCGATGCATTTTCGCCGCAGCAGATCGCCGATCGAGTCCAGAGCGTCGGCGTCACCAAGGCGCGGCTGCCGCTGCTGTCGATGCTGATGCTGGGGATGCTTGCCGGCGCCTTCATCGGGCTTGGGGCAATGTATTACACGCTGGTGATCAGCGACGCACAGTTGTCGTTTGCTGTCGGTCGCGTGTTGGGAGCGGTGTGTTTCTCGCTCGGGCTGCTGCTGGTGGTGGTGGCAGGCGCGGAGCTCTTCACCGGTAATAACCTGCTGGCGATGGCGTGGGCCGACGGCAAGGTGAGCACTGCAGAGGTGCTGCGCAACTGGGTGGTGGTGTGTATTGCCAATTTTATTGGCGCCGCAGG
>JBBQAO010000146.1:0-5847 GCA_038316355.1 Burkholderiales bacterium
GCGGCCGCGATATGAAATCGTCAGGCGGCGGCGAGACTGCCGGTTTCGACCGCGGCAATCGCCTTGGCCTGGTTCAGATCCTGAGCATATCCGGTGCCATAAAGACAGCACGCAAACTGGTTGGCAATCGGCACCGGCATCGGGATGCGGCCTTCAAGCACGCCGCTGATCCAGCGCGCAGTACCCTTCAGGTCATGTGCTGCGGGCAGCGGATGCGCGCAGCGCGGCGTCACTTCGGCGTCGAACAACAAACGCACCGTGCCGTCGCGCACCAGCTCGATGCCCGGCCGGCACTGCGCGTCAACGACCGGATCGCCGTCGCGGGTTTCGAACAGCAGCGCGCTTTTCTCCACGTCGCACAACAGCGATTGCAGCACCGCGCGTTCATGTCCGTGTTCCACCGGGATCAACTGCAGCGCGCCGCCGCCGAACGGGTCTGCAAACCGCGCCAGCACACGCGCCAGTGCCCCGCCACCAATGCGCACGCGCAGCGCCAGAAGATCGGCCAGCGCCGGAGCCAGTGCGCCGGTCGGCACAAAAGCAAGATGCCCGGCCTGCAGCTCCTGCTGCGCCTGGGCGAGGCTCGCGCAGGGCATGATGCCCAGTTCGCGGAAAATATAAGCCGAGGCAACACCTTGTTCTCCGCTCAGCATGCCGTGCGCGAGCACCGGGATGCCGAGGCGCTGCAGGCTGATCGCCAGCAGCGGCAGAAGATTCGGCTGTTCGCGCAACGCGCCGTAACTCGGCATCAGCACCGGCCGCCATTGCGTGTCCGGCGCCGCCATCTGGAACACCCGGGTCGACAGTGCCGCCAGCACGCCGACCAGTTCCTGCTGCGACATCTGGCGCTGCTCAAGCAGTGCCAGCAATCCGCCGAGTTCCAGGTCGGGAACACCGCGGTCAAACACTGCGGCAAACAAGGTTTCGGCCCCGCTTTCAGACAGCGGCTGGCCTGCGGCCAGTTCATCAATCATGCGTGCCCACGTCATCGCGTTTCTCCTCCGGCTCTGCTGACAACTCTGTGCTACCGATGGCTTACGCCGATTTACATGAGCAACCCCCGTGCCATGTGCGCACAGGGGCTAGAAGCTGCAAAACCAGGGATAAAACCGCATTCGCACGCCATCTATCGGTGCGGCGGGAAGCAAGTCGCTTTATTTTGGTGCCAGGCCTCCTGCTATGTTGCACTGCAAAATTCAACGCGCAAAAAGCTCACATCCTGCAACCTCGGGGCTGCCACCCTTCACGGTTTGCCGCGCACAGCATCCCCGGTAAATGGCACAAACCGCACATCAACCACTCTGCGTTGTGTCACGCCACCACGCGCGCCTTTCTTGATCACATACAAGGCCTGCACGCCGCGTTCGCCCAACGGAATCACCAGCCGCCCGCCCGCCTTCAACTGATCCAGCAGCGGCTGCGGCACCCGCGGTGCTGCGGCGGTGACCATGATGGCGTCGAACGGTGCTTCCTCCGGCCAACCCCGGTAGCCGTCACCGATACGCGGCTGCACGTTCCAGTAACCCGCAGCGGCCAGCGCACCTGCCGCGGCACGGCCCAGTGGCTCGACAATTTCAATGGTGTACACGGCCCGCGCCAACTCGGCGAGCACCGCCGCCTGATAACCCAGGCCGGTGCCGATCTCCAGCACTTTGTCGCCGGGTTTGATATTCAGCAGATCCGTCATCAAGGCCACAACATAGGGCTGCGAAATGGTCTGGTCATGGCCGATGGGCAATGGCCGGTTTTCGTAGGCATGGGCAAACTGCGTCGGCGGCATGAACCGATGCCGCTCCACCTTGCCCAACGCCGCCATCACCCGCGCATCGAATATCCCGCGCCCGGTCTCGCGCGCCGAGTCGCGCGCCATCTGCGCGATGTCTTCGATCATTCGCGCACGACGCGCGTCAACACTGTCGGCGGCGACCGCATTCATACCCGCTCCCGGACCGGCGCAAACCATGCAGACCACACCGGTGCGCAATACGGCAACGGCATGGCGATGCAAAGCTGCGGCAGAAAAGAAAAAGGACATACCGTTTCCAGTATGCCCTTTTTGCCTGCAGAAAAACCGCCGCAATGCGATCGCTGTTATGCAGCGATAGCCGCCCTGAAAAATCAGCCTTTCAGGCAGGTGCTCATGAATTTCTTGCGGTCATCGCCCGACTTGCCTTCAGCCTTGACGCTGCAGTCCTTCATGCGCTCCTGCTGCTTTTTCTGCGCAGCACTCGGTTCCTTCTTGCCGGAGTCCTCGCCTTTCAGGCACGAACTCATGAATTTCTTGCGGTCATCGCTGGCCTTGCCCTCAGCCTTGGCGTTGCAATCCTTCATGCGCTCCTGCTGTTTTTTCTGTGCTTCGGTCGGTTCTTTTTTCGGCTTCTCGGCTTTTTTCTCGGCTTTCATGTCAGCCTTTTTCTCAGCCTTCATATCGGCCTTCATTTCCGCTTTTTTCTCGACAGCAGGCGCGGCCTTTTTGGTTTCAGCCTTGTCCTGGGCTTGGGCCGACGACAGCGCAAACAGCGCGCAAATTGCAGCAGCGATCAGTTGTTTCATTTTTCTCTCCTGAAATTATTCAATAAAAACAATATGTTATACAAGCTCGCCGAGGATGACTACGCCCTGGCTGCCTGATGTCATCATTAACGTCCGCCTGCGCACTCCGGATGACAGGGACGACACCCGGTGGCGACCGGTGATGACACGGGCAAGCGCGTGCCATCATCACCTCATCACTTCATCCGTGCGACGGCTTCAGCGCGAGGCGCTGCAACGCGTCGCGGAGTTCCTCCACCACTTGCGTTTTGGCGATCAGTTCGCGCACCCCGGCGGCGGCGGCCTGTGCGCGCAATGCGTCGGTGATGTAGCCCGAGACCACGATCACCGGCAAATCCGGTTGCGCATCACGAATCGCCCGCGCGACTTCCACTCCGGACATGCCGGGCATGTGGAAATCGGTCACCACCAGGTCGAATTGAATATTGCCGGCGCGCAGCGCGACCAGCGCTTCGCGTTGCTCGATATAGGTGCTGACGCGGTAGCCCCAGCGCTCGAGCATGCGCTTGATCATATATACCTGCGCTTCGTCATCGTCGATGTAGAGAATGTGCCGGCCGCGACCCTCGCCGGCTGCAGCCGCGTCCGTGACCGCGTGCCCTGTGACCGGAGCTTCGTCCGCACGCGGAAAATACAGCTCGAACCGGCTGCCTGTGCCCGGTTCGCTATGCGCGATGATCGCGCCGTCATGCGCCTGCATGATGCCATGCGCCACCGACAGGCCCAGCCCGGTACCTTCGCCCACCGGCTTGGTGGTAAAGAACGGTTCGAATATCCGCCGTAGGGTTGCGCTGTCCATGCCGTGTCCCGCATCTCTGACCACAATGCGCGCATAGCGGCCCGGCCGCAGGTTGAGATCGTGTTGCGCAGCAATCTCGTCGAGCGCAATACATTCCACCTGAATATCAATGCTCCCGGGCCGGCCTTGCATCGCATGCGCGGCGTTGGCCCCGAGGTTCAGCAGCACCTGCTGCACCTGCGTCGGATCGGCGACAACCGCCGGCGTGTCGGCGGCGTAGCGGCAATCGATCTGCATGCCGCCATACAAGGTCGCGCGCAGCAGTCGCACGGATTCCTCCACCACCGGCGCCAGTGCCATCACCCGGCGCGCAGTGGTCTGGCGCCGGCTGAAAGAGAGGATTTGCTGCACCAGATCCCTGGCGCGATATCCGGCCTTCTGGATTTCATCCAGACTCACCAATGCCTGCCAGTTCGCAGCGGCATCCTGGCGCGCCAGCTCAACATTGCCAAGGATGGCGCCGAGGATATTGTTGAAGTCATGGGCGATGCCTCCCGCCAGCGTGCCGATCGCCTCCATTTTCTGCGATTCGCGCAACTGTGCCTCCAGCGACGCGTGCGTGTGCTCGGCTTTTTTGCGTTCTGTGATCTCCTCGATGATGCCGCCGAAACCCACGACCTCACCCGCGCCGTCGCGCACCGGATACCAGCTTTCATTCCAGAAGCGCGTCACGCCGGGCGCGGCAGACGTTTCACCGGAGAACTCGTGATTCAACTCGGCTTCGCCCGTCTTCAGGATGCGGCCCGTCACGTCGCGGAGAGTGTCGACGAGTGTGGGCAAGATCTCGGATACTTGCCGGCCCAGGTGCGCCTCGACGGAGATGCCGTTCATCTCCGCGAGACGTTCATTGATGCGCACGAAGCGCAGATCCCGATCGAGGAAGCAAAAGCCAATGGGCGCTGTGCGCAGAAGGGTGTCGAGCAACTCGCTGACACGCTGCAATTCCGCCGCACTGCGCTTGCGCTCGGTGATGTCGCGAATGGCGGTAACCATCCCGGCGTCGGCGCCGTCGGCGTCCCGAAGCCGGGTCAGCCACGCCTCGACCTGCAACTCACGACCATCGTACGTGCGATGGATAAGCTCGCCGCGCCATTCGCCGTACTCGCGGAGGGCGGCCCACATCGCGGTTTCCGCTTCCGCGCACGGCCAGCGCCGGGTGAAAATCTCGCTGAGCTGGCGCCCGAGCGCGTCGCTGGCGGGTATGCGGTATTGCCGCTCGGCGGCGACGTTCAGGTAAGTCACGCGCTGGTCGGCATCCACGGCGATGACGAAGTCGCTGACCTGCGCGAGGATCTCGCCGCGGAAGCGGTTCGATTCGGCGTCGAGGCCTTGCAGCGTGAAGATCTGCGGGCCGTCCGCGGTCTCGACCACGAGCGCCTCCACCTCGCCGCTGCGGATGGCGCGCAGCGTATCCTCCGCCTCCTCCAATCGCGCGCGCAGCTCCGCATTCTCTGCGCGGAGTTGTGCTTCGGGAGAGGTGGCGGGAGCCTTGGTGCCCATAGCCTAGGGCGCGGGGAAGGGGTGTGCGCTTTTCGTCTGCCTCAGATCGAGCCCGAGCAGGATGCGCTCGGTCTGCGACATGTCGCCGATGAAACGGCGCTGCGGCAGCGGCAGTTTTTTGATCAAGGTCGGCGCGGCGATGATCTGCGCGCCCTCGGCCAGCGTCGGGTGCAGGAAGATGTCCACGATTTCCAGCTCGTAGCGCCCTTGCAGATGCTCCTCGCAAATCTTGCGGATGTTCACGATCGCGCGCGCGGAGTTCCGCGTGGTGTCGGTGACGTAGAGCCGCAGGACGTAGCGGGCAGTGTCGCCGTCCGCGGCGGCACCTGCAAAGGCGGTAAGTGTGTCTGCGGTGGGGGGCTGCTTCTTCATAAACCGTCAGTCTGAAGCCGCCCGCACGTCGAGGCCGACGAGCACGCGTTCTTCGTTGGACAGATCGCCGATGATTTTCTTGATCGGCTTGGGCAGGCGGCGCACGAGCGTCGGCAAGGCTAAGATCTGGTCGCCCGCCGCGAGCTTCGGGCTCTTGGTGAGGTCGATGATCTCGATGCGATACTGTCCGGCGAGGTGTGTCTCGCAGATGCGCTGGAGATTGGCAAACGCGGCGAGGGATTTCGCGGTCTGGCCGGCGACGTAGAGCCGCAGTTCGTAGCTGGCGGGCTTGGTCATCGTGTTCATCGTTTTCCTTTCGTCTGTCCTTTGCCGCCTTTGCTGCCGCCGCGCAGTTGCGCCATGGCCGCGCTGTTTTGCTGCGTGGTCGTTTCCTGCAAAGTCTCCTGTGCAATGGCGAATTTTACCTCGGCCGCCTCCGCTTCACCCTCGGCTTGCAGTGCGGCGATCTGCGCCTCGATCGCCTTTCGCCTGGCGGCGAGCTGCCGCAGCTTGCGCTCGTGATCTTCCCGACGCAGTTCGGTGGCGGAGCGTTCGTGCGCCGCCTGCGCCACGCGGGCGGTGCCGGTGAGCACGCGGTCCGCGCCGAGATACACGTCCACGAG
>JBBQAO010000104.1:0-11139 GCA_038316355.1 Burkholderiales bacterium
CTGCATGCGCACACCGTCGCGTTTGACCAGTGCATCGAGCATGTCTTCGTGTTCCTTCACCGCCTTGTCCCAGCGCTCGCGCGACAGGTTGGCCATGTAGCGCGCGCGCTTCACGTGGGCATTGAGTCCGCGATACACCTGGGCCAGCGTGGCGTTACCGGCGCATTCCATGAACTTGATGTGAATCTGCTGGTTGTAGCGGAAGTACTGCGCCAGTTCACCGCGGGCGTGGTGGGCGAGCATGTGATAGTGCAACGCGCGGATTTCGGCGATGTCGGCCTCGGTGGCATTGCGGCAGGCGAGGTCGCCGGCCAGCGCTTCGAGCGCGCCGAGCACGACAAAAACCTCTTTCATTTTTTCCGGCTTCAGCGGTGCCACCACTGCGCCGCGGTTGGGCAGCAATTCAACCAGGCCTTCCGAAGCGAGAAACTTGATCGCTTCGCGCAAAGGTGTGCGCGAAGTGCCGAGTTTTTCCGCCAGTACGCGCTCGTTGAGTTTGGTTTCCGGCGCCAACTCGCCCTGCACGATCAGGTCGCGCAATTGGTCGATCACGGTTTCATGCAACAGCCGGCGGTCCGTTAGCGAAGTGACGTTGGTATTCTGGGGTTCCATCGGGGATGTAGTGGCAGCAGGCATGGCAAAACTCCGTTTGTATGCATAATACCGCCACGCAGCATTACGGGCAACAAATAAATATTAATAAAAACAAATACTTATTAAATTTATCACCGCAGCAAGCGCCACGCTTTTCATTTTTGCATACAAAAAGCGTTTGCCCTGTAGAAGCACCGGCGTTACCATGCCCGCTCACCTCTTGCCCTCTGGAGTTCGACCATGACCTACGCCGCTGGCCGCCATTTCCTGCAGATTCCCGGTCCGAGCACCGTACCGGATCGTGTGCTGCGCGCGATCGACATGCCGGTCATCGATCATCGTGGCCCGGAATTCGCGCAGCTCGGCAAGGACGTGCTCGCCGGCATGAGACGCGTGTTCAAGACTGCGGGCGACGTCATCATTTATCCGGCCTCGGGCACCGGCGCCTGGGAAGCGGCACTGGTCAACACGCTGTCGCCCGGCGACACCGTGCTGATGTACGAATCCGGCCAATTCGCCACGTTGTGGCAAAACCTCGCGCAGCGCCTGGGCCTGAAACCGGAATTCATCGCCGGCGACTGGCGCCACGGCGCCGATCCGATGGCCATCGAAGCGCGGCTCAACGCCGACAAGGGTCACAGCATCAAAGCGGTATGCGTGGTGCACAACGAAACCTCCACCGGCGCCACTTCGCGCATCGGCGAAGTGCGCAAGGCCATCGATCGCGCCAGACATCCCGCACTGTTCATGGTCGATACCATCTCCGGGCTGGGCTCGGTCGATTACCGCCACGACGAATGGAGCGTCGACGTCACCGTCGGCGGCTCGCAAAAAGGCCTGATGCTGCCGCCGGGACTGTCTTTCAATGCCATTTCGGCAAAAGCACTCGCCGCCAGCAAGACTGCGAAACTGCCGCGCTCCTACTGGTCGTGGGACGAAATGCTCGGACCCAACAAGAACGGCTTTTTTCCGTACACCCCGGCGACCAACCTGCTCTACGGCTTGCGCGAGGCGCTGAAAATGCTGCTCGACGAAGAAGGTCTCGACCAAGTGTTCGCGCGCCATCAGCGCCATGCCGAAGCCACTCGCCGCGCAGTGAATGCCTGGGGACTCGAAATCCTCTGCAAGAACCCGGCCGAATACTCCGGCGTGCTGACCGCGGTGGTGATGCCCGCGGGCCACAGCGAAGTCGCCTTCCGCAAAGTCGTGCTCGAACGCTTCAACATGTCGCTGGGCAGCGGGCTGGGCAAAATCGCCGACAAGGTGTTCCGCATCGGCCACCTCGGCGATTTCAACGACCTCACGCTAATGGGTGCGCTGGCCGGTGTTGAAATGGGCCTGGAACTTGCCGGCGTGCCGCACCAGAGGGGCGGCGTCGATGCCGCCATGGCTTACCTGACCGGGGGCGCCACGCAGACAAAGGCGATCAAAGCAGCCTGATTGGTAGTAGTAAACTTGCGGGGCAGCTCCCCCGGAGGAACCATGCTCAGCCGATTGATCGCCGCACTGGCGGCATTTGCCGTCTTCGCGCTTGCCCCTTTGACCCAGGCGCAGAACTACCCCAACAAGGCTGTACGCTTCGTCGTGCCTTTTGCCCCCGGTGGTGGCACCGACATCATCGGCCGCATTGTTGCCCAGAGCTTGAATGAAACGCTGGGGCAGCCGGTGGTAGTCGACAACCGCGGCGGCGCTGGCTCGACCCTCGGCACTGAAATCGTCGCGAAATCCCCCGCTGATGGCTACACGCTGCTGTTCGGCAACATCAGCCTCGCCTTCAACGCCACGCTGTACCCCAAACTGCGCTATGACACGCTGCGCGACCTGGCGCCGATCTCGCTGTCCGCCGTGCAGCCCAACATTCTGGTCATCCATCCCGGCCTGCCGGCGAAGAACCTCAAGGAATTCATCGAGCTCGCGCGCACCAATCCGGGAAAATACAACTATGCCTCCGCCGGCACCGGCTCCGGCACGCACCTGGCCGCAGAGTTGCTGAAACTGCTGACTAAAATCGATGTGGTGCACGTGCCATACAAGGGAACAGGCCCGGCGCTGACAGATTTGCTGGGCGGCCAGATCAACATGATGGTGTCCACCTTTGCCTCCGCCCTGCCCCATGTCAAAAGCGGCCGCCTTCGTGCGCTGGGCGTCACCACTGCAAAGCGTTCGCCCGCCACACCGGACGTGCCGACGCTGATCGAAGGCGGCGTTGCTGGTTACGACTACAGCACTTGGTACGGCCTGTTGGCTCCGGCGGGCACCGCCAAGCAGATCATCGACAAGCTCAACGCGGCCAACCGCAAAGTGCTGGCAAACAGCGATATCCGGCAAAAACTTGAAATCCAGGGTGTGGATGCCATTGTCAACTCACCCGCCGAGTTTTCCGCTTACATGAAATCCGAAACCGAGAAATGGGGCGGGGTGGTCAAAGCCACGGGTGCCAAGGCCGAATAACCCCTCGACACCTTTATGAATATTTGGATAAGGAAATCGAAAACATGAGTCTCCTTGACCGTATCGGCGTTGATATCGGCCGGCGCCTTGCCATTGAGGACGCGATCGAATGGGCGGCCAAAAACGATGTAAGGCACATTGATATCCAGCTCGACACAGCCGCCAATGCCATCACCAGTTTTGACGACGCGCGTTGCGCCAAGGTCCGTGCCGCGCTCGATAAGCACGGCGTGCATCTTGCACTGCACACGCTGTCGGCGGTCAATGTCGCGGAGTATTCGCCTTACGTCGGCGAAGGCGTCGAAGCCTACCTGCGCAGCTATGTCGACATATTTCCCAAGCTCGGCGCGCAATGGATCGTCGTCCACGCCGGCTACCACTTCGGTTCTGACAAGAAAATGCGCATGGCTGCCGGCAAGGAAAGACTGAAGCGCGTCTGCGATCACGCCGAAAAGAAAAAAGCGCTGATCCTGCTGGAAAACCTCAACAAGGAGCCGGAAGACGCGGAAGTGCACTACCTCGCCCACACCGTTGAGGAATGGCAGTACTACTGGGACATCGCTTCGCCGGCGTTCAAGCTCTCGTTCACTGCCAACCACGCACACCTGGTGCCGGAAGGCATCGAAGGTTTCGTCAAAGCGCTGGACTTTTCGCGCGTCGGTGAAGTGCGGCTCGCCGACTGTTTCCGCAACGGCCATGAAGTGCACCTGCCGCCGGGCCAGGGTGACCTCGACTTCGGCACAATGTTCAGGCTGATCGAAGGCAAGGGTTTCCGCGGCAATTACACCAATGCCTTCGGCACGCTGGACGACATGCTGGTCGCGCGCCACACGCTGGTCGCCCACGCCGCAGCAGCAGGTGTACGCACATGACCGACTCCATCCTCACCACCCGCGACGGCGCCATTGCCACCGTCACGCTGAACCGCCCGGACAAGCTCAATGCGCTGAACCGGGTGATGTGGGAGGAACTCGGCCGGACCATGCACCGGCTGTCGGACAATGACACATTGCGCTGCATCGTATTGCGCGGCGCTGGCGGCAAGGCCTTCGCCGCGGGTGCCGACATTGCCGAATTTGCCACCGAACGCGCCAATGCGCGCCAGGCGAAACAGTATGGCGAACTGATCCACAGTGCGATGCAGGCGGTCGCGCAATGCCGCCATCCGACGGTGGCGATGATCGAAGGCGCCTGCATCGGCGGCGGCCTTGAAATCGCCGCGATGTGCGACATGCGCGTCTGCGGCAACTCCAGCCGATTCGGCGTGCCGATCAACAAGCTTGGTCTGACCATGGCCTACGGCGAACTCGCCGGGCTGCTGGCGTTGGCCGGACGTGCAGTGACCCTGGAAATCCTGCTCGAAGGCCGCGTGTTCAATGCCGCAGAGGCCTGCCACAAACGGCTGGTCAACCGCGTCGTCGCCGATGACCAGGTCGAAAGCGAAAGCTACGCGCTGGCAAAGCGCATCGCCGACGGCGCGCCGCTGGTTGCGCGCTGGCACAAACAGTTCATCGAACGCCTGACGGTGCAGGCCAACATCGCACCCGAGGAATGGGACGTCGGTTTCGCCTGTTTCGACACCGACGATTACCGCAGCGGCGTCAAAGCCTTCCTCGACAAAACCAAACCTGAATTCGAAGGTCGCTGATGCGCATCTTGCTCGCACTGCTGCTGGCACTGGCCAGCCTTGGCTGCCTTGCCCAGGCCGATTACCTCCGCGAACAGCGCTGGGCCGCTGAAATCACGCCCGCCATCCTCGTCGGCGATCCGGTGCAGCTTGCGCTGCCGACAGGCCGTAAATTTCTCGGCATTTACGCGGCAAACGCCAAAGCAGAGGCCGGCGTTGTCGTCGTGCACGGACTCGGCCTGCATCCGGACTGGGGCCTGATCAATCCGCTGCGCAGCCAGCTTGCCGAACAGGGTTATGCCACGCTGTCCGTGCAGATGCCGGTGCTCGCCGCCGAAGTGCGCGGTGAACAGTACCCGCCGCTGTTTCCGGAGGCCGCGGCACGGATTGCCATCGCCGTGAAATACCTGCAGGACAAAGGCCATAAAAGAATCGCCATCGTGTCTCACAGTTACGGCGCGCGCATGACCAATGTGCTGCTGAACCAAGCGGATGCCCCGACCATCATCGCCTGGGTATCCATCGGCATTCCCGGCGAATACACCAACCCGGCGACCCTGAAAGCGCCGGTGCTCGACCTCTACGGCGAAAAGGATTTCCCGGGCGTACTCGAGCTCGCCGCCAAACGCGCTGCGGCCCTCCGCAGCGTGCGCGGCTCGGCGCAAATCAGCGTCGCCGGCGCCGACCATTTTTTCAACGGCATGGACAACGAGCTGGTGCGCAACGTGAAACTTTTTCTCGACCGCAACACACGCTGAATTCATCAAACAGGCATCGACCCGCATGACCACCGACTACAGCGCAGTCACTCTCAGCGGCGGGAACTTCCAGTGGGACGACCCGCTGCTGCTGGAAACGCAGCTCACCGACGAAGAAAAAATGATCCGCGACACTGCGCGCCAGTATGCGCAGGAAAAACTCGCACCACGCATCCGCGACTGGAACCGCAACGAAACCTTCGACCGTGTGGTAATGCGCGAAATGGGCGAGCTCGGTTTCCTCGGCGCACCGCTGGAAGGTTACGGCTGCGCCGGCATCGGTTATGTCGCCTACGGACTGATCATGCGCGAACTGGAGCGTGTCGACACCGCCTTTCGCTCGGCGGTCGGCGTGCAGAGCGGCCTTGCGATGACGCCGATCTACGCCTATGGCACCGAAGAACAAAGACAAAAATACCTGCCGAAAATGGTCACCGGAGAACTGCTCGGCTGTTTCGGCCTCACCGAACCCGACCATGGCTCCGATCCCGGCAGCATGAAAACCCGCGCACGCACGGTTGAAGGCGGTTACCGGCTGAATGGCACCAAGCTGTGGATCACCCACGCGCCGATCGCCGACATCATGATCGTCTGGGCCAAGGACGACGGCGGCGTGATCCGCGGCTTTATTCTCGAGCGCGGCATGGAAGGTTTGTCCACACGCAAAATCGAAGGCAAGTTTTCGGTGCGCGCCTCGCCCACCGGTGAAATCGCCATGGACAACGTTTTTGTGCCGGAAGCCAACCTGCTGCCGAATGTGTCAGGACTCAAAGGCCCCTTTGGCTGTCTCAACAACGCGCGTTTCGTGATCTGCTGGGGCGCGCTGGGCGCGGCGGAGGCCTGCTGGCACACCGCGCGCCAGTACACCATGGATCGCAAGCAGTTCGGCCGTCCGCTCGCCGCGAACCAGATCATTCAAAAGAAACTCGCCGACATGCAATCGGAAATCGCGCTGGGACTGCTCGCCTGCCTGCATGTCAGCCGGCTGCGCGATCAGGGACTGGCAACACCGGAAATGGTGTCGCTGCTCAAACGCAATTCCGCCGGCAAGGCGCTGGACATCGCGCGCACTGCACGCGACATGCTCGGCGGCAACGGCATCTCCGACGAATATCCGGTGATCCGGCACATGCTGAACCTCGAAACCGTCAATACGCTGGAAGGCACGCATGACATCCATGCGCTGGTGCTGGGGCGCGCGCAGACCGGCCTTTCTGCATTTAACTGAAACCGTTCGTGGCTGAAGCGCTGAAAAACAGTTACGGGCCGGATATCCCGAAACGCATCGCCGACATGATCGTACATGTGCATCCGGCGTTCCCGAAGGCGGCTTTCCTGCGCGACGCGCTCGCCGGTTACGCAGCACTGGAACTGATGCCGCGCGGCCGGCACATCGCACAGGCACTGTGTGCCCACCTGCCGCAGAATGTGCCCGCTGCGCTGGAAATTCTGCTCGCTTCACTTGATGCGCCGGACGCTAACCGCAGCGGACCACTTGCCTCCTTCCTGTTCATGCCGCACACGGTGTATGTCGCCAACTATGCGCTGGAACATTTTGAAGCCGCGATGCGTGTGCAACATGCACTGACCCAGCGTTTCACCGCCGAATTCAGCATCCGGCCCTTCATTGAAAAATATCCGGAGCCTGCGCTGGCGCGATTACGCTAGTGGACCCGCGATCCCAGCCCGCATGTGCGGCGCCTGGTTTCCGAGGGCACACGCCCACGCCTGCCTTGGGCGCCGCGCCTGCGCGCCCTTCAGCGTAATCCGCGCCCGGCACTCGAACTGCTGGAATTGCTGAAAGACGATCCAGAGTTGTACGTGCGGCGCTCGGTGGCCAACCACCTCAACGATATCGGCAAGGATCATCCCGAACTGCTGGCCGCTATTGCCAAGCGTTGGCTGAAAAACGCGAGCCCGGAACGCGCATGGATCGTACGCCATGCATTACGTTCTGCGATCAAACGCGGTGATGCCGGCGCGCTGGCGGTTTCGGGATTCGGCGGCAAAGCCGAAGTTGCGGTGTGCAAAGCTGCGATCACCCCGACACCCGTACGAATCGGCGGCAAGGTGAAAATTGCTTTTGATCTGGTCAATAAACAATCGCGAAGCCAGCGCGTTCTCGCTGACCTGCGGGTGCATTACATAAAAGCCAAGGGCAAAACCGGATCCAAGGTGTTCAAACTTAAAACCGTCGAGCTCGCGGCGAAGGCCACCCTGCATTTCGATAAAAACCTGTCGCTGGCTGACCTCACCACACGCCGCCATTACCCCGGCAAACACCGGGTCGAAGTGCTGCTCAACGGACGTGCGGTATCGCTGGGCGAATTTGTGCTGACCAACACCAGCCGCTAAGCGCCCGCTGCCCCGTCAGCTTTTCCGACCTTCGCACGTTCGCGCCAGCGCCTGACCAGCCGGCTCAGCACAACAGTCAGCACAAACGCCGGAAACACCGCGACCAGCGCCGACGTCGGGCCCCAGATCCGGAACGACTCCGGCACGACTTTCGTGCCATCCGTGACATACGCGGCATAGATCACGTAATCATCGTCGGTGACTTTGACATTCACCCGCTGCCGGCCATCCGCTGTGGCAATGGC
Organism: Burkholderiales bacterium; assembly: GCA_038316355.1. Lineage (GTDB taxonomy): Bacteria > Pseudomonadota > Gammaproteobacteria > Burkholderiales > SG8-41. Next base: position 8,031 of record JBBQAO010000104.1, read on the forward strand.
GCTGAAACGCACATCCGGTTCGTAACCGCCGATCACGGGTTCGACGAACCCGCCTTCCGACACCGGCAGGCGCAGATTCCAGACTGGTGGCGGCGGATCCTTGCGCGTGAACTGCTGCCAGCGCAACAACTCATACTCTGGCGCAGCGGTCGGTGACGCCGCCAGGTGCGCCGCCACCAGCGGGAACAGGCTGCTGGGCGTATCGCCTGCGACATAACGTTCGGCCGTGAAATACGTTGCTCCCAGCGACAGCAGTACGACCAGTACAAAAAAAGTTGCCAGTTGCAGTACAAAAGTGCCGGTGCGAATCAGGAAGCGCATGAATGCTCCATCGGTGATATCAACATCAGCCTAATGTAATCCTTCCGGCTCCGGCGCGACACCCGACGCATCGGCCACCCATTACGCGTAGACTGAAAACATGCGGCTCACCGCCGCTGTCCCGCTGCCAGTCCCGGCGGCCCCGACTTCACCCGCGGGAGCATGGTTTGCCAGACTACGAAGTCGAAACCGTCACCCTCCACGTCGGAGACAGCGATTTCCGCATCCGCGCCCTGCTCAACAAGCAGCAGTTTTCCGATCCTGACGGCGCAGCAGAACGCGCCGGCGTGTCCCCGGCGTCATGGCCACTATTCGGCGTGGTGTGGCCCGCGGGCCTGGCTCTGGCCGAGGCCATGAGCCGGTTTCCGATCGCCGGCAAAAACATCCTCGAACTCGGCTGCGGCATCGGCCTGACCAGCCTGGTGCTTGCACGCCGCGGCGCCACCATCACCGCTTGCGACCACCATCCGCTGGCCGAAGATTTCCTGCGCCAGAATGCCGAACTGAACGGACTCACGCCGATCAATTTCCTCAACGCACCCTGGCTGGGCCCCAATCCGCTGCTGGGCCGTTACGACCTGATCATCGGCAGCGACCTGTTGTATGAGCCCGACCATGCCGTGCTGCTCGCGAGCTTCATCAATCATCACGCCAACCCCGCCGCACAAGTACTGATCGCCGATCCGGGACGGGGTTACGTCAGTGCGTTCAGCGCACTGCTGGCGACGCAGGGTTATATGCGCACCGCGCAGCCGATGCCGATGCCGGCGTCGGTGGGCATGCCAGCGTCGCGCGGACAGTTGTACAGTTACCTGCGCAGCGCCGCCTGAGTCGCCATGCCTGCGAGCCGTCATAAAAAAATCGCGGCTCTGCTCTCCGGTTTCCGGCTCAGGGAATAACCAGCGTACTGGGCGTGACGCGGCGCAATTGACTGCGTCCGGACGCGCTGGTCGCGGCCTCAGCATGCGCGGCGTTCTTGTCCATTTCCAGGATGTACAGATTCTCGCCGCCAAAGTGCGTTTCAGCGTAGCGATATGCCTGGTGCAGTTTCTCGTTGAGGCGTTTCATTGCGTTCACGTAAAATGCCGGGGTTTTGCTCAGCAGATCCTTGCCGTCCTTGTAGATGACCTTGATCTGTCCGTCGGGCATTTTGCGACGGGCGATGCCGCCAAGCACAAACTCCGGATAAAGCCGGTCATGGCATTTTTCAAGGTAACAGCGGTCAGACATCTGCGCGATGATGTCGGCGGTGCCGAGAATCTCGCCGAGCCGCCGCAACACCGGATCATCCATCTTGATGGTATCGGCATCGCGCTCATAGCCGGTAAAGTGCACCAGCACCGAGGCGTCGGCCGCATACTTTTTCAGCCCGATCCGGGGCAGATAAGTCCGCAGAAACTTTGCACCGCGCCCGACATGGGTCAGCGTGTACTCTGCGCCATGTTGGTGTTTGTGATCGTTGCGGCGCCGCAAGTAGCCGAAGTCGTGAAACAACGCAATGACAATGCCGACATTGAACAGCTCCGGCGACAGTGGTGAGCCTGCTTTCGGATCGCGCTGATACCCGTTGAGCAGCCGCGCCATCGCCAGCGTCACATCCAGCACATGCTGGATATCGTGGTACTCGGTGTCGCAGGGGTGGTAATCCGGATGTTTGCCGTGATACATCAGCGACAGGTCTTCGAATGCCCGCTGCAACGGCCGCGAGCTCCCGTTCGGATACAGTTCGCCGAACAAGCCGACGATATGGTCACAAACTTCGATCGGGTCGGTGGTGCGTATCTTGTCGGTAATGTCGAAATCGCTGCGACGCATGACTTATGTTTTCCTCCTTTTCTGGCAGTTTATCAATCCGCACGTGATCATGTCACGCGCAGTTTCAGCGGTATGCCGCAAGGCTCGCCGTACAGGTATAAACAGCTTTCAGTTTAGATTGATTCCAAGGAGAACGCCGATGTCCGACAAATCCCCCCTCCCCTTCGTCAAAGTCCAGGCAGCAATGACCGCCATGACCGACAAGGCCATGCAAACCCCGGACGACGTGGTCGCCATTGCCATTGTCGACAGTACCGGCAACCTGCTCGCCTACGCCCAGACCGGGGCCCTGCGTCTGTTCAGCCGTCGCCATGCCATCCGCAAGGCCTACACCGCGGCAATCATGGCCACTGATACGGGCGAGAATGGAAAAAAACTGAAGGAACAGGGGCGCAGCATCAGTGAAATGGGCGACTCCCAGCTGACGGGTATGCAGGGCGGCGTAGTGATCATGCGCGACGGTGCCATCCTGGGCGGCATCGGTGTTGGCGGTTACAACGGCGGCCATCTCGATGAAGCGCTGGCGCGGGTGGGGCTGGAGATGTTGCTGCGCTAAAACGCTGCGCCATGACCCTGCAAACCACGCTTATAACGCCAGGCCATGGGAACCAAAACAACACCCCGCGTGGCTATAATCACCAAAAAAATATAAACCAAAGCTGCCAAAGGAGGATTTGATGAAATCCATAGTGCTGCTCGCCGCCGCGCTGCTTACCGTGATCACCGCGCAGGCCCAGAACTTTCCCACCCGGCCGATCCGCATCGTCGTGCCCTTTGCCGCGGGCGGCCCCGCCGACATCACCACACGCAATATCGCGCCGCGGCTGACCGAATTGCTCGGCCAGTCGATCGTAGTCGACAACCGTGCCGGCGGCAATGGCACCATCGGCGCTGACGCGATGATCCGCTCAGCACCCGACGGCCACACGCTGCTGATGACCACCGCCAGCGTGACCTCGATCAACATGGTGAC
>JBBQAO010000041.1:0-28656 GCA_038316355.1 Burkholderiales bacterium
GTACTCGAAAAAATCGAAATGGCGCCCAAGGATCCGATCCTGGGCGTGACCGAAGCCTATAACGCCGACCAGAATCCGAAAAAGGTGAATCTGGGCGTCGGCGTCTACACCGACGACAACGGCAAGGTGCCGGTGCTGCAATGCGTGCGCCGCGCCGAACAAAAGCTGGCTGAGACGCCGCTGCCGCGCAATTACCTGCCGATTGACGGGCTGGCTGTTTATGACCGCGCCGCGCAGGAAACCCTGTTTGGCGCCGACCATGCCGCCGTCAAGGCCGGACGCATCGTCACCGTGCAAACGCTGGGGGGGACCGGCGGCCTGAAAGTCGGCGGCGATTTCCTGCGTCGTGTGAATCCGGGTGCGGAGCTCTACATCAGCGATCCGAGCTGGGAAAACCACCGCGCGATTTTTGAATACGCGGGATTCACGGTCAAAACCTATCCCTACTACGACCCGGCCACCAACGGTCTGAAATTCGATGCCATGCTCGCCGGTCTCGACCAGATGCCGGCAGGTGCCATCGTGCTGCTGCACGCCTGCTGCCATAACCCGACGGGTGTTGATCTGAGCGCGGCGCAATGGGAAAAAGTCATCACCGTCGTCAATCAGCGCAAGCTGGTGCCCTTCCTCGACATTGCCTACCAGGGTTTTGCCGAAGGGCTGGAAGCCGACGCTGCAACCATCCGCAGCTTCGCCGCGGAATGCCCGGTGGTGTTTGTCTCAAGTTCCTTCTCGAAATCACTGTCGCTGTACGGCGAGCGTGTCGGTGCGCTGAGCATCGTCACGGCCAGCAAGGAAGAAGCCGCGCGTACGCTAAGCCAGCTGAAACGCGTGATCCGCACCAACTACTCCAGTCCGCCGACGCTGGGCAGCCAGGCCGTGGCGCTGGTGCTGACCACCCCCGAACTGCGCACGCAGTGGGATCAGGAGCTGGGCCAGATGCGTGAGCGCATCAAGGTGATGCGCAGGCAATTCGTGGAAAAGGTGCGTGCCCTGCGCGCCGATTTCGATCTGAGCTTCATCGTCGACCAGCGCGGCATGTTCTCCTACTCCGGGCTGACCAAAGAGCAGGTGCACAAGTTGCGCGATGAGTATTCGATTTACGCCATCGACAGCGGCCGCATCTGTGTCGCGGCGCTGAATTCGAAGAACATCGATTACGTCGCCGAAGCCGTGGCCAAGGTGCTGGTCCAGCGCTGACGTCCGTTCAAGGCGCTGTCATCAATAGCCGGCCAACGCGCCGGCTATTTATTTTTTCCGCCGCCGAACAGGCCCTCGACCCAGTTGCCGGCTTTGGCACCGATGGCAGTCCCTATTCCCGGGAGTATCGCGGTGCCGATCGCCGCCCCGGTCACGGTTGCGCCGGTGGGCAGTGCCAGCGGTGAGTCGACAGTACCGCTGATATTCAGCGGCACCTTCGCCGCCGCCACCCCCGCCACCGATACCTGTGCGTTGATGCGTCCCGACAAAGCCTTGTTCGGCGCAATGGTCACGTTGCCGTCCGCCGCGAGCGATCCGGATGACACTTTCAGGCTGGTCATGCGCTGCGTACCGCGGTCCATGACGAAATGACCGGATAAAGTATCAAAGCGGGTCTGGCCGCCGCTGTCCCGCGTGAAGAGGCTGCTCGCTGCTTTCTGGATATCGATGCCCTGCAGCACGCCGTCGCGGATATCAAACGGCGTATCCAGTTTCAGAGTGTTTTTCAGTTGTTCTGCGTTCGGTGCATTTGCGCTGAACACCGGCTTTGCGGTCAGGCGTCCGCTCACCTGGGTTTTCGGTGAAAACATCGGCACCAGCTCGCGCAGCTCAACATTACTGACCGCATAATCACCCTTCAATTGCAGGCCCTTTTTCCAGCCGAGCGTCATCTGGCCTTCAATGGTGCCGCCATATAATTTGGCCTTGATCTCCGCCAGGTTCGCGCCCTCCGGCGTTGCCACACCCTTTACCTGCAGTTCTGTGAAGTGGATCGGCGGTCCGCCAGGCAGGCGCCAATCCTTGGCCTGGATCTCGATATTGAATTTTTCCCCTGCCGGTTTGATCGCCAGCTTGAATTTGCCGTCCCGCGCAGTGATGTCGGCACGCTCGGGCTGGCCATTGCTGGAGATGCTCACAAGGGCGTCAAACGGACCGAAAGTGGTTTTCTCCAACTTCAGCATGGCATCATCCAGACTGATACTGCGTACCAGAACCGTAAAACCCTCCGGCTTGGCCTTGGGATCGCTTGCAACCCACAACGGCATCCGGTCCAGCGCGTTCTGGTTAATGAGCAGTCCGGAAACATCGACGCTGCGTATGACCTTGATGTCGCCCAGCAGGGACAGCAAGTCCGGCGTCACCTTGATCCTGCCGACCTTGACGTCGGCTTTGCCGATTTCAACACCTTCGATGATCAGGTGCGGCAGCGGCAGGCCGGCAAGACGCAGGCTCTTCAGCCGGACCGGCTCCTTGATCCGCTCCGACAGCAGTTGCTCGATCTGCGGCCGGTAGTCCTCCACGGATAAAAAAAACGGCACCGCGCCCATCAGTAAAACCAGCACAAAAACAACGATGCCAAGGCGTTTCAACCATTTCATAGCGGGGGATTCCTGCGTTGACCATCATTCGAACCGCAGATAGAATACGCCCCTGTTCGCAGTCGCAACAACCCGTTTTTATCGCGGTTTTACCGCGGTTTACCGATTTATTCCCCGATAGCTCAGTTGGTAGAGCACCTGACTGTTAATCAGGTTGTCCCTGGTTCGAGCCCAGGTCGGGGAGCCAGAATTTTTTTTTCCAGTTCCTGGACTTAGCCCTGCCACCCCGGCGGGGCTTTTGTGCTTCTGGGGATCGACATACCGAGAGTCCGGAGGTCGGTATAGGGGCGCAGAGACGCTACCCCGTTTGGGTGGCACCAAAGAGAAACCCAGCCGAAGCGGGGTCTGGGTGTGACGATCGGTATTGCCCACAGCCGCGTGTGGCGTAACATTAGAGGTTCCCTTGATTTTAAAATTGGCCATGAAATTTTTTATCAGACTCTTCTTCAAAACCCTGCGCGTCGTCCTCGGTCCGGTGATGCTGCTCAAGGAAACCATCACCCGGCCCAAAGGATTGAGCCGCCCGCAGCCAGCGCAGGAAAAGGTGGATGCACAATGCCGCTCGCTCGTTCTGTATCAGTACAGGACCTGCCCCTTCTGCATCAAGGTCAGGCAGGAAATCAGCCGACTGTCATTGAAAATCCACCGCATTGACGCGCAACACGAAGGCCGTGACCGGCAGGAGTTGTTGCAACATGGCGGACAGGTCAAAGTGCCCTGCCTGAAGATTACCGATCACGCCGGCAATAGCCAGTGGCTCTACGATTCAGAAAAAATCACGGCCTATCTGCGGGGGCGTTTTGTGGGGGCATGATTGTTGACGCCGGCCTCAAATTGACCACCAGTGCCGGTTGAAAGCTGACCAGGAACAACGGACTGCTTACTTCCGCGAACAGATATGCTAGTCAATTCTGGATCGGCTGGATCGGCGCATTGTGGGGAAAGTGATCAATTCTAGACAGGCGTCAACACCTCATCTTCGGATCCCGGCGCGCGTCAAGGTAGTTGTCGCCTGTGTCAGGCATCGTGGGATTGCGACTACAGTATCCGGGCGGAGTTTCAAATGCCGACATCTTGCGCAGGGCGGCTAGGCTGATTCCTTCACTCGCGGCGACGCACTGCTTCGATTCTCCGGAAACCATTACGCGTTTTCGGATGCGCCGCCATTGATACGGATTCGAATACATCGATTTCCCCTTTGACCGGGTGAACGTCCACCTTTTTAGTTCGGGAAATTCAATCTGCTGAAATTAACCTTCTTGCCAAATATAACCAACTAGGTTAATTTGCCTTATGGAAAAGACCACCCCTCAATGTAAGTTGGTGGTCGTCAAGGCCCTGATTGAAGCCGGTAAGGTTCGCTCGACCCAATCGGCGCTTGTTGGCGCGGCGGCCCTGGGATTCGATTTTTCCGGAATTGTCGCAGTCATCATGGCCCTCACGCAGAAGGATTTTTACAAGAGCATGACCACTCACGCAGATCACCGCATTTTGCAGGATGTGTATCGGCCGGCCACAGATGCAGGCGAGGCATACCTAAAATTGACTGTTATCGATGATGTTCTCATCGTTTCGTTCAAGGAGCCATGACCATGAAATGTCCAAATTGCGGGGCAGCGGAACTGGCGTATGACACTCGTGACATGCCCTACACCTACAAGGGCGAGGAAACCACAATTCCGGCTGTAGCCGGCGATTATTGCCCGGCGTGCAGCGAGGCTGTTCTTGACATGGGCGAGTCTGCGCGCAGCAGTACGTTGATGCTCGAATTCAACAAGCAAGTGAATGCCGCAATCGTTGATCCGTCATTCATTGCCGGCGTGCGGAAAAAACTTCACCTGGATCAGCGCGAGGCAGCGGAAATATTCGGTGGCGGCGTCAATGCATTTTCTCGATATGAGAATGGCAAAACGAAGCCGCCTTTGGCGCTCGTGAAACTGCTCAAAGTATTGGACAGGCATCCAGATCTGTTGGAAGAAATCAAGTCAGCCTAGGCCCTTAATGCTCACGCACCCATCTGCATCTCCGGGATTTCCTGTAAAGTTCGTCTAAATCCTGCTTCCGGCGTTATGCACATGGTTCGATACGTGCGCAGGAAGGGGGGCGTACAAATCCGGGCACTCCTGATGGTGTGCCCATTTTTTTCCACCAGTCTGTGCCAATGCCGCATAACTGCCCCGCATCGTTACATTCCGCTTTTCCCCCCGAATATCATCGACCGACGGTCGTAGATAGTCCTTCGCAAAACCACGATTGTTTAAACGCTTTGTCTTCAGAGAGTGCCGCGCAGGTCTGATGAGCAACTTCTTGAGCCGCTTCCTGAAATTGCGGGCGTCGCGCGCTGGGATTGGATGCACTGGAAAATGCCCTGATGTGTGACAATGCTGCAGCAGGATTTTCCATTGCGTGATTCTGTAAAGCCTTATTTTTTCGACTACCAATTCAGCTTTTCCCTACTTTTTCTGGAATGCGCCATATTGATTTCCTCCAATATCGATTCGCTAAATAACGCAAACCCCGACGCCGACCAAGAGGTCTCGATTACCCAGGAGCCACGCCGGTGGTGCGGCGATGGCTGGACGGCCCAGGTGTTGAAAAACGAAAACGATGATGGCTGGGCTGTCGCAATGATCAAAGATGGAGAGCCGGAACCAGCGTTGGTGGGCCCGTGGACCATGGGGCGCGACAAAAAGAATCCCAAGCCGCTGGACAGTAACGCGTTTCGTATCTTGGTAAAGACCGCCAGCGAGTTTGTGTTACGGCATGAGCAGCAATTGCAGGCGAGCTTGCACCAAAGCATTGCGATAATCGCCAAAATGCCTGGTTCCCATCACGATAGCCACGTTATTGTGAAGTTGGACGTAGAGCCCGCTGAGGAGGAGCCCTCGGCCATATTGACCGCGATAGACGAGGCTGGTCAATTGCTGGCGCAGATGCGTGTGCCGCCCAACTACAAACTCACGCGAACCCGTGCCGAAGCGTGGGTTGAGGGTGGGTTTGGTTTGATCGGCACGAGTGAGTAAAGCTCCGCGGGCGTTTGCTGACGTTGGTGTGCTGTTGACGCCGGCCTCGAATTGACCACCGGTGCCGGTTGAAAGCTGACCAGAAACAACGGACTGCTTAGCCAGACCGGGCGGCCTTCCGCGAACAGATATGCGGTTAATTCCGGATCGGCGCATTGTGGGGAAAGTGATCAGCTTGAGGGCGGTGGCAACACCCTGCCACCCCGGCGGGGCTTTTGCGCTTCTTGAGGGCGGATTTCAGAAGGGCGAGGGTCTGCACAGGATGGGGCCGGGAACCCACTGGAATTACAAGACGCCCCGCTTTACACTCAGGGCAGAAAGCAAACAGCAACAGGCATCACAACCGCTCGCTTCCTTTTCCTTTTCCTTTTCCCTTTTTTTCTTTTTTTCTCTTTCTTTCGATCCAGCATGACCAATCACCCCGCCCGTCATCGCATCAAATTCCACGAAGTCGCCATTGGTCAGCGTTTCTATGACCCGATCAGCCAGGAATATTTCGTGAAGCAGAACGCCACCATGGCCGCCATGGTCACCGGCATCGGCGACGGCACGGTGCCGGACGAATTTGAAGCCGACGACATCGTGGGCATCGACCATTAGTCGCGTAACCCGCCAGCTTCGGCCATATCAATTGCAGCCAAAGACTGCGGAAACACGGTCCGGCGGAAACTGCTTTCATGCTTCCGTCCGCAGCACAACAAAAAGCCGGGGATGAACCCGGCTTTTTGATGAAAACAAATCTGCTTAGAAGCCGTATTTCAGGCTCAGCCCGACATTCCTGCCCCTGGAACTGCCGCCGGCATCCGACAGCTTGCCGAAATCTTCGTATTCGAGACGCAGGCCGACGTTCTTGTTGAAGCTGTAACCGACACCCACGCCGAGCAGCACGTCGGTATGGTTGCCATTGGCTGCTGCATCCGGACGGTTCTCGGCCGCGCCCAGTTTGCCGAGCAAGGACCAGCGTTCGTTCAGGGGCATCGTGCCCGTTACCGCCAGCGAATAGGACTCAATATCCGCGCCGCGATATTTGCCCAGATCGTTGTAGCCCAGCTCCAGGCCCCAGGTCGGATTGAATTGATAGCCGCCGTAGAGTTTCCAGGAAGTTTCCCGGGTGTCGGTTTTGGCTTCGCCAACGCCGCCACCCAGATACAACTGTGCAGATGCCGGCAGCGCGGTAAAGGCAACAGCAACTGCAGTCGCCATGAGTATCTTTTTCATTAATTGGTCACTCCAAAAGTGATGCTGCGAACCCGGAGTATGGGCAGTACCCTGCAATACGTATGTGCGCTGCCACACACAAACAGCAGATCAGTATCAGCAAAACGGGCGAAACCGGAGTTGCGCCCGTCTCGTGCCGGACCCCCGCCCTTGCGCGGCAAAAAAGCCTTATGCATCACGCAAGGTCGAAGCGATCCAGACTCATCACCTTGCTCCATGCCGCCACAAAGTCATGGACGAACTTTTCCTGCGCGTCCGAACTTGCGTAGACTTCAGCCAGGGCGCGCAGCACCGAGTTGGAACCGAAGACCAGGTCCACGCGCGTACCCGTCCACTTGACGGCACCGGTCTTGCGGTCGCGGCCTTCGAACACATCGGCCTCACTGGATACCGGCGTCCACTCCGTGCCCATGTCGAGCAGATTGACGAAAAAGTCGTTGGTCAAGACGCCCGGCGTCTTGCTGAGCACGCCATGCCTGGCATCGCCCACGTTGATATTGATCGCGCGCAGGCCGCCAAGCAATACCGTCAGCTCGGGTGCGGTCAGGGTCAACAACTGCGCCTTGTCGATCAGCATGGCTTCGGCGGGCGCAGCGTACTTCTTCTTCAGGTAGTTGCGGAAGCCGTCGGCCACGGGTTCGAGCGCGGCGAAGGACTCGACATCGGTTTGTGCCTGCGCGGTGTCCATTCGTCCCGGCGTAAAGGGAACCGTCACCGCGTGACCAGCATTTTTCGCAGCTTGTTCAACGCCTGCACAGCCGGCCAGAACGATCAGGTCAGCCAGCGAAATCTTCTTGCCGCCGGACTGCGCGCCGTTGAACTCTTTCTGGATGTCCTCCAGCGTCCTGAGCACCTTCCCCAGTTGCGCGGGCTGGTTGACTTCCCAGTCCTTCATCGGCGCCAGGCGGATGCGCGCGCCGTTGGCGCCACCACGCTTGTCGGAGCCGCGGAAGGTCGAGGCCGAGGCCCAGGCGGTGCCCACGAGTTCGGCAACCGAGAGGCCCGAGGCCAGCACCTTGGCCTTGAGTGCAGCCGCATCAGTCGCATCAATCAGTTTGAAGTCCCCTGCGGGGATCGGGTCTTGCCAGATCAGCTCCTCCTTCGGCACTTCGGGGCCGAGGTAACGCGCACGTGGCCCCATGTCACGGTGGGTCAGCTTGAACCAGGCGCGGGCGAAAGCCTCGGCGAAGGCCTGCGGGTTATTGAGGAAACGGCGCGAGATCTTCTCGTACGCCGGGTCGAAGCGCAGCGACAGGTCAGTCGTCAGCATGGTGGGCTTGCGCTTTATGGACGCGTCGTGCGCGTGGGGGATGATTTCCGGCGCATCCTTGGCTACCCATTGGGTGGCGCCGGCCGGGCTTTTCTCCTTGACCCACTCGTACTTGAACAGATTCTCGAAGTAGAAATTGCTCCACTGGGCAGGCGTCTGGCTCCAGGTGACTTCCAGCCCACTGCCGATCGCGTCCTTGCCGCTGCCAGTGCCGAAGTTGCTCTTCCAGCCCAGGCCCTGCTGCTCGAGCGGGGCAGCCTCAGGCGCAGGGCCCTTGTGTGACTCGGGTGCGGCGCCATGAGTCTTGCCGAAGGTGTGGCCACCGGCGATCAGCGCGACGGTCTCCTCGTCGTTCATCGCCATGCGCGCGAAAGTCTCGCGGATGTCGCATGCGGCGGCGATCGGATCAGGATTGCCATCCGGACCTTCCGGGTTGACGTAGATCAGGCCTATCTGCACAGCCGCCAGCGGGTTCTCGAGGTCGCGCTCGCCGCTGTAGCGCTTGTCGCTGGCCAGCCAAGTCTTCTCATCGCCCCAGTAGACGGCGTTGTCCGGCTCCCAGGTGTCCGATCGGCCGCCCGCGAAACCGAAGGTACGAAAGCCCATGGTCTCCAGCGCGACGTTGCCGGTCAGGATCAGCAGGTCGGCCCAGGAAATCTTCCGCCCGTACTTCTGCTTGATCGGCCACAGCAGGCGGCGCGACTTGTCGATGTTGACGTTGTCCGGCCAGCTGTTGAGCGGCGCAAAACGCTGCTGGCCACGGCCACTACCCCCACGGCCGTCACCGGTGCGGTAGGTGCCGGCACTGTGCCACGCCATGCGGATAAACTGCGGGCCGTAGTGGCCGAAGTCAGCCGGCCACCAGTCCTGCGAGTCGGTCATCAGCTTGCGCAGGTCGCTCTTGAGCGCCTCATAGTCCAGCTTCTTGAATTCCTCTGCGTAGTTGAAATCCTGGCCCAGCGGATCGGACTTGGCCGAATGCTGGTTCAGCAGATCAACGCGTAACTGATTCGGCCACCAGTCTTGGTTCGTCGTGCCCCCGCCTGCGGCATGGTTGAAGGGGCACTTGGCTTCGTCAGACATGGGTTCTCTCCTTTGATCGTTTGCACACAACGACTCGGTTTTGAATGTGTGAAAGCTGATTCCAAAAATTCAAAGTCGATAGTGCCAATTGATTATTGTCATGGGCAAAATAGCCAATCACTATTCAGCAGCCAGACCATGCACACGCCATGGCCGATGGCCGGTGGCCGGTGGCAGCCGAAACCCGTACCGACTTTACTTCGCCGACTTGCGCTTCGCGGGCGAGAAATCGCGCACCAGCAACACCGGCGCCGGGGACGAGCGGACCACCAGTTCAGCCTCGCTGCCCAGCACCATGTGGTTGAACCCCCGCCGGCCGTGCGTGCCCATCACAATGAGATCCGCGCGCCATTTTTTGGCATCGCCGGCGATGACGTCAGCCACGCGTCCGGTAAAACTTTCGACCAGTTTGGCTTCCGCTTTCAGGCCGTGTTTGCCCGCCAGAGCCAGAGATCGCTTCAACACCTCTTCGCCACCCTTTTTCAGGATACTCAGGATGTCGGTGGCGCCGAAGCTATAGACTGAGCCCTGCAGCACCGCAGATTCATCCACGACATGAATCAGCCGCAGCTTTGCCTTGCCGCTTTTCGCCAGCCGGATCGCCTCCTGCAAACCCAACATCGATGTGCGGCTGCCGTCAACCGGCACCAGAATTCTTTTGTACATGTGAAACTCCTCGTGGATGAAAATTCCGCAACATGAGCATGAAACCAAAGCAGGAATGCGGTTCCATCAAATCAATAATTCAGCAAAAACAGTGCCATTTGCACCGATTAATGCACTGGATCGAGCCCTTCAGACATCGCAACGGACTGGAAACGGTCACGCACAGTGCGGTGCCGGCATTTCAGCATCAAACGCACACCGCGTATGCTCGCTAGCGCACACAGGGCAATACCGGGCACGATCAGCCACAGATTGTGAGTCGCCCTGCCCCCCCGGCAACAGCAGGCCACCGGGACCATTGATGACGAACAACAGAAATCCGGCAGGAACAACAACAGGAAATTGCGGTTCCACAGTGGTTTCAGTTCACGCAGACGCGCCAGATATTGCGCAATGATGGCGGCTTCACGCCAGGCGGGTTTGCCGCGATTGCCGGGCATACAGCGTTCCCTTAGTTATTGGACTGCGCCCTGCATACCCATTTCAGCCAGAGGTAACCGCAGAAGCCCGCGACCAATGAAGCTATCAGGATCGCCATTTTCGCGGCGTTGATGGTCGCGGCATCACCGGCAAATGCCAGATTGGTGATGAAGATGGACATGGTGAAGCCGATGCCGCCGAGGATGCCGGCGCCCAGCACGTGGTGCCAGTCCAGATCCTCGGGCAAACGGCAGAGGCCGGCGCTGACCGCCGCAAAACACAGCAACATCACACCCAGTGGCTTGCCCAGCACCAAGCCGGCGGCAATGCCGATGCTGTTCGCACTGACAAGGCTTTGCATCCAGCCGGTACCGATCACGATGCCGGTATTGGCCAGCGCAAAAATCGGCAGGATGATGAAGGCCACGGGTTTGTGCAGCAGATGCTCCAGCCTGTGCGAGGGTGAAGCCTCGTCATCGTCTTTATGGGAAAACGGGATGGCGAAAGCCAGCATGACGCCGGCAATGGTCGCGTGCACACCGGATTTGAGCATCAGCACCCACAGCAGCGCCCCGCCCAGCAGATACGGCACCATGGACATCACCCGGAACACCCGGTTCAGCACCAGCAGCGCACCCCACACCGCAAACGCCCCCAGCAAATAAGGCACCGAAAAATTTGCCGTATAAAACACCGCGATGACAATGATCGCGCACAGGTCGTCGATCACCGCAAACGCCACCACAAACACTTTCAGCGATGCCGGCACGCGGCTGCCGAGAATCGCCAGCACTGCCAGTGCAAATGCGATATCGGTGGCCATCGGAATGCCCAAACCGGGCTGGGTGGGCGTGCCTGCATTCAGCGAAAAATGAATCAGTGCCGGCGCGATGATCCCGCCGGCTGCGGCAAAAATCGGCAGCAGCGCATTGCGGAAATCCGACAATTCCCCGATATACAACTCGCGCTCGAGCTCAAGGCCGATCAGCAAAAAGAAAATCGCCATCAACGCATCGTTGATCCACATCGCGAGGCTCAGGCCGCCAATGCGCGTCTGCCAGAACCCGAGGTACTGCGTGCCGATCAGTGAATTCGCCAACAGCAGCGAAACCACCGTGCACAGGATCAGCAGGATGCCGCTGGATTTTTCGGAATCGAAAAATGCCTGGAAGGATTTGGAAAGGGTTTTCTGCAGGGTAACAACCATGATCAACTCAAAAAACGAATGTCGGAACCCATGGTTTTATCATGGCTGAGTCTTGTCGCCTGTGTGTTTGTTATGGCTTTGGTCGCGACGAACGCGACAACGCAGCAGGATTTCGTTTCTTTGGCGATTATCGGCAGCGCTCCACCCCATAATTTCAGTGATTGAACGGTAACAACCCAGGCAGATATCGTCGTTATCCAGACAACAATTGCGCACGCAGGGACTGGGCACGCTGCTCTCGGTCCATTGAGCAGTCATGCTAATTCCTGCCGTCAATGCGTCTGCTGAGACGCGATTTATCGTAAGACATTGTTTTAATTAATTAATTTTCTTTGGCGGGCGTTTAAACGGTGCCGCCAGTGGATCGCCGATGAACCAGCCCTGACCCGGCATCGCCACACTCTTCCAGTAAGCCTCGATCAGCGTCTCGCCACGCACATAACGCCCCATGACGATGGCCGGATGCGGGAATTTCTCCAGAAAGTTACAGGGTTCGACGACGGTGCCATAGCTGCCCGTGGCGCCCGCCTCCAGCCAGCGCAGTGCGCTCATCTGCCCGCTTTCGACTGGATGGCCACCGGCGGAGGTCAGGTGATCCGCGATAGCACCCGGCACGAAGCCGAGAGTGTCCAGACCCTCGACCCGCTGCGCACCAATGAAATAAAACAACACGTCCTTCTCGTCAAACAGCGCATTCTGTTCCAACTGCTGCACCGGCACCCTGCTGCCAAGCAATACCTTTTCTGCCAGTGGATATAAAGCGCTGCGCACGTTGCGCGGCCCTGCCGTCGTCAACAGATAAGCCTTTCCCGCGGGCCGCAGGCCATCCGCTGCCACACCCCGGTCAATCAGCGCCTTGGCATTCTCGAACGACGCGGCCGCCAGCGACATCGCCGGCCGTATCCGCATCTGGGCATGCGGCTGGCTCGCACTTGAATTGAAATAAGGGCTGACCCGCGTCGGCTTGCACTCATCCGCGCAAAACGCGGGATCAAATCCGAATGCAATGGCGCTGGTAATCGACATGCACTCCACGCGGTACGGCTGCGTCCAGGTAATGGCATAGGCCTGGATATGCGGCAGCGTCTGCTCATCAATCTGGGCCTTGATCAAATCAAAGCGCGCGCGCGTCAGCACATTCTCGATCGGCGTGAAACTGACCCGGATCATGTTCTGGAACGGGATGCGGCGCTGCTGCGCATAATAGTCGCCTACGGCCACGCTCAGCGGATCCCGCGTGTTCACGATCACCCCGAGCTGCATCTGGTCGAGCGCCTTGGCATGCCACGGCAACACGGCGCCGAAGCACAGGATGAGCCACAGGACGGCCCGCAGCACTGTCAATTGAATACCCTCACCGCGGAGAGTATGCCCCAGGCCGCAGCGGCCGCGGTGACCGGCAAAAAAAATCCCGCCACGAGGCGGGATTTTCACAAACCAGTTTTGCGTGGATTACGCAACAACCTGCCTGCGACGGCGCGCAACAAAACCCATCAGGCCAAGACCAGCGGCCAACATGGCGTAGATTTCGGGCTCAGGCACCGGTGCGGCTGCGAACACAGCAAGATCCTGCGTGTTGTTGTTGACGTCTTTCCAGATGCTCAGTGACATCGTATCAGCAGTGAAAGTACCATTCCCAAGATTGGTCAGCCAAGTGCGAGCAAGAGCATAAGCACCATCTGACGCCGAACCGACCGTGAAATTACCCGCGCCCAAGTCATATGGGCCAGACGTTTCATTGACGATTTCCCAGACTGCCAACTGAAATGCGCCTGATTCCTGCTTGGTATTGACCGAAGACAGCACCGCGGTTGCGAGACGCTCCAGAGCATTGACTTTGACAGCACCTACGGCTCCGGGATAAAAAGTGGCGCCGGTCTGCAGATTATAAGTAGCGCTCGTAGCCAGCCATCCCTGCACATCTACACACCAGGCGAGGAAGCTGTCGTTCGGGACAGAATCACTGAGATTTTCCATCAAAAACCCGCCAGCTGCCGGAGCCGAAGTGATTGCCGACGGCGACGTGACTACACCCGAAGTCGAAATGAACCCGTAAGCCGCTCCGTTGTATTTCAATGTATCGGCCAACGCGGACTGGGATGCAAATGCGCTTGCGCATGCAACCGCTATCGTCAATAATTTAATTTTACTTTTTTTCATATTCTCCGCTCCCGCTTCATTAAGTTTTGATGAAGTAATGCTAATGCTGCGCATCGCATCTGGTGAGAGCAAACCATCCTGTTTCATATAGGACAAAACTACTTTTCAGGTGAAAACTGTGCAAAAACTGTTCACTTTGTCACAGTGTCTGACGATCAAATTTTGACAGCCGGTTTCCGACGGCGCGCCACAAAACCCATCAGGCCCAGGCCGAGGCCCGGCATTGCGTAGATTTCCGGCTCAGGAACCGCGGTCGTAAAGTTGACGCCAATCACCCTGTCGTCAAAGTCACGATCAGGATCGGCACCGACGTCATCGTAGCCGAGGATGTATTGATAAGCGCTGCTTTAGCCGCCAAAAATGACGAGCGTAGCGCTGCTGTTGGTGGCAAAACCGTTCGCAACACCGCCGCCCGGTCTGGTGTATGTTCCGGACGAGAAACTCAGCACACCGCCCGCCAGATGCGTCTGTGTGCTCGTCACACCAACGTTACCCGATGCCTCAGTGATCGTATCGACTGGAACACCACCGACATCAAAAAAGAAATTGTTGAATCCCGCTTCCTTGCCGAGAAACATGCAGGTGACGGTGCCGGGGCTGTCGATCGACCGGGGCAACGCGAATTCCTCTGATCAAAACACGCACAGAGGCTTGGATTACTGTAACTCATTGTTTTTATTGATAATTTAATTCGGTTTTGGCGAACACCGAAAAGGCGTCGAGAGCGGCTCTCCGATAACCAGCCGGCCCCCCTGCCCCGGCATCGCCACACTCTTCCAGTAAGCCTCAATCAACGCCTCGGCGTTCTCAAACGACACAGCAGTTATGGACATCGACGGTCGTATCCACATTTGCGAATACGGAACGTTCGCACCGGAATTAAGATAAAGGCTGATCCGTGTCGTCTTGCAATCCTCAGCACAAAATGCAGGATCAAACCCGAATGCGATCACACTCGTAATCGACATACACTCCACGCAGTACGGCTGTGTCCAGGCAATGGCGTAGGCCTGATACGTGGCAGCGTCTGCTCATCAATCCGGGCCTCAATCAATTCAACGCGCGCGCGTCAGCATTCGGGGGGGAAACTGACCTGGATCATGTTCTGGAACGGGATGCGGCGCTGCTGCGCGTAATAGTCGCCTACGGCCA
Source organism: Burkholderiales bacterium (assembly GCA_038316355.1). Lineage (GTDB taxonomy): Bacteria > Pseudomonadota > Gammaproteobacteria > Burkholderiales > SG8-41. The sequence goes on from JBBQAO010000041.1 coordinate 14,779, forward strand.
CGCTCAGCGGATCCCGCGTGTTTACGATCACCCCGAGCTGCATCTGGTCGAGCGCCTGAGCATGCCGCGACGACACAGTGCCGGCGCACAGGATCAGCCACAGGACAGCCCGCAACAATGACATTCAAATACCTTCACGGCGAAGGGTATGCCCCACACAGCGGCAGCGATGACCGGCAAAAAAAACCCCGCCGATGGGCGGGATTCTTGCAAACCGGACTTGCAGAAATCAGGCAGCAGCCTGCTGCTTGCGACGGCGCGCCACGAAACCCATCAGGCCGAGGCCGAGGCCCAGCATTGCGTAGATTTCGGGTTCTGGAACCGGGGTTGTAAAGTTGACGCCAATCACCATGTCGTCAAAGTCACGATCAGGACCGGCACCAATATCATCGTAGCCGAGGATGTATTGATAAGCGCTGCTTTGGCCGCCAAAAATCACGAACGTGGGGCTGCTGTTCGTGGCAAATCCGTTCACGACGCCGCCGCCCGGGGGATTGGTGTATGTGCCGAACGAAAAACTCAGCACGCCACCGGCCAGATAAGTCTGTGTACTCGTCACACCAACGTTGCCCGATAGGTCGGCAATCGTATCGACCGGGACACCGCCGACATCAAAAAAGAAATTGTTGAATCCGGCTTCCTTGCCGAGAAACGTGTAAGTCACGGTACCGGGGCTGTCGATCATCAACGTTCCGATCGTCCCGAACGTTGTGCCGCTGATCACCGAAAAGCCGGCAATGCCACCGGCAGGGTTGAATCCCCCGTTGTTCGTCCCGGGAGACACACTTGCCACGGGGCTATCGACGTAAAGACCGGCAGCAGAAACCCCTGACGCTGCCAACAGAAAAGCCAGTGCGGCGAGGATACGTTTCATGTGTTCACCTCTTTCACGGACTAAATTAAACTACCATCCGAATGCAACAATACCTCCGTCACTTTCGCGACGGAGGTATCAATCAGGCATTGCTGCTTGGATCAGGTATTCGCGCCATTTTGCTTGCGGCGCCGTGCCACAAAGCCCATCAGGCCCAGACCGAGGCCCATCATGGCGTAGATTTCGGGTTCGGGAACGGGCGCAAGATACAGTTGATCCTGCGCACGAACAGTCATTGCGGCATCGGAATAAAGATTCAACACCCGGACGTTGCCGATACCGGTTCCATTGGCAATTGCCGATGTAACCCAATTTTGAGCCGTAGTATTGGAGTTGTAGGCCGACAGAGCGCTCGCTGCAGCGGAGCCGGTGAGTTCGCCTTCAAGATTCCAGATCGCGAGCTGAAGAGCATTCGCTGAGGCATCGTTATTAGTAAAGCCGCTCAATGAATTGCTGCGATATTGGGTGTAAAGCCATGCCGTTGCATTACTGATTGGATCGAAGGTACTGGTACCCGCCACATCTCCAGCGTATGCTGCAGCGGAACTGTTACCGCCATTGACTGCTCCAGTGTTGATCTTTACATAGTAGTTCGTATTCAGCGAAATGTGCTCGGTGTACTCCAGGCAGAAGGTCAGAAAGGAATCGCCCGCGCCATTAAATACACTCACTCCGGTGGCCACGAACTCACCACCACCAAATCCACCACCAAAATTACTGGCTTCCCGCGTCAGCTTGATCCTGTCCCCATCGGTCAAGTCGAGTGCTGCCGCTGAAACCGTCTGGGCGCCGAAGAGCGTCAGTGCTGATAACACCGCTGATGCCGCCAGCCGTTTTGTCTTGTTCATGTTTACACCTCAGGGTTTTACGGTTTTGATGATTACACTCTACGATCACGTACCGCATCTGACTTGAGCAAACCATCCTGTTTCATCTAGTACAAACCTGTTTTTTCGCTTGGATGCAGCATTTTGCACTACTGCTGATGCAAAAACCCCCCCGCCAAGCTGCGGCGAGGGATTCTCTCAATGCATCATCCAATCCAATCAAGCAACCGCGCCGTTACGCTGGCGGCGGCGTGCGACAAAACCCATCAGCCCCAGACCGGCAGCCAGCATGGCGTAAATCTCCGGCTCGGGAATCGGGGCGGCCGAGAAGACATACTCGTAGCCGAAAGAAACCGATTGCCCTGCACCAATCGTGCCGATGCCGTAGGCCAGGTTAATGGAATGGTCGTTAGTGCCGTAGGAGCCCACAGCCTGCGCGGGGTTGCCGAGAACGCTGGCAGGGTCAACCGGGCTGCAGCAAGTTGAATCGATATAGGCCCAGATATCAAAGGCTGAGGCACTGGTTGTGTTGCGCAGCGTGATGCCGTAGAACGGGCTGTTCGGGTCCAGTGCCTGTGCCGCAGCAGCGGAGCCCTGACCAAGTATCGAGTTCACGGTATTGAACGTCGCCGTGCTTGCCTCGTCCATACCCTGGTCCGGATCGATGCCCACACCCCACTGCACGCCGGTAATAGCGGCGAGACTGGTGTTGGTGAGCGACACGTTAACAACTGCAGCGTTACCAATCAGGCTGATGGTCTGGTTGAACACCAGGCTGCCCGATGCAGCAGAGAAAGAGATGGTTCCGAGCCCCACCGTCGTTGCACCGAGGGGATTCGTGCTGCTTGCATTGTTAGCGATAAAGGGCGACCCAGCCTGGCTGGAATTCAGCCAGTAGTAGGACATCGGTGTGCCATGGTCAAGAAACTCGGTACCGGAATACGACAATGTTTTGAAAGTACCTGAGGCATTAACATCTGCCCCTAACAGACCGGCCGTAATATAGGCTTGAGCAAACGCACCGGTGCTGAACGAGATCGCAATTGCTGCCGCTACTGCTGTTTTTTTCAAATGTTTTAACATGTGGGCCCCTTTCAAAAAATTAAAATTCTTTACGCTGTAACGCCAGAGTAAATCACCATACTTGCAGCTTCTTATTTCCTTGAGGGCATGTCCATATGGCAACCCTCCCGACTTAAATAAGCGATAAGTCCCTGTTAAGCTAGTCGGAAACTCCCGCCAGATTCCTGCAAATCAGACCACTGCGCCGTCGTATGACTTGCGACGACGTGCAACAAAACCCATCAGACCCAGACCGGCGGCCAGCATGGCGTAGATTTCGGGTTCGGGTACCGGGGTCGTGATCGAAACGGCATCCAGCGAACCGCCGTATGAATCACTGGTGCCCGTCGCCTGGAATTTGAGCACATCACTACCGGTTCCCATCACCTGTATGGTGTAGAGAATCCAGTTATTAGTCGTTGAACTGGCATTGATGCCACCGTAGGTTCCCAGCGAACCACCGTTCCAGAATACGCTGAGGTTATTGGTATCACTGGGACCGGTTACGCCCGGGCGTGTCGAGTAAGCAAAACTCACGTTATAAAGCTGGCCGTTAGTCGTCGTAATGCCCTGGTAAGCCAAGCTGTTGGCGTCAGTGTCCAATTCAACGAAATTATTACCGGCGTAGGCTTGCCCCGCCACGTTGTTGCGGATTTCTATGCCCAGCGTACCCGGGCTAGAAGACCAGCCGTTCACCAGCGTTGTTGAATGTTGGGCATTGTTAATATTGCTGTTGAAAATCTTCCATGTGCCGTCGGCCAGGACATTGTCTTCGAAGCTGCCGTTTACAATCGAGGCCGCTGCAGCCGGGGCGCTGATAAAAAATGCTGCCGCTAAAAGTAAAAAGAATCGGTTTGATTTTTTCATAATTTATTTACCTCTTAACAAATCTTTTTTTAAAACCTTGATTGATTCCCGTGGTTCTTTACGCTTTGAATCATCTTCCGCTCCAGTCATGACGTCCATAAGTCGAACATCCTGATTTTGACTAGAGATATCTCCTGTTTTTCATAGTAGAAACCTCCTACCAAAGCAATCCCAAGTCAGCCTATGTTAAAGCGCTTTGTTTACAAACGAATTACTCCCCCCCCTTCCAGATAGCCCCATGGTCGACTCCATTATTTCAATTGCAAGTCCTATCCGGTTCTCAAGCTGCTCCGTACGAACTATGCTCCCCCGGCATTTCAGCATCCGCTTGCCTCCAAGGGCATCAAACTCCACAGAGAAACTGACCAAGTCGCCGATAGCAAAGGAGGCGCTGGTCTCCAGAAACATGCCGGATGCGCTCACGTCGCAGGTCATGCCCGTGGCGTTTTCAAGAAAAACCGGCAGCACTACGCTAACCCGTTCTTCTCGTCGTTTATTCATGACAGGAGGCTCATTCGTGAAATTGTTCACAAATTACGCCGCCGAAAACCACTATGCCTGAGCAGATCCTCCTGTTTTGACCAGGAGGAAACACCTGTAGGACGTAACCGACACCTCCTGCCGCAAGCAGAAAAATAATCCGCGGCCCAGCATCAGGGTGATTTGCAGATCGAATATCGTAGGGCGGGAGGAACGCAGTGGATCCCGCCGTTCAGTTGTGGCTATGGCACAGAAGGCGGGATACGCCCCGAAGGAAGTCCCCTTGGGGGACGCTCCGCTGCTCCCGCCCTACCACACCTGCATTTTCGTAGGGCGGGAGGAACGCAGTGGATCCCGCCGTTCAGTTGTGGCTACGGCACAGAAGGCGGAATACGCCCCGAAGGAAGTCCCCTTGGGGGACGCTTCGCTGCTCCCGCCCTACCACACCTGTATCCCGCCGTTTCGGGTTCCTTTGCGTCTTTCTTTTTCTTTGCGACCTTTGCGTTTATGTTTTTTTCAACCAACGACAAATGCCATAACGCAAAGGTCGCAAAGGAAACTGAGAGGCGCAAAGAAAGGCGTCGACATTGGATGCCGTTTACCGACCGCTGACTGGCATTTTTTTCAGCACAGAAGGCGGGATGCGTCCCGAAGGAAGTGCGCCAAAGGCGGGATCCACCCCGAAAGAAGTCCCCTTGGGATGCGCTTCGCTCCTCCCGCCCGAAAATTCAGCCGGGCTTTTTCGTCAGGCCGTATTTCTGCGCGTAGGCATACAGTTCGAGGCGATTGGCGACATTGAGCTTGTCGTAAATCGAAGTCAGATGATTGCGCAAAGTATGCTCGCTGATGTGCAGCGTCGCGGCGATCACCTTGGCGGTCGCACCGGCATTGTCCGTTGTTGCGGCGACGATCATCTTCTCCCGGCTGGTCAGGGATTCCATCCTGACCCGATCCGGATTCGCGGCCTGCGCCGTGCCTTCGCGGGAAAATTCAACAAAAACCCGGCTCGTGGCCACCCGATCCAGCCAGATCTCGCCTTCGTGCACTTTGGCGATTGCCGTCAGGATTATTTCGGCGGCAGACTCCTTGCCCACCACGCCACTCGCGCCGGCAAGAACCACTTTGTCATGCGTGAATGTGTCGCGCACGCCGGTCAGCACCAGGATCTTCGCCTTGGTCTTGTCCATGAGCTTGGGAATGCCGTCGACACCGTTCTCAGTGCCCAAGTCGATGTCAAGCAGGATGACGTCCGGTGCGGCCTGCTCTATGGTCTTCAGCGCCTCGGTGTAATTCGAAGCTGAGCCGACGACCTGCATCGCCGGCTTGCCGCTCTCGATCAGGCGCTCCAGCCCCCAGAGGATGCTGCGGTGGTCGTCAATGAGGAATACGCGGATCGGTGACGGGTTCATGCGGCTCTTCTCAGTTCACTGCTCAGATCACTATTCCATCGGGATTGTTACGCGTACCACAGTAAAGCTGCCGGGGTTTTTCTCAACGAGAATTTTTCCGCCCAGCGTCCGCACACGCTCGCTGATGGATCGCGGCATGAATTTCACGATCCCGGCCGCGTCAGCATGCGTTTCGTTGCCAATTTCCAACTGCAGCCGGGAATTTTCGCACAGAATGTGCACGAAAGCGTTTTTCGCATGCGTGTGGCGGAGAATATTGCTCAAACCTTCTGAAATAATCTGGAATGCCTCCGCCGCCAGACGCCCTTTCAGCTCCGTGGAAATTTCGCTCCTGATTTCGATGTGGATGCCGTAAAACCGCCTCAGCCGCTCAACCTGCTTGGCAATGGCATCGATCAGGAATTCCCCCGGCATCGGCACGTTATCCTTCAGCGTGGCCGCGTAATTGCGCAGGTCGCGTATCGTGAAGTCGGCCATTTCGATCAGATCCGCAATACGCGGCGCCAGCGGATTCTTGTCGCCAGCCTCGCGGTACAAACCTTCAATGGCGAGCTTCAGTCCGATGTACGGCTGTATTGTCGTATCGTGCAAATCCCGCGACATGGCGAGGCGCTCGCTCTCGGCGGCGCCGGCGATGAGCTCCTCGATCAGATACATGTTCTCGATCACCGTTGCCATCGAATTCGCCGCCTGGGACAGGAATTCGATGTCAGCATGGGTGAACGAGCCGTCGTCACTGGTCAGGAAAAGCCGGCCCGTGGTGCTGTCGTGCGAATAAGGCACGGTGACAAAAGCCTTGGTGTCGAGCAGATTGGTCCATTCCGCGCAGTCCTGAACAAACGCTTTAGTCCTGGTTCCCAGTTCAAAATCGTAGGCTGAATAGCCGCGATATTTCATCCACCACTGCCCGTCCGGATTGTGATAATACGCACCCAGAGTGCTTGGCAGCCGGGACAATGCCTCCGCAATGTTTCCGGTGACGTCCCTCGGCACATCAGAACCCGCAGGCTTGTTGCGGGTGGCGGTGTACATCACGTGATTCTCCAACGAATGCCGGCGCCGTAAAATCAGCACGCAGGAACTCGCGCCATAAAATTCAAGCAGCCGGTCCAGATTGGCCGCGTTCACAAAATCCACACCGAAGCGCGGATTCCACGGATTATTGATTTCCTTCAGCAGCGCCAGCCTGCTCCTGAGCAAATGCTCAAAGACCCCGAGATAGGAAATCACATACCCGAACAGCAAAATGCCGCTGGCGGGAATCAGGATGCGGCTGTTTTCGGGCTGCCCCTCGATCAGCCCCAGCGTTGCAACCAAAACCGTCGACACCAGCGTAACCAGCACCCCTTCCCTGAATCCCCAGGAAAAAGACGCCACCAGAATCGGATAAAAGAAAAACAGGAAAAAATAGTCTTCGGTTTTTCCGGCCACCGCGATCAGATAGGCGTAGAAAAAAACGTCCACCCAGTGCAATGCCCTGGGTGTCGCCGGCCAGTTGCGCCGCGACCAGACAAACGCAATAACCAGACTGAAGATGAAGTAGACCGACAGCGACGCGTAGGTCAATATCGTCAGCGATGTTGATGCGGATGGGGAAGCGAAGATCGCCACCGCTGAAAATGCCAGCAGACATCGCAGCAATACCAGCCCGCGGGCGTCAGTCTCGGTGCGCGCCGCGCGGCCAAAACCCGCCGGCTTGGCAGGCAACAATGTCTGGCTGGCTTCATTCATGATGTTGAAGGCGTGCGCGGTTTGCCATTGATATCTCAATACTCAATTCAATAAGCGCCTTTGGCCACAAAAACAATCCATACCGTCTTGGCGATGATGTACAGATCCAGCCGCAACGACCAGCTTCTCAGGTACTCGAGATCATATTCAATGCGCCCGCTCATTTTGTCGAGTGTATCCGTTTCACCACGAAAACCATTAACCTGGGCCCAACCGGTGATGCCGGGTTTGACTTTGTGCCGCAGCATGTAACCCTTGATCATCTTGCGATACATCTCATTGTGGGCGACCGCATGCGGGCGCGGCCCGACAATGCTCATGCGCCCCTGCAACACGTTGAAGAATTGCGGGAATTCATCGAGCGAAGTGCGGCGCAGAAAACGCCCCACCGGCGTGATACGGGCATCCCCTTTTGTGGCTTGCTGGATGGTCGCGCCGTCGTCCATCACGCTCATCGAGCGGAATTTGTAGACAATGATCTCCTTGCCGTCCAGACCGTAGCGGCGCTGCCTGAAAATCACCGGACCCGGCGACGTGAATTTGACCGCAAGCGCTATCAGCAGCAGCGCTGGTGAGATCAGCAGCAGAATCAGCAGCGACAGCACGATGTCGCTGCTGCGCTTGATCAGGCCATTCAGGCCGGTAAACGGCGTCTCGCACACGGCAACAACGGGCAGGCCGCTGACGGAGTCCATGCGGCCCTGAATCAGGTCCGTGACAAATATGTCCGGAACAAAATAAATGGACGCGGTGGTATCCCGCAGTTCGTCGAGCAGGGTCAGGATGCGCGGCTGGGAAGCCATCGGCAGGGAGATATAAATGTGGTCGATCTTGTTGTCCCGCGCAAAAGCCGGCAAGGCCGCCATCTTGCCGAGCAGCAGATGCTTGTGTTTGTCGCTCACCCGCGACGTCACACGATCATCGAAAAATCCGACGACACGGATACGCGAATACGGATCGACACCCAGTCGATCGGCGAGCTCGATGCCCTGCGCATTCATGCCGGCCACAATCGCGAGCCGCCCCTCCCCCTGCAGATCAAGGATGTTCGGTGCCGCCATGCGCAGCACAAAATGCGCCGTCAACTGGCTCGCCGGTGCCGCCCAGGCCCAGGTCTTCAGCAATTCGAGATCGAAATAGCGGATGTAGCCGCTGCCATAGCCGAACAGAAACAGCAGCCCGGCCACCACCAGCCAACTCAGCATCACATGCCGGATCAGGCGCAAAGGGGAGTCGGTCAGGTGGGTGGAACCGGGAAATGTCAGCGAAAACACCACCAGTGACAGAATCACATAACGCGGCGCGAGGTAGTCCTCGAACGTCAGAGTTACGACCCACAGCGACAAGACCAGCGCCATCGGATCGATCAGCAATTCGATGGTGTTGAGCAGTTGGTCACGCCCGACCGGAATGCGGGCGGCTTTGCGGAACGTGACTGGAACAGAGCGCTGGGCCATTGGTGCTTAGTCTATCCGCCGGGGCGGAACCTGAGAGGTTGTGGAAGGGCTGTTAAAAATCGACCGGTCACCCCGACACAAGCGGATCCCAGTAAAAAACACAGTAAAAACAATAACATATATAATTTCCGCGGCTGACTTGCCGCGTCCCGTGCTGGCACTGGCGACTGACGGGTGTAGCATCGCCGCCACGAAGTTCAAGGGTCCACAAAAGACCACCAACACCTCCCTGAACCGGGCTGTGAGGGAGTGGTTATAATGCCTTGAAACTACGAAAGTATTAATATTTCCAACGTGGCTACAGCGGCTTCTTTATCGCGAACTCGTTCAACCCGGTCAATTACCGGGTGCGTTTCAATTTATTCAAAAAAAACAATCAGTTATATCAATAATATCAAAACAAGAATTCGGCATGATGATTCCCCTTATGCCGTTCCCTATTCTAAACCGGTGCACGCCACGGGCACCACTGCAGCGCACAAAAAATCACCGGCGTATTCTCTGAGCCCCCTGCGCCTGCTGGGTCGCCTGCCCTGCCACCTGCCGGGTCGCCTGCTGATCAGCGCCACAGTCCTCCTCGCCGCGCCATCCGCATGGTCACAATTCACGGCCCCGAGCGGCACCAATGAGAGCACGGTTCCGCTGCTGAAAGAACTGACCGTGATCACCGGGGCCACGGTGACCAATGATTCCAACCTGTTCCGCCGCCCGGGCGCTCTGGCGCAGTCCGAAACCATCACCAGCGGCTACCTCGGCCTGCGCCTCGACAAAGCCCTGGCCCAGCAGCAATTTCAGCTCGATATCACCAAGACGGTGACCCGCTATGACAAATTCGATTACCTGAACTTCGATGCCCTCAGCTATAGCGGCACCTGGAACTGGCGGCTGGGCACACGCCTCAGTGGCAAGCTGAGTGCATCACGCACCGAGAGCCTGGCGCCCTTTGAGGACACGCTGGGTACCGGACGCAACGTGCGCATCAGCGAGAATCAGGCCCTCGATGCCGACGTGTGGGCGACCGGGGGCTGGCACCTGTTGCTGGGTATCTCGCAGGCCGACCAGAAAAGCGAACAAAACCTGCCCAGCCGCACCCCCGATTTTCGGGCAAGCAACAGCAGCATCGGCGTCAAATACCTGACCCGCGCCGGCAACTCGATCACCGCGCGACGGCAGACGACGGACGGCGAATACACCAACGCCCCTGCCGTCACGCTCAACACCGACTACACCGAGGATCTGAGCGAGCTCAGCGCCGAATGGAAACTCAGCGGCGCCTCGGCCCTGAACGCCCGCCTCGGCTGGCTCGAACGCGACAACAAAGACCCGACCCGCCGCGACTTTTCCGGCCCATCGAGCAGCCTCAACTACTCGTGGAATCCCGGTGGCAAACTGAGTATGGCCGTTTCGGCCGGGAGAAAAACCTCGCCCCTGCAGGATCTGACCGCGAGTTATCGCGAGGACAGCACCCTGTCTGTGACGCCAACCTGGCGCATCAGCGAAAAAACCAGCGCTTTTCTGCGCATGAATTACCAGAAAAGCCAAGACCGGGGCATCCTGGTCGCACTGCCGACGGGACCGCGCCGCGATACCACCAACACGATCACCGCGGGGATGAACTGGGCAGCAACCCGCAAATTGGCCATCAATGCCAGCGTAGAGCGCCAGCAGCGGACCTCGACCCTCGCAACCGCCGGGTATGATGCAACCATTGCCCGCATTGGCGCGTCACTGGCCTTTTGAAGCGCCGTGCAACCAGTACAAATGCGCTATTCCGCACAATCCCGCCGGGCTGTAATATACCGTCCCTTGCTTGCCCCCTGAATTTGTCATCCATAACCTACCGGGACCGCGGCACAATCCACATCCAGAAACCAGCCCATGAAGACAACTTATAAATCCACCGCAATTATCCTGCTGCTGCTTGCCGCCACATTAACCGCCGGCTGCGGTAAAAAAGACGATACAAAAAAAGGCGATACCAAGGACAAGCCGGCAAGTCAGGTCGCGGCCAAGGTCAACACCGAAGAAATCACCGTCCACCAGATCAATAGCATCCTGTCCCGGAATCCGAAAATTCCGCCGGAAGCCGCAACACAGGCCAAATATGAAGTCCTCAACCGCCTGATCGACCAACAACTGGCGAAACAGCAGGCGATCGAGAAAAAACTCGACCGCACACCGAAAGTCGTGCAGGCCATCGAGGCGGCACGCGATGAAATCCTCGCGCGCGCCTACCTTGAGCAAATCGCGACCGCCCAGTCCAAGCCGACACCGGACGAGGTCAAGAAATACTTCACTGAACATCCCGAACTGTTTGAACAACGGCGGATTTTCAATCTTGAAGAGATCGTTCTCGCGCCGCAAGAAGGCCTCGCCGCCAAGCTGCGTGAGCAAATCGCCAAAGCAAAATCGCTGGAACCCGTTGCGGCATGGCTCAAAAGCCAGAACATCGCCTTTGCGCCGAACCGCGGGGTGCGCGCGGCCGAGGCACTGCCGCTCGATATGCTGCCCGCGGTGCAGTCGATGAAGGACGGCGAGATCCGCCTGATCGAAACGAAAGACCGCCTGTACGTGTTCCGTCTGGCGGGCAGCAAATCAGTGCCGGTGACCGAAGCCCAGGCGAATCCACGCATCCAGCAGTTTTTGTTCAACCGCCGCTCCTCCGACACCGTCGCAGCCGAATTGAAGCGACTCAAGGAAGCCGCCAATATCGAATATGTCGGCGAATTCACCGGTGGTGCCGCCGCCGCCGCAGAAAAAGCCAAGACCGCAGCCGACGCAAAAGCCGCGGCCGACGCCAAGGCCAAAGCCGATGCCGAACTGGCAGCCAAAGCCAAAGCTGAAACACGGACCCAGGAACAGGCAGAAGCCGACGCCCGCGCCGACGCCCTGTCCAAAGCCCGGCGCGAAGCAGAAGCACAGGCCAAAGGCGATGGCAAGGCGACAACAACCAAGCCCGGCTCAACCGTACCGCAGGAAGCAGTCGACAAAGGCATCCGCGGTTTGAAATAACCAAGAAGTAGCAGTCATAAGGCGAGAGAATCCCATGGATGCAGTTGTAGGGCGGGAGAATCCCGCCGAGCAGAGTAGCGGATTACCAAAGGCAGCCAACACAAGCCACGCCCGGTTGAGTTGATGTAGTCGTAGGGCGGGAGAATCCCGCCGAAGAGTCGTAGCCATATCACCAAAGGCGGGATACGCCCCGAAGGAAGTCCCCTTGGGGGGCGTTGCACTCCTCCCGCCCTACCGAAAAACGAACCACCGTCGTAAAGTGGATGCAGTTGTAGGGCGGGAGAATCCCGCCGCAAAGTCGTAGCCATATCACCAAAGGCGGGATACGCCCCGAAGGAAGTCCCCTTGGGGGACGTTGCACTCCTCCCGCCCTACCGAAAAACGAACCACCGTCGCAAAGTGGATGCAGTCGTAGGGCGGGAGAATCCCGCCGCAGAGTAGCGGATTACCAAAGGCGGCAAACACAAGGCACGCCCGGTTGAATTGATGCAGTCGTAGGGCGGGAGAATCCCGCCGAACAGAGTAACGGATTACCAAAGGCAGCCAACACATGGCGCGATTGATGAAGGAGTACAAGATGACGCCCCACCAATGGTTCGCCCCCCTGCTGCTGGTCCTGGCAGCCCTGTTCAGCACCGGCACACTCGCCCAGGAAAAACCCTCCGATTACCGCCTCGGTGACGGCGACAACATCCGCATCACCGTATTCCAGAACCCCGATCTCGCGCTCGAAACACGCGTCACCGAAAACGGCACCATCACCTTCCCGCTGATCGGGACTGTCAAAATCGGCGGCATGACCATTGCCAATGCCGCGGACACCATTGCCAAGGCATTGCAGGCCGGCAATTACATCCAGAAACCACAAGTCAACATCCAGTTGATCCGCAATCTCGGCAACCAGGTCTCCGTCTTGGGCCAGGTCGGCCGGCCCGGCCGCTTCCCGCTGGAAACCTTCAGCACCCGCCTGTCTGAAATGCTCGCCATTGCCGGCGGGATTTCATCCACCGGGGCTGACGTGGCCATCGTCACCGGCACCCGCGACGGCAAACCCTTCCGCAGGGAAGTGGATATCGTCAGCATGTTCCTCGACAACAAACTGCAGGATGACCTCATCGTTGCCGGGGGTGACGTGATCTATGTGCAACGGCAAGCGATGTTTTACATCTACGGTGAAGTACAAAAACCCGGGTCGTTCCGCATCGAACGCGGCATGACCATCCGCCAGGCACTGGTGCAGGGCGGTGGCCTCAGCCAGCGTGGCACTGAACGCAATCTGAGCGTGTACCGCCGCGGTGCTGATGGCACGATCGGCGCATCCCCCGTCGACCTGAACAGCCCGGTACGGCCCGACGACGTGCTGCACGTCCGCGAAAGCCTGTTCTGAGAACGCCATGAACCCGCTACAAATCCTCCGCATCCTGCGCGCCCACTATCTGGTTGCGCTGATCCTTTTCATCGTCACCGTTGCCATAGGCGTCACAGTCAGCCTGCTGATGCCCAAGCGCTACACCACGACAACGACCTTGGTGTTTGACGTCAAATCACCTGACCCAGTGATGGGCCAGTTGTTGCCGTTGGGCCCAGGCTTCGTCGCCACCCAAAGCGAGATCATCAGAAGCGACCGTGTGGCACAGCGCGTGGTGCGAACACTCAGACTTGACGAAAATCCAGCGCTGAAACGGCAATGGCAGGAGGCCACTGAAGGCAAAGGCAACCTGAATGTGTGGGTGGCCGAATTACTGCAACGCGGCTTGCAGGTGACACCGGCCGCTGGCGGCAGCACCATTATCAATCTCAGCTATAGCGCCGGAGACCCCGCGTTCGCAACATTGGTGGCCAACGCATTCGCGCAAGTCTACATCGATACCAATATCGAATTGCGCGTCGATCCCGCCCGACAGTCAGCACGCTGGTTTGGTGAACAAGGCAAGGCTGGTCGCGAGAGCCTGGAAAGTGCCCAGACCAAGCTGTCGGAATTCCAGCAGCAGAAAGGCATTGTCGTACGCGATGAGCAGGTTGACACCGAGATGGCCAAGTTGCGGGACCTCTCAGCACAACTCACCGTATTGCAGAATGAAACCCGCGACACGCTCAGCAAGCAACGCTCGGGATCGGACTCGCTGCCTGAGGTGATGCAAAGCAGCGTGGTGCAGACC
>JBBQAO010000040.1:0-28685 GCA_038316355.1 Burkholderiales bacterium
GCTAGGGAATGATCTCGACCACCCCTTGCGCCACCCTCTGCGGCAGCGGCAATGACGAGTCCAGGCCTTCCGCGAACGAGAGAATGCGGTAGCTGCTCCCCCCCTGGCGTAAGAGAATGGCCTCGGCGCGGCGCATGAACAACGGCATCGCTTCGCCTTCGCCGCCGGCTGCAATGCGATTCTTGCGCATCTCGATCCGGTAACGCTGCGCTCCAAGACACACTAATTCCATTCTCCAGTTCAACAGCACCTGCTCGATGGTTTCAGGTACGTCACAGGCTGACACCGCGACTCCGGCAGTACCTGGCTGCGGTTCACCCCGGCTTTTTGCCGAGGCTTCGCGCCCGGCGGCATCGCCGGCTGCGGACACACCGACGCAACAGGACAGTGCGGCCAGTAACAGCATTGGCGCCACGACTTTCGGCAACGGCATCATCACAGCAGATTGAACAGGTTGAGCGAAGTGACGGATATGAACGATTTCTGTGCCGCCTGGAGCTCGATTTGCCTCTGACTGAGATCGCTGATTGCCTTGGCATAATCAAGGTCAAGCAGTTCGGACAGGCGCCGGCCGTGATCCAGCGAAATCCCTTCGCTGGTATTCTGCTCGGCGCTCACTGCACGCAACCGCGTACCGACCTCGGCGCGTACAGTCAGCACCTTGTCCAGCGCATTGTCGAGCCCGGCCATGGAGGCGTTGAGCGTATTCTGGTAGGCGGCTGCCGATGCCGCACCGCCCGCCTTTCCGCTTTCCAGTGAAGCAATGAGCCCGTGCAGCGTCGAAAACAAATCCCGGTTGACACTGGCCCTGACCGAAAACGCATCATTGTCGGCAGGGGCACCGTCGACTGTTACCGTAACCCCGAAATCAAAAGTCACGGGGTTGGTATCTGGCGGTACCTGCGATTTCAACGCGATGGTCGAACCTGCCGAGTACGGGCGCAGATAGGGCCCGCCACCCGGCGCCGCGCCGCTCAGCAGGGAAACATTGTTGACGTTATCCACAATATCATAGGTGGTCTGGGCTGCTGCCCCGCTGCCCGCGACATGAAAACGGATCGTAAAATCCCTGGGATTGAGGGCGCTGCTCCACAGCGCCATCTCGGTTACGCTGCCGGGACCGACAATGCCGCCACCGCTATTGCTGCCGGCCGGCGAGGCTGCAAAAGTGCCGTTGCCGTCCCTGATCGCAAGGAACACCGCGGCACCACTGTCGCTGACGGCAACCGTCCGCGAGGCACCGATTTGCACCAACTGCTGTCCCTGGTCGCCGAAATAGGCAACGCTGCCCGGAGCGGTTTCCGCGAACGGGCGCGTGGCCCCCTGATATCCGGAGAACAGATACCGGCCGTTGCCGTTGTTCTGGTTGGCAATGGCAAGCAGGTCCTGATAGTGGCTGCGCAGCTCCACCGCAAGCGTGGCACGGTCTGATGCGGAAAGTGCAGCATTTCCCGCATAAACGGCAATCGTCTTGACGTCCTGCAACAGCGTGGTCAGGTTGCCCAACGCGCCCTCTTCGGCAAACAGTTGGGCCGTCGCCATGTCGCCGTTGGCGCGGTATTGGTCGTGTATCGCCAAGGACTGCTTAAGATCCAGCGCGGCGGCGGCAGCCACCGGATCGTCTGCAGGAACCAGCACACGCTGGCCGGTGGAGAGCTGCTGCTGCAGGCGAAACAGGTCCTGCTGCCGTTCCTGTATCCCGGAAATCCCGACGGCGTAAATCATGCTGGTACTAACACGCATGCGGCCTCCTTATCTTCCAAGTTCGAGCAAGGTCTGGAACAGCGCACTGGAGATCTGGATCAGCTTGCCCGAAGCCTGATAGGCCTGCTGATAACGCAGCAGACTCGCCGCCTCCTCGTCAAGGTTGACGCCGGACATCGATTGCTGCGCCTGCAAGGCCTGATCAAGGACGGTTTCCTGGGCTCGAGCCATGATCTCGAACTGCTGCGTCCTGTTGCCGACCGTGGCCACCATCAGGCTGTAGGCACCCTGATAGTCCATAGTGCCATTGCCCAGAATGTTGCTGGTCTGCAGCCCGGCCATGGCCCGGGCATTACGACCGTCAGCGACGCCGCCACTGTTGGCGGATACGGTAAAGACATCCCCGGCTGCCGGATTCCCCTGCAGCTGTGCCGTCCAGCCGTTGTAGCTGATGCTGGCGCCTGCCGTGTAGATGAGCCCTGACGGATTGCCGGTGCCAGTGCCCGATATATCGAATGTATTTGCACCGGTAAACGTGATGGTCACCTGCTGCTGCAGGTTGACGTTGGGCAGCGGCGCATCGACGGTTCCGGCGCTGATCCGGCCGCTGCCGGTGTTGCCGCCTGCGGCAGCGGTACGGATCGGCATCGCGGCGGCAATACTCGCACCGTCCTGCAGCGCCATTGTCATTCCACGGGCGATGTTGCGCGTCGGAGCAATCAGGAAACTGTCGCCTGCGGCTGGTGACCCGGACGCCAGCGCCAGAGTGATGCCGTCCACAGTTTGCGGTAACGTTGCGTAAACCGTCACGGCATCGTCGGACAGCCGGGTCACCCGGTATTGGCTGCCGTCGTAGTCCACCCGGTATTCGCTGACCGTCAGGGCATTGGCATCGGCCAGCGCTGCCGAGAGGTTCGCGCTGCCGGTGTTACCCGTGTTGCCGATCACTGCCGGTGCCGGGAACGAAAAAAACGCAGCGCCGAGCGCACCTGTCAAGTCCTGGCCCAGTTGATGCTGGTTGTTGATCCCCAGCCCCACACCAATTGCAACTCTGCCCAGTGCATTTTGTGCGGCATTGAGGTCGCCATTCCGGAACGCCAGCAGCGCACCGAGGCTTCCGCTGCGCAGGCTGGCTTGCTGAAGTGGCACGGTTTGCCCGGACGACACATATCCGACCTCGAGCTTGGACGGATCTGCCTGCGACGGCGCCACGGTCAAAGTCATGACCTGCCGGCCGATGACCAGGCTCTGGCCGTTGCCGATGAATACGTCGATACTGCCATCGCTTTGCGCAACCGCGGTTGCACCCACCAGCCGGTTCAGCTGGTTGATCATCAGGTCACGCCGGTCAAGCAGATCGTTCGGCGGCTGCGCCGGATTCTGCTGCGCTGCCACGATACTGGTGTTGAGTGCGGCGATCTGTTGCGCGTAGGAATTGATTTCGCCGATGACGTTCCGCACTTTTGTATCCACGCCGGCGCGCGCTTCGTCAAACCTCGCGCCCAGCAGGTTGAAGCGCGATGCAAGGGTTTCACCTGCCGCGAGCATCAGTTGGCGTGCCGGCATGCTTGACGGGTCGGTTGCCACCCCCTGCGTCGAGGCAAAAAACTCCTGCAGCGCCGAAGACAGGCCGACATGGCTGTCGGCGACGACATTATCGATTTCCGCCAGTTGCGCGTAATACGCCGCGAAATAACTCGCCTGCGCCTGTGCTTCGCCCACCTGTCCCTCGATAAACCCGCTGTAAGCACGCAGCACGGTGTTGACCCGGGTGCCTTGGCCGATATAACCGCTTCCGGTCAGCAGCGGCGGTGCCGTACCCTGATGTATGCTCTGGCGGTGATAACCCGCGGTGCTGGCATTGGCGATGTTGTGTCCGGTCGTGACCAGCCCCGCCTGCGCTGCGGCCAGCCCGCTGATGCCGATTCCAAGTATGCCGTTGCTCATGGTGACGAATCTTTCGTGTCCAGGACTATCGCCGCTCAATAACCGTCATCAGCGCCGGGCCAGCAGCCGAGACTGCTGGGTCTCAGCCAGTGCCTGACGGATCACCGGGCTGTTGATGACACGCACCAGCTTGTCCGCATATTCCGGATCTGTGGCGTAACCGCCGCGCTGCAGGACGTCCGCGTAACCAGCGGCATTGGCCTGGCCGACCACCTTCGAATAACGCGGGTTGTCGCTCAGCATTTTTGCGTAATCGCGCAGCCCCTCACTGTACGACTCGTAGACCCGGAACTTCTGCATGACCTTGGCCGGACTGCCGTTGACGTATTCGGTCACGGCTTTCTCGACCACCGGTCCGGTCCAGTCGGCGCCGGCCTTGATGCGAAACAGGTTGTGGGCTGATTGTCCGTCCGCGGTACGCAGTTCGTGCCTGCCCCATCCGGTTTCGAGTGCGGCCTGGCCGAGCACGAATTGCGGTCGCAGCCCGGCAGCCTGCGCTGCTTCCAGCGCATGCGGCCATACCCGGTTAACGAAGTCGGCAGGTTGGGCGTTGCGTGTAGCTGCGGCAGCCGGTGCCGCCACTCCCGCCCGGCGGTCCGCCGGCTGTACTGTTGCATCCAGTCGGGTAGTCGTAAGCGCGCGTTCGGAAACGGTCGCCTGAGCATGGCCTGCGAAAATCCTGCCGCCACTGTACGCCGCGTGCATCAGACCGGACGCTGCGGGGCCCGTGACACGGACAGCATGTACCGGAACCGCCGCAGTCGTACCCCCGGCGCCGGCAAAGGCCAGGCTGTGTGCCGTGTTGATGGCGCTCACCAGCTTGTCTGCATAGGCGGGATCCGTGGCATAGCCGCCACGTGACAGGCCCTGCGCAAACAGCCGTGCATCACCCTGATTGAGGGCCGCGGAATAACGCGAATTGCCGCGCAACAGATTGGCATAGTCGCTGAAGGCTTCGCCGTATGAAGTGTAGACGCGGAACCGGTCTGTTGTCCGCATCGCTACGCCGTCCACGTATTCTACGGTGGCCTTCTCGACCGACTGGCCCTTCCACTTCGCGCCGGCCTTGATGCCTAACAGGTTATGGCTGGGCTGGCCGTCGGCAGTGCGTATCTCGTGCCTGCCCCAGCCACTTTCGAGCGCCGCTTGCCCCGCGATGAACTGCGGATGCACCCCGACCGCCTGAGCGGCTTCGGCCGCATGGGGCCAGATGCGGCGAACAAAATCGCCGGCGTATGACGCAACCGCTGGTGCCGCGCTCCGGGTCGCGCGCGGCACTGTTTCCGTTGTTACCGATTTCGCGGCGGCTGCTGGCGGCGCCGGCGCCGACTCATGCAAGCGGATGCCGTCCCCGACTGCAGAAGTGTCGACGGAACGGGGAGCGCTGCCGGACAACTGGCGTGTCATCACTTCAGCCAGGCCCGTGCCACGCTTGGCCATATGCTGTGCCAGCTGCTGGTCCAGCATTGATGTGTAGAGTCGCGTCTGTTCGCTGTCGAACGGACCATCCTGGCTGGTGGTCGCGCGCATGCCCTTCAGCACCATGCCGAGAAACATCGCCTCAAACTGCTTCGATACTGCGGCCGCCGACTCTGCCGGATTGTTCTTCGCTTTGAAACGCAGCGCCTCCAGGTCCTGCGTACCTGTGGCCAGCTGCTCTGTTGCGCCTGTGATGTTCATGCCGGGGCGCACGGTCAGATGATTTCGAGTTCGGCGCGCAAAGCACCTGCCGCCTTCATGGACTGCAGGATTGCCAGCAACTCCTGCGGTGAGGCACCGATCGAATTGAGCGCCTTCACCACTTCGGACAGGTTGGCCCCCCTGATCTGCGCCAATCCTCCCTTGTCCTGGCGGATTTCGATGTTGTCGCGTCGAGCCTCCACCGTTCGCCCGCTTGAAAAGGGGCCGGGCTGGCTGATCACGGGGTCACTGGTAATGGTGACCGAGAGATTGCCGTGTGCGATTGCACAGTTTTCCAGTGTAACCGCCTGATTCATCACCACCGTGCCAGTGCGGGCGTTAAGAATCACCCGTGCAATGCTTACGGCAGGCCGCACTTCCATGTTTTCGATGCGCGACACGAACTCCACACGCTGTCCGGGTTCCCTGGGCGCAGCTACCTGTATCGTCCGCGCATCGACCGATGTGGCCGTTCCTGCGCCAAAAGTACTGTTGATCACGTCGACCACGCGCGAAGCGGTAGTGAAGTCAGTGGCATTGAGACCCAGCATGATGTGCCCGTCGCTTCCCAGCGCCGTGGCCACCTCGCGCTCGACCGTGGCACCGGCACTGATGCGGCCGACCGACAGGTGATTGACAGTAACGCTGCTGCCCCCAGCGGTGGAAGCGCCAACGCCGCCGACCAGCACGTTGCCTTGCGCCATGGCGTAGATCTCGCCGTCAGCCCCGCGCATCGGTGACATCAGCAGTGTGCCCCCGCGCAGCGATTTTGCATTGCCCATGGATGACACCGTAACGTCTATCGTCTGCCCCGATTTGGCGAACGGGGGCATCACGGCTGTCAGCATCACTGCCGCGACGTTCTTCAGCTGCAAGCTGATTCCGGGGGGCAGATTCACCCCGAGTCTGCCCAGCATGCTGGTCAGACTCTGCGTGGTGAAAGGCGTCTGCGTGGTCGCATCGCCACTGCCGTCGAGGCCTACGACGAGGCCGTAGCCAAGGAGCTGGTTGGTGCGCACGCCCTGGATTGTCGCGAGGTCCTTGATGCGCTCAGCGTGCAGAGGCATCGCCAGTCCCGCCAAAAGCATCAGCGCAAGCGAGACTAAACATTTTGATAAGTTGACTTTATTCATGTTTTTCAGAACGGCAGGACTGTCAGGAAAAATCGCGTCAACCACCCCATGACCTGTGCGCTATCGATCTGGCCGTTGCCGCGATACTCCACGCGTGCATCCGCAACCTGTACGGAATTGACGCTGTTGGCGCCGCTGATGGTCACCGGATTGACCACGCCGGAGAACCGAATGAATTCGGAGCCCTGACCAATACCGATCTGCTTCTCGCCACTGACCACCAGATTACCGTTGGGCAGGACTTCCGTGACAGTGACCGTGATGGTGCCGGTGAATACATTGTTGCTGGAACTCTGACCATCACCGCTGAACTCGAAACCGGAACTGGCACCGAGGTTGGCGCCGAGGAAGCTCTTGCCAGGCAGTCCGGCCAGACTGGACACCGAAAAATTGTTCTCGCTTGACCGATTAGCAGCAGAACTGGCCTTCTTGTCGGCATTGGTGTTTTCGACGATGCTGATGGTCAGGATGTCGCCTACTCCGCGCGCGCGCCGGTCTTCGAACAGCGGCCGGTATGACGGTGCCGCCTGATAGATGCTGCCATTTGTGACAGTAGCCGGAACTGCCGCCGGCGGTCGCACCGTCATCGGCTGATGCACGGCAGTGGGCGGGGTTGCCGCGATGCACCCGCTCAGCAGACAGAGCATGCCGGCAATGGCTCTAGCTTTCAGGAATGTCATGCCGACGGCCGCCATCACAGTTGCGCCAGCTTCTGCAGCATTTGATCCGAAGTCTGGATCGCCTTCGAATTGATCTCGTATGCACGCTGCGTCTGTATCATGTTAACCAGTTCCTCAACCACATTGACGTTCGAAGTCTCGACATAACTCTGGCTGAGCAGTCCCAGCCCGTTGCTGCCCGGTGCGTTGGTGCTCGGATTGCCGGAAGCGGCGGTTTCGGCATACAAGTTCTCGCCCATGCTTTTCAGGCCGGCCGGATTGACGAAGCTGGTGAGCTGCAATGCGCCGACCTGGGTCGGCGTTGCGGAACCGGCGCGCGTAACCGACACCACACCGTCGCGCGCAATGGTCACGCTGAGCGAGTTGGCCGGAATCGTGATCGCCGGCTGGACCGAAAATCCGCTGGAAGTGACCAGTTGTCCCTGGCTGTCGATGTGGAACGAACCATCACGGGTAAAACCGGTGCTGCCGTCAGGCAATTGCACCTGGAAAAAACCAGCCCCGTTGATCGCCACGTCGAGCGGGTTGCCGGTCTGTTGCAGGTTGCCTTGGGTAAAAATGCGCTCGGTCGCAACCGCACGCACGCCGGTGCCGAGCTGAAGCCCGGATGGCAACTGCGTCTGCTGTGATGACTGGGCGCCGGGTTCGCGGATGGTTTGATAGAGCAGGTCCTCGAACACGGGGCGCGCGCGCTTGAATCCGTTGGTGCTGACATTGGCCAGATTGTTGGCAATGACGTCCATGTTGGTCTGCTGGGCGTCGAGTCCCGTCTTGGATATCCACAAGGAGCGAATCATGTTGCTTCCACCTCCGGTAAAGAAATCATCAGCCCTGCAGCGTCAGCAACTGCGCCGCCTGGCGCGCGTTAGCTTCGGCGTTTTGCAGAGTCTTCATGTGAGTGTCGAATTGCCTGGCCAGTGCGATCATGCTGACCATGGCCTCGACGACGTTGACGTTGCTGCCTTCGAGCGCGCCGGATGCGATGCGCACGTCAGCATCCAGTGGCGCGTCGCCGCGTACGCGGAACAGGCCGTCGTCCCTGCGCATGATGCTCGCTTCGGGAGGATTGACCAGCTTGATGCGCCCGATCACCGTGCTGGCTGCCGTGCCAGGGCCCGTACCTGCCTGCACTGTTGACACGGTGCCGTCGGAAGCGATGGTAACTATGGTGCCGGCGGCAACGGAAATTGGACCGCCATCGCCGAGTACGGCGTTGCCTCTCCGGGTCTGCAGCACTCCGTTGGCGTCGAGTTTCAGGCTGCCAGCACGGGTATAGGCTTCACTGCCATCGCTCGCCTGAACCGCAATCCAGCCCTTGCCCTGCACCGCGATGTCAAGATCGCGTCCGGTGTGCTGTATGGTCCCCGGCGTGAAATCAGCGCCGATCGTCGTGTCCATCACGAACGCACGGGTCGCCGCACCTTCGCCGATCAGGGGGACGGCACGAAAAGCCATGGTTTCGGCACGAAAGCCGTTGGTGTTCGCGTTGGCAAGGTTGTGAGCAACCTCAGCCTGGCGCCCCAGCGTCTGTTTGGCGCCACTCATCGAAAGATAAATCATGCGGTCCATATTCGGGCCTCCGCGGTTGGATCAGGATCAGCGCAGATTCACCAGCGTCTGCAGCATCGCGTCTTGCGTCTTGATAGTCTGGGCGTTGGCCTGATAGATGCGCTGTGCCGTGATCATGCGCACCAGTTCGGCGGTAAGGTCAACGTTTGCCTCCTCGACTGCCGCCGACTGCAAAGGTCCGAATCCGCCGGAACCGGGCACGCCGGTGACTGGTATTCCGGAGTCAGCGCTTTCCTCCCAGCGGGTGTTACCGGTCGGTTTAAGTCCCTGCGGGTTGGCAAAAGTCGTCAGCGCCACCTGGCCCAGGTTATTCGATTGCCCATTGGTGTAATTACCGGAAATGATGCCTTCGCTGCTGACATTGATGCCGGCAAGGCGGCCCGAGGTGTACCCGTCCTGCGACAGGGCATTGACCGAAAAATCAGCACCAAACTGCGTGCTGCCGCCGAAATCCAGTGCGATCGCCTGCGGCGTTGCCGCGCCACCGGCAAGATTGACCGTTGCCGAAACAGGCATGGCACTGGTCAGTACCCCGGCATTGTTGAAATTGAGATTGACCGGATTGCCGGCGCCGGCACCGAGGTTGACGTCGGTAAGCGCCGTGCCATCGACAGAACCGTGCAGCGCCCATTGTCCGGCAACCGCGGATTTGACGAAAAACAGCGTCATCACGTGCGAATTTCCCAGCGAGTCGTACACCGCCCCCGAGGTCGACTGTGTGTAACTCGTCGGATCCGCGGGGTTGAAAAGCGCCGCGGCAGGCGGCACGGCACGCGAATCAAGGTTGAGGTCGGCCATGAATTGTGAAGTCGGCGACGGCGCAAGCTGGGAAGCAGACAACTGCAGCGGCACCGGCGTGGACAGCACAATGTTGCCGCTGGCATCGGCAACATATCCGGTTACCGGCAAACCGTCACTGGTTACAACAAAACCGCTGTTGTCGACATGAAACTGTCCGTTACGGGTGTATGAAATCGTCCCGCCGTCACTGACGCGAAAAAAACCCTTGCCGTTGATTGCGAGGTCAAGCGCGTTGTTGGTCGCCGTCAGATTGCCCTGGGTAAACTGCTGTGCGACCGCGGCCACCCGGCTACCGAGTCCGATCTGGCTGCTGCCGCCGCCGCTCAGCGAAGCTGCGTACACATCGGCAAACTGTGCCCGCGAACCCTTGAAGCCCACGGTTGAAGCATTCGCCACGTTGTTGCCGATGATGTCCAGATCCGCCGCAGCGGAATTCAGCCCGCTCAATCCAGTTTGAAACGCCATGATGATCTCCCGGTTATCTGATGTTGCGAATTTGCTGCATGGTCAATTCACCGATGCCGTCAACGCTTACCCGCGCCCCGGCACTGCCCGGTATCACTCCCGATACGACGCCGGATGCCAGCGCTGACGCAGCAATGGTCTGCCCGCCGCGCGTCGCCGCCACCTGGAACGAATATGCACCCGGTGCCATTGCAGCTCCGGCATCATTGCGTCCGTCCCATTCGAAATCCGTCAATCCGGAGCTGCGCCGACCGAGCTCGATCTGCCGCACCACGTTGCCTGCAGTACCGCTGACCGTGACCTTGACACTGTCGGCAGCATCATTGAGCAGCAAGGTACCGCGGGCCGGAGCGCCGGCGACCAGCGCCAGGCGGTTGCCTTCGGCAAATACGGTACGACCAATCAGTCCCGCCGACTGCATCGACTGCCCGGCGAGCAGCGATGCCGACAGATCACCGATCGATGCATTGAGTTTCTCGATACCGTTGACGGTGTTGATCTGTGCCAGTTGCGAAGTGACCTGCGCGTTGTCGAGGGGATTGAGCGGATCCTGGTTTCTCATCTGCGCAACCAGCAGCTTGAGGAAGCGGTCGCCTATATCGGCATTCGCAGCAGAGCCCGCTGCCGCTCCCGGTGCTGCAACCTTTGTAATCTCCTGAATCGCATTCATGTCATCACCTCTTTCTCCTAGGAGCCCAGTTGCAGTGTTTTCAACAGCAGGGTTTTCGCGGTATTCATCACTTCGACGTTGTTCTGGTACGAACGCGAGGCCGAGATCATGTTGACCATTTCATCGACCACGTTCACGTTGGGCAGGCTGACGTAGCCCTGCGGATCGGCCATCGGATGTTTGGGATCATGCACCTTCTTCAGCGGAGACTGATCCTCGATCACTTCGCTCACTCGCACGCTGCTCGCCTCGCCACCTGCGACAGGCATGCTGATGAACACCACCTGCTTGGCCCGGTATGGCTTGCCATCGGGACCGCTGACGCTGTCGGCGTTGGCCAGGTTGCTGGCGACGGTATTGAGCCGTTGCGACTGCGCGGTCAGCGCGCCACCGGACACATTGAATATGTTGAATAGCGACATGGTCAGCCCTGGATCGCCGACAGCAGCGCCTTCAGCTGGCTGTTGATCATCATCAGATTCGCCTCATAATGAATCGCGTTCTGCGCGAACTGCGCGCGCTCAACATCCATGTCCACGGTATTGCCGTCGAGCGACGGCTGCACTTCGCTGCGATAAAGCGCCTTACCCGGCATGTTTGTTCCGTTCACTTGGGCACCCGGCAGATGCGCACTGCGGGTCTGCACAACTGCGGTGGCGGTGGCTGTTGCGCTGCCGGCGAGCATCGCTTGCAGCGCCTGGTGGAAATCGATGTCGCGCGCCTTGTAACCGGGCGTGTCGGCATTGGCGATGTTTGATGCCAGCAATTGCTGTCGCTGTGCGCGCAGGTTCAGCGCGTCAGTGTGGAACTTCAGCAGGGAATCGATCTGACTGGCCATGAATCATCCTGTTCTTGGTCCTGGTTACCTGAACACCGGAACACCGGACTCATGTTGTTCCGTGAACTGCCGTTAATTCCGCTGTCACGGTCAGTTGATGCTGCAGGTCTGCCGTTCAACGTGGACCGATCATATGCAGGCCTGCGCCCGGGCAATGCCTGGATTACGGCAGGAAAAACGCCGCTGTTCGCAGCTTGCTGCGTTGAAGTCAGACGGCAGAATTCCGCTGACGCGCCGTATCAAGGCGATTTCACTGCAATACCGGAACAGGAAATCTGCGATGAAAAATTCGAAACTTTGCTTGCACTGGATCATCGGCATTCTCGCCGGATTGTTCGGCACGCTGTTGCACGCCCAGACCCCGCCACGCCAGGAGCACGCAGCGATTCATCGCGGGGTCGAGAATTATCTGCGTGCGCAAACTGCCGGATCCCCGCATCGGATCAGCCTTGCCATCACTCCGATCGATGCCCGGCTGAGCCTCGCCGGGTGTCCGGCGCTGGATTTTTTCATGCCCAGCGGTGCCCGCCTTTGGGGGCAAACCGCAGTCGGGGTTCGCTGCGCGACCGAGCCGTCGTGGAGCATATTCGTCACCGCCTACCTCACAGTGACCGGAAACTATCTGGTTGTGGCACGCACCGTTTCTCAGGGGCAGACGGTCGCCGAATCGGACCTCACTCTGCGCAGCGGAGATTTGACCCAGTTGCCGGCGAGTGTGCTGACGGAGTCTGCAGAAGCCTTGGGTAAAACAGTGGCGGTCACGCTCGCCGCAGGCCAGCCGCTTACCCGGGACATGCTGAGGGCGCCGCTGATCTTGCAGCAAGGCCAGAGTGTGCTCCTGCAATCATCCGGGTCCGGCTTCAAGGTCACGGCACAGGGCAAAGCCTTGAATAACGCCTACGAAGGCCAGGTCGCACAAGTCCGCACCGCATCCGGACTGACCGTCAGTGGAGTGGCGCGGCCCGGCGGTATCGTCGAAATCCGGCCACAATAAAAATATAAATAAAAACAATTACTTGTGATGACTCTTCGAATTCCGAAATTTTTTTCCATGAACCCTAAAGTTCGCAGATAAAGAGTCCGTTATTGCCTATAACGCGATAGCGTAAGGAAACGAGATCATGAAAATCGACAAGACAACGCCATCCTCAATCACTGGCCGACTGGTCCGGGATGACCCGGCGCTGCCAGTGCGGAAAGCTGCCGGTGACAGCCAGGCTGCGCCGTCGCGGGATCCGGTTCAACTCAGCACACTGTCGGCCCAGCTCCTGAGCATCCAGCGCGGCATCGACGACACTCCGGTGATCGACGCGGCACGGATTGCCGAACTGAAGGAAGCGATCAGCAGCGGTCATTTCAGGGTTGATGCCGACAAGGTTGCCGACCGCCTGCTGCAAACGGTGCAGGACCTGATCGCCGCACACCGCACTCAGAATTTCTGAGGCCGATGCAAGAGACTGCGCATCCCCTCGTCGCGGCAATCACTGCCGAAAGCGGGGTATTGCGCGCCTTTATCGAAGTGCTGCGCGAGGAACAGCAGTTGCTGCTCACGGGCGGCACCGAGCTGATTGCCAAGTTTGCGGAAACAAAATCACGGCTGGTTCTTGAACTCACCAGGTTTAACGATGCACGCATGCATAAGTTGCGTCAGCGCGGCTTCAGCGCGGATCGTCGCGGCATGGAACAACTATTGAATGCCGAATCCCCGGCCGACGCGCGAATCACCGGACTGTGGCAGCTGTTCCTGCAATTGGCAGCCTCCGCCGACCAGCTGAATACCACAAACGGCCTGCTGATCGGTGCGCGCATGAGCTACACACAGCGTGCCCTGCACACCCTCTTTTCAGCAGCGCGCCTTCCCGCCGCATATGCCGCTGACGGCAGCACCATCCGTTTTCGCACAGCCCACCAGATCGCCACTGCCTGACTGGCAGGCTGCAAGGATCCGCGCCGCCCGCAAAAAGGACTGCGGATCCGGCATAAAAAATTGTCAGTCAGGATTCCAACACGAGACCCGGGACAGCAAAGCCCGCACCGTAACCGGCCCGGCCGTCCTGCTCCCGGGCAAGCTCAGTGCCCGCCGCCGAGACGCGCCCGGAGACGGGCAATGGCCTGGGTATGCATCTGGCACACGCGTGATTCGGTCACACCCAGTACTTCGCCGATTTCACGCATGTTCAGTTCGTGCTCGTAATACAGCCCCATCATCTTTTTCTCGCGATCAGGCAGGTCATCGATCGCCTTCAGCAACACCTTGCGCTCATCGTCGCCGAGCAGCGCTTGCAGTGGATCAGGACGCTCATCGGCGCAAAACGACTCTACTGCATTTTCGTCTCCAAGCCCCTTCAGGTCTTCACTGGATACCAGTTGATAGCCTCGTGCGTCAAGCAGCAGTTGCTGATACTCTTCGAGGGGTATATTTAGGGCTTCGGCAAGCTCCTGCTCCAGCGGGGGGCGACCGTAACGCTGTTCAAGCTTGCTGATCATCGATTCGACCTGGCGCAGGCTCTTGCGCAGGTTTCTCGGCAACCAGTCGGATTGCCGCAGGCTGTCGAGCATGGCACCGCGTATGCGCTGCACCGCGTAAGTCTCGAACTGTGCGCCATAGGTGTTCTTGAAGCGTTTGGCCGCATCAAGAAGCCCCATCATGCCGGACTGGATGACATCGTCCAGCTCAACACTGGCCGGCAGCGATACCATCATGTGCAGTGCGATGCGCTTCACCAATGGTGCGAACTGGGCGACACACAGATCGACCTGGGTTTCGTAAGTGACTATATCGTTCATCTCAGGCTCCGGCGATTGCGGGTACTGGTACGGGTGCGCATCCGGCCGGCAGATACTGGCGGACGCGGTCTGGAAATCCGGTGCCGGCGTGCACACCTGGCCAGCAGGCCATGGCATCGGCAATGCCGCGCAGACGCACTGCGGCGGGTGCGGCAGGCGACTCCTCCACCACCAGTCGACCACAGAGACCGGCCGCGTGCAGCCGCCGATCCAGCGGCACGCAACCCAGCGACTCCACCGGGATTCGCAGCCGGGTGTGGATGGCCTGCGTCAGGTTCTCAAGCATGATGCCCGCCCGGCGCCCATCGCCCACCCGGTTAAGCAGGGTATGAAAACGCGACTGCCGATTGCGCAGACAAAGGTTTTTCGATAAGGCGTAGGAAGCCGTCAATGCGGTGGCGTCAGGAACGGCAATCACGATGATGTCCTGCGCACGGCCGTGAAAAATTCCGGTGTCTCCGGAACAACCGGTTGGCGTATCAATCAATGTCAGGTCGCACCGGTTTTCCATGCGCCGGATTTCCGCAGTCGCTCCGACACGCACCGCAGGCGGCAGTTGCGGCCATGCCTGTATCAGCGGCGCCAGTGTCAGCAGCAAGTGGCCGTTCCTGCTCCGTGTCAGCATCGCTTCGAGCGCGCCTTCGTGCCACGCCGTCGTCCGGTCGCCGACCCATCGACCTCGTCCGGCATCTGCGCCGTCGATGCCGGGAAGCGGATTCTCGTCGATCAGCAGGACCTTGCGTCCGCGTCGCGCAAGAACCCCCGCGAGATTCAGTGCAATGCTGGTCTTGCCGACGCGTGCCGATCCCGATACCAGCATCACCACACGGGTCTTCGCGCCTTCGAGCATGCGCCGCAGGCCGTCAGCCTGATCACCACGAAGTTCAGCCATAAGCACCGCCGATTGCCAGTGACAGTTCTTCATCCCTCAAGCCATGCGTATCCTCCACGTTCGCGGCGCGCAGCGCACGATCCACCAGGTAATCCGGGTTTGGCAGATGGATGTCTTCCGGCACGTTCTGGCCGTTGGTCACGTAATGCAGTGTAAGGCGGTGGCGTAGCGCGCAGTCGAGAACCGCGGCCAGATTGGCAGACTCGTCGAGTTTTGTGACCACGCTGCCGTGCAGTCCGCCCCTGGCATAGGTGGATACAACTTCGTCCAGGGTGGCGCCGTTTGCTGTGGCGTTCAACAGCAGCAACCGGCGCAGCTGCGACCCGCAGGCGGCAAGCATCGCACTCTGCTCGCCCACCAGCCGGTCGCGCTGGCTCATGCCCACGGTATCGATGAGCACTGTTTTCTTTGCCTGCAGCCGGTCAATGGTTGCCACCAGTTCTCCGGTATCTTTCACCGCATGAACCGGTACGCCGAGTATCTTGCCGTAGACACGCAATTGATCGTGCGCGGCAATCCTGTAACTGTCGGTCGTGATCAGGCCAACACTGGCCGCACCATAACGCACGACACAGCGTGCCGCGAGTTTGGCGATGGTCGTGGTCTTGCCCACGCCGGTGGGCCCGATCAGTGCATACACGCCGCCCGCCGTAACCAGAGACTCTTCGCCAAGCACGCGCAGTCTGCGACCGATTTCCCCGGCCACGACCTTGCGTGCATCTGCAGCGACAGCGCGTTCCGGAACCGGTGCAACCAGTTCACGCGCAAGCACAGGCGTGAACCCCGCGCCGAGCAGCACCTGCATCATTGCAGCACGTGCGGGCGCGCCCTGCTTCATCCCGGCCCATGCCATTCCAGACAGCTCGCGCTGCAACAGGGCTTTCATCGCCGACATCTCGTTCATCAGATTCTGCACGATGTGGTCGGTACCGCTGGCGGTGACGGCGCCGTTTGCAGGAGCGGTCGATTGGCCGGCAACGACAGGATTGGCGTTGAAGACAGGTCTGGGGCTGGCTGCGGAGGCCTGCTGCGGCGCTGTGACCTTGTTCCAGGTCGTCGAAGACATGGCCGTGAGTTCGATGCCGCCTTCGAACGGCCGATTGCTGAGGATCAGCGCATCGGGACCAAAAGCTTCCTTGACCTTGTGCAGCACTTCACGCGAGGTCTTACCGACAAATTTCATCGAAGTCATGACTTTCTCCCGATTACCGAGGTGACTTTGACCGAACGCGCATCAGGCACCTCTGCATGAGCCAATACCGAAAAGCGCGGTATCCCGCGACGCAGGAAACGCGACAGCAGCGGGCGCAACACTCCCGAGACCAGCAGTACCGCAGGTTGCCCCAGCTGTTCCTGCTGCTGTGCCGCCTGCCGTGCCTCCCTTATCAGGGTGTCGGCCAGATCCGGTTCAAATACGAGACCGTCAGCCGTACCCGCCTGGATGCTCTGCGTCAGCAGGCGCTCCAGTTCCGGATCCAGCGCGATGACTTGCAGATCTGTCTTGCCCGGGAACAACTGCTGGACGATGGCGCGGCTCAACGCATTCCGCACCAGTGCAGTGAGTTCGCCGGCATCCTGAGTGCGCGTCGCATGCGCCGCCAATACTTCGACGATGGTGCGCATGTCGCGGATGTGCACCCCCTCCTCGAGCAGGTTCTGCAGTATGCGCTGCAGGGTGACCATGGGCAGCAGCTTGGGAATCACGTCATCGACCAGCTTCGGCGTATCGCGGGACAGATGATCAATCAGTTGCTGCAGTTCCTGGCGGCCGAGAAGATCGGCGGCGTTGGCGTGAATCAATTGACTGATGTGCGTGGCGACCATGGTTCCCGCGTCGACCACGGTATAACCCTGCTGCTGTGCGTGGTCGCGCTGGCTCGCATCTATCCACACGGCAGGCAGGCCGAACGCCGGATCCTGGCTGGCCATCCCCGCGACCGGCGCGGTGATCCGCCCTGGATTGATGGCGAGGAACTGTCCAGGCTGGGCCTCGTGCAAGCCGATCTCCACACCCTTGAGGGTGATGCGGTAGACGTTGGGCCTCAGATCCAGGTTGTCGCTGATATGGATGACCGGTGGCAGGAATCCCACATCCTGCGCAAATTTCTTTCGTACCGCCTTGATTCGACGCAATAACTCTCCGTCCTGCCCCTTATCCACCAGGGGAATCAGGCGAAATCCAACCTCCAGTCCCAGGGTATCGACCGGTGTGACGTCGTTCCAGCTCACGTCATGGGTTTCAGGTGCCGCCTCAGTCATGACCGGACTGCCGGCATCCTCCTGCATTCCGAGGTTGCGCTTGTGGATGAAATGGGCGCCGGCGCCAAGTCCGGCAGCAAGTGCCAGGAAGGCGATGTGCGGCATGCCGGGGATCAGACCCATCAAACCGATGATCGCACTGGTGATCACCAGTGCCTGCGGCTTAGCGAAAAGCTGGCTCATCATCTGCTGTCCGCTGTTCTGCTCGGTCCCCACGCGGCTCACGACCAGGCCGGCGGCGGTGGATATGACCAGCGCCGGAATCTGCGCGACGAGACCATCACCGATCGTCAGCAGCGTATAGATCTTTGCGGCTTCAGCTACATTCATGTCGTGCTGCAACACCCCGACGATCAGGCCGCCGATGATATTGATCAGCAGGATCAGGATGCCGGCAATCGCATCGCCGCGGACGAACTTGCTGGCACCGTCCATCGATCCGAAAAAGTCTGCTTCCTGGGCAATTTCCGCACGACGCCGGCGCGCATCTTCTTCGCCGATCAGGCCTGCATTGAGATCGGCATCAATGGCCATCTGCTTGCCGGGCATGGCGTCCAGCGTAAACCGCGCACCGACCTCGGCAATGCGTCCCGCCCCCTTGGTGATGACGACGAAATTGATCACCACCATGATCACGAACACCACGAGACCCACGGCGTAGTTGTCGCCGACCAGGAAATGACCAAACGACTCAATGACCGCCCCGGCAGCACCCGGACCGGTGTGGCCTTCGAGGAGCACGACCCTGGTCGAAGCGATATTGAGGGAAAGCCGCAGCAGAGTGGTCACCAGCAGGATGGTCGGAAATACCAGGAAGTCCAGCGTCCTCACGATATTCAGCGCGACCAGCAGCACAATGATCGAAAAGGCAATGTTGAAAGTGAACAGAAAATCCAGAACCAGCGGCGGCAATGGCAGCACCATCATCGCCAGCAGCATGACGATGAACAGCGGCGGCATGCCTCCGCGCAGGAGTTCAGTCACCGAAGTGCGGGGAAGGTTAAAAGTACCGATCATTGCCCGGTTCCCTGCGGATCAAAGCCCTGCGGCACGGCAACTTCGGCCAATTCCAGCGGCATCGCCCCGCCGAATTCCCGGTGTATCCGCAGCTGGAATACGTACGCCAGCACCTGCGCTACCGCGGAATAAAGTTTTTCCGGAATTTCCGCACCGACTTCTGCATGGTGATAGATCGCCCGCGCCAATGCCGGGGCCTCGAGCACCGGAACATCGTGCGATTGCCCAATTTCGCGGATTTTTGCCGCCAGCAGATCCGCTCCCTTGGCCACCACGCGCGGCGCATGCATTTTGCTGTCTTCGTACAGGAGGGCGACCGCATAATGGGTAGGATTGGTGACGATGACGGAAGCTTTAGGAACCTCGGCCATCATGCGCCGCTGCGCCATGGCCCGCTGCTGGTTGCGGATGGCCGCCTTGATCTGCGGGTCACCTTCGTCTTCCCGGTGCTCCCGGCGCAACTCCTCCTTTGTCAT
Organism: Burkholderiales bacterium; assembly: GCA_038316355.1. Classification (GTDB taxonomy): domain Bacteria; phylum Pseudomonadota; class Gammaproteobacteria; order Burkholderiales; family SG8-41. Next base: position 18,919 of record JBBQAO010000040.1, read on the forward strand.
CTTCAGCTGGTTGCCGTGATTCCAGATCTGGAACGGCACATCGACCGCAGCAACAAGTGCCATCACCGAGGCCAGAATCAGAAAACACGAACCCGCAATCCAGGCCATGCGCGACACGCCGGCGTCGACAGGCAGCAGCGACAACTGCTGTAACGGCTCCTGGAACTTCCACAGCAGCATTGCACCCACGGTGGTGATCAGCAGCGCTTTAATCAGCGCTTTGCCCAGGTCTGCCAGGCCATGCCACGAGAAAATGCGGCCAAAGCCCGACAGTGGATTGATTCGTTGCAGGTCGAAACGCAGCGCGTTTGCGCTGAACAGCCAGCCGCTGAGGAGTTGTGGCACCAGCAACGCGGTGAGCAGCAACAGCAGCAGCATTGGTGCCGTCAGCAATACTGCATCAATCGAGAGTTCGTAGAGCATGCGCCCCATAACCCCGGTATCGGACAGCACTTCGGCATCGATGACCAGGCCGCGACGCAGCAGAACCGACAGTTCCGAAAAGAGATGTTTGCCGTAGAACCACATACCGACAGCACCCGCGATGAGCATACCGAAAGTGCTCAACTCCTGGGAGCGCGCCACGTTGCCCTCCCCACGCGCCTGCTCAAGGCGTCGCGGAGAAGCAGATTCGGTGCGTTCGGCGTCGCTTTCTTCAGCCATGTCAGTTCATCACATTCATGGCCAAGTATCTACCGCATGCAGTGCCGTTCAGGCTTTAAACAGGCCGGGAATAGACGTGCTGTTCACGCACTTTGCACGATCCTGTTACTTCGCAGCACTCAGGTTTTCGACTCGTCCGCGGTAGGCGAAGACTCTGCCAGGCCGCGCCACGACTGCATGTCGCCGGCACTCGCGGCTACATTCAGCACGTGCTGGCGGACTTCATCAGGCCCAATTCCGAGCCACGCCCCGATCCTGGAAAAATCGCTGTTCAGTACGGCCGTGTCCAATCCCGGCGCATAGTGGCTGGCGACCGCAACCGCATGCCTGACATTGAGCACGCGCGAGTTTCCGGCGTGCTGAGGGTCCAGCAACATGCGCAGCAACACCGGCAGTTGCCAGGCCTTGATCAGGCCGCTTTGCAGATCGGGCAGCGGAAATCCAGACACTGTCTGCCGGGCTAAGTCTGGGCATGACGCCGGATTGTCCGCCGGCATGCACTCAACTGGCGCAATTTGCATCGAGGCGTGGCACCAAAGCAACATTTCCGCAAGATCATGCAACAGGGCTGCGACCATCACCTCTTCGGGATCGACGTCCTTGCGCAACCGCGCCCAGTCCCGCGCACACAGTGCGGCAAAGCGCGACCGCTTGATCACCGCGTACAGTCCATCAAGCGCACCGGCGCATCCGGCCAGGGTGTCCTCTACTGTCGCCAATCCCTGGAATTTTTCATGGAACGGCGAGATGCCCAGCATCATGACTGCATGCGTCACCGTAGTGATATCGGTGCTGCGGCGCCGTCCGCGGTGTTCCTGTACATAACGCAGCACATTGACGGTGAGCAGGGGATCGTGGAGCACCACATCGGCAATCGTCTGCGGCGACTCATCAGCGTCGAGACCGAGTTTCCCCAATTCCAGCATACTGTGTGCGAGCACCGGCAATTCCATGCCGGCCAGCATCTGCACCCAGGTCGAGCCGCCGGCTTGCGGCTGCGTCACATGCGCCATACGTAAAGGGTCGATCGCACACCATCACCGACGGCGTAGGTCCGTTCGGGAAGGACACCGGGAATCGGGAATCCGTTGCTGATGAGCAGGCTTCCAGGGCGCATTTCCCGGCGTGCTTTTTCCCAAAGCCGGATCATTGGCACCGGCGAAAGGTAGGCATACACCACGTCATAGGCGGAAAAATCGGTGCGCCAGAAATCACCCCATTGCACCGAGACCGCTTCCTCGCGCGCAGACCGCCAACGGCTAAGCAGATAAAGCAGCGGCGCCACTTCGATACCCGTAAACCGGCCATCGGGCCGGCTTCTCGCGAGATCAAGCAAAAAATGCCCTGCGCCGCAGCCGAGGTCGATAAACCTGAATTTGGCATTCCCGGGCAGCAGGCAGCGCACGATATCGGCTGCACGGGTGCTGGAAGGAAACATCGGCACCTGCTGCAGCCAAGCCGCGCCATTGGCGACAAGAAGCAGGCAGAACAAGCCCAGGAACAACAGCGGTGGCACGCTGGAATCAATTGACATGACCAGCAGCGGAAGAAATAGCAGATTTATCGGGAGCCACCACCACGCAAGTCCGGCAGCAAACCCGAGGACAGCCGCACACGCACCCTCGATACCTGCCCATGCCACAAGCGCATGCGGCATCAGTCCGGCCTGTGCTACCGCACCGCAACCGGCAATACAGACAAGATGAGTCGCCGCTGCACGCCACAACGGCGACCGCAGGTTCCGGCTACCCGATTCTTCAGCGTATTGCGGCATTCAGATCAGAACGGGACGGTGCGTTCCCCTTGCCGATATTGACGGTGCCACCGCTGCCGGTCATCGATTCTTCCGCCTGCGCGGTAAGGACAATTATGGCGATACGGCGATTTGAAGGACTGTGGGCATCCGCAGGGTCAAACAACACCACGGATGCCATGCCCACGACGCGCTTTATTTTTCCGTTCTCGATGCCGCCTTCGATCAGCACCCTGCGCGACGCGTTCGCACGGTCGGCCGACAATTCCCAGTTGCTGTAACCCCGGTCGCCAGAACCGTACGGTTTGGCATCCGTGTGCCCGGTCAGGGTCAGTCCGTTGGGTACTGCGTTCAGAGGTTCGCAAAGTGCCAGCAGGATCTCCCGTGCATAGGGTTTGAGTTGGGCGCTGCCGAGGTCAAACATCGGGCGATTCTGCTCGTCGACAATCTGGATGCGCAGACCTTCGTTGATAATGTCAATCAGCAGCTGATTCTTGTATTGCCGCAGGATTGGAGTTGCTGTGATGACTTCGTTGAGACGTGTTTTCAATGCCTTCAGGCGTGCCATGTCATGGCGCGTCACTTCGATTTTTGCCTCCTTGAGGTTCGGCTTGCGCTTGTGTTCGGGCATTTCACCCCGTCGCATCTGCAGGTCATCGCTGCGGGTGAGGTCGCGCCCGCCGGCCATAATCGGACTCGAACTGTCGCCGCTGCCGCTGCCGCCAAAAAACGAAACTTTCAGCGGTGTCTGGAAATAGTCGGCAATACCCTGCAGATCACCCTTGGTGGTTGATCCAAGCAGCCACATCAACAGGAAAAAAGCCATCATGGCGGTCACGAAGTCCGCGTAAGCGATTTTCCACGCGCCACCGTGATGCCCGCCCGCCTTCTTCTTTATGCGCTTGATGACTATCGGGCGCTGGGTATCGTCAGCCATGCCTTTGGATTCCTGTCAGGACCATCGCCGGTGCGGATTTCACTTCTTCTGCTTGACGTGTTTTTCAAGCTCGGAGAACGACGGCCGTTCGGTCGAATACAGCACTTTGCGCCCGAATTCAACGGCCAGCGCCGGCGAATAGCCGTTAAGGCTGGCAAGCAGGGTTACCTTGATGCATTCGAGCATCTTGGTGGATTCGTCGAGCTTCTGTTCGAGCGCGGTAGCCAGCGGCCCGATAAAGCCGTAGGCAAGCAGGATTCCGAGGAACGTTCCGACCAGTGCGTTCGCAATGAGCAAACCCAGTTCCGCTGGAGGCAGACCGACTGAAGCCATGGTATGCACGACACCCATCACCGCGGCAACGATGCCGAATGCGGGCATGGCATCTCCGAGTTTGGCAATGCAGTGTGCTGGCAATTCCCCCTCGTGGTGATGTGTGCCGATCTCGTTGTCCATCAGGTTCTCGATCTCGAACGCATTGAGGTTGCCGCCGACCATCAGTCGCAGGTAGTCGGTAATGAACTCCAGCACGTGGTGGTCGTTCAGCAGACGCGGGTAACGCGCGAAAAGCGGACTCTTCTCGGGGTTTTCGACATCATCCTCGATGGTCATCAGCCCCTCCTTCCGAACCTTGGCAAGGATGTCGTACAACAACGCCATCAGATCCATGTAGCTGGACTTGGAGTAATGCGAGCCCTTGAGCACACTTGGCAGTGCCTTGATCGTCGCCTTGATGGCCTTGCCAGTGTTGCCGGCCAGGAAGGCACCCACCGCGGCACCGCCGATCATCAGCAGTTCCACCGGCTGCAACAGGGCGGAGAGGTGTCCGCCGGCGAGCACAAATCCGCCGAACACCGACCCCAGGACAACAATATATCCAACAATAACAAGCACTTACTATCACTCCCGGAAGACCTGCAGCAGCTGTTGCCGTAAATCCGACGCAGTCGGTCCGCGCATCAGAAAGTCGATCCAGCGTAGCAGTGCGATTTACCCGTTGAACGAGGGATTAGGGAGCTAAACCACCTCTTTATCGAAAACGGCTCAGACAACCGCGTGACGCAACCGCGAACGACGACGCGGAATTGTGGTTGCCTGCGCCACGACGGAGTCGAGCGGAAGCGCAGGAACGATTGCTTCTGCGTCCGGCATTCCTGCCCGACTCTCCCGCTCCGCCCTCGCCTTGTTGGTTTGTCCCGCACGCGACGGCATGTTGCACATGCCGCAGACGTAGGTGTTGTGCAGGTCCATCTTGTGCACGATGAACTGCCCGCCGCACTCAGTACAGGGGATCGTGGTCAGGATTTTTGCATCAATGAAACGCATCAGACTCCATGCACGTGTCAGACTCAGCACGCACTCCGTGTCATGAATCCTTACATGCTCCAGATACAGTTTGTACGCCCTGATCAAGGCCTCGATTCCATCAACGCCCGCATGTTTGCCTAGATAATGATAAATATCGATAAACAACGACGAGTGTATGTTGGGCCTCCAACAGGTAAACCACTCCGTCGAATACGGCAGCATGCCCTTCGGCGGAGACTTGCCGACGATTTCTTTGTAAAGCTTGAGCAGGCGCTCGCGGCTGAGGCTGGTTTCCGCCTCCAGCACCGCCAGACGCGCGCCTAGCCGGATCAGTTCGGCCGCCAAGTCGATCTGTCTTGCTTCTGCGATAACGCTTTTATTGCGCATGATGACCGCTCCCGTCTGTTGACTTTCGATGGAATCAGGCCAGCCCGGCGGCGGGCTGTCCCGCGATCAGCAGCGCCGCGTGAGATTGCGTCATCGCTTTCTCCCGTCCGTGATCGGTAAGCAGACCGAAAATCATCTGATCATCAAAGCGAAAACGGCAAAGCAGCATGTTGGTTGCTGCCATTTTCAAAATTTGGGCGGGTGATAAACGCTCCAGAATCTGTGCGCTGTCAACACCGATGCCAAGACGGAAAGTCGCAGTCGCCTGGTCCTTCCTGATCATCTGTTGCGCGAGCAGCAGGTAAGTGAGATTGGTTTCCCGGATCTCGTACATCAGTTCATCTTGAGTCATTGTCAATTCCCCTGTGAGTCTCTGTTGGTAAATCAAGGCATTCTTTTTTTTGAACAGCGATGCCATTTTGTGACATTGAAATTCCGGGATCATCAGAAAAGCACCCTGCCGGGGAACATGTTTTTGGAATATTTTTTGTAGGTGTTATTCCTACACTGATCTGTGCAGCAGTGACGTTGAATTGTCACAAAAATCAAAGGGTTCCTTGCAAAACTCTTTAATTTGACTGGTCAGGGCGAGAGAATTTGAAACTCCGACCACCTGCAACTCGCAACGACACCGCCATCAGCGCATGGCCGTAATTCTGGCGGGTGCCAGTGTAGTGCTTCGTTCTGTTTGGAACTTGAGCGAGAATTTGCACGAATGACCTTGGCAAGGATGTCATGGGTGTTGACGCTGGCCTCGAATTGACCACCAGTGCCGGCTGAAATCTGACCAGGAACAACGGACTGCTGTGCCAGGACTGGCGGCCTTCCACGAACTGATGTGCTGGTCAATTCTGGATCGGCGCATTGCGGGGAAAGCGATCAGTTTGAGGCGGCGGCAACAGCCTATGGTGAGCCATCGGACCAGCCCCTATTCCACCAGCGACATGTACGACACTGGCCGGGACCGGGACCGCCGCGGGTATCGGTAGCCCCTCAATAACCCGCTTGACATTGTTATGTCAGACATTACAATCCATGTAATGTTAAGCATGGCACACAGCCAGTGATCCGCGGATTCCGGCACAAAGGGCTCGAGCGGTTCTTCACGAAAAGCGACCGCAGTCGGATCAATGCCAAGCAAGCGGCACGCATACAGCGGCTGCTCGATCGGCTCGATGCCGCGACAAAACCCGACGACATGAATCTGCCGGGCTATGGTTTTCACGGGCTGAAAGGCGACCGCGCCGGGTCCTTTGCGGTGTCGGTGTCAGGCAACTGGCGCATTGTCTTCCGATTTTCGGATGGTGATGCTCTTGATGTGAACTTGGAGGATTACCACTGATGAAGTCCATGCGAGACCCGAAGCGTAAACCCACCCACCCTGGCGAGATCCTGCGCTTGGACATGCTGCCGGCGCTGGAAATGACGCAGACCGAATTCGCGGAACGCTTGGGAGTGAGCCGCTTGAGCGTATCCGAGCTGCTGCATGCCAAGCGCGCGCTATCCCCCGATATGGCGATGCGGATTGCTCGCCTGACCAACACGACCCCTGAAAGCTGGCTGCGGATGCAGGAAGCGCTTCACCTGTGGGGCCTGGAGAAGAATCCGAAACGGTATCGGCATATCGAGCCGGTCACCGCCATGGAAGTGCAGTAAAACCGGCCCGGCCGGATGCCGGGAAGCGCCGGATCAGCCACCCCCTGACGGTGTTGCGTGCCAAACCCGTACGCTTTGCGATCTCACTGATCGAAAGCTTGTCGCGCATCTTCATGCGCCTAACCCTGCCCAACATGTCCATGGTGATCACCTCGGTTCCCTGCTTAAAAGTTAGCTACAAGGGAGAGCGACTCCGCTGCATGAACAACGGCGCTTGGCAGGGCGCACGCAAGCGGGCTGCAACAAAGTATCTGGAACGCTTTGGGAGGCAGGCACCATGGGGATTCGAGCATCTGCGTATTCACGACCTGAAGCATACCTTCGGGCGACGGTTGCGCGCGGCACGAGTAACCTTCGAAACACGTCAGGTGCTTCTCGGCCACAAGAACGGCAGTATCACCACGCACTACAGTGGCGCGGAAATCGGGGAATTAATCGAGGGGGTAAACCGGATCGATGCGTCACGATCGACTCCGGTGCTGACCACCTTGCGCGTTGCGTACGTTGCACCCGTTGCACCCGTTTCCGGGGGTTCTGCAATGGTAAAAGCGTTGCAAAGCGTTGCAGAGAAAAAACTCAGGCCACCGGAAAGTGGCCTAAGTCTTTGATTTACTGGCGCGGCCGGAGGGATTCGAACCCCCTACCCCTTGGTTCGTAGCCAAGTACTCTATCCAGATGAGCTACGGCCGCTCAAGGGGGCGGATTATAGCAAAAACCCCTGCGCCGTCACGCTCAATATGCACGGACTGCAACGCACCCGGCCACTGGCCCCGCTGTCGCGCTTTAGGTAGCATGCAGGCCTCAAACTGGAATCGAGCATCCGCATGAAAGTCGGCGTGGCAGGCATCGGCAGGATGGGCGCGGCGATCACGGAACGGCTGTTGAAACACGGCCACCAGGTCACGGTATGGAATCGCACCCCGGCCAAAGCACAGGCGCTGGCGCAACACGGCGCAGCAGTCGCAGTCACCCCTGCGGAACTGGCGGCCGCTGCCGACATCATCCTGTCGATCCTGACCGATGCTGGCGCCATAGCCGCGGCCTACGACGGTCCCGCAGGCCTGCTGTCCGGCAACGTGACCGGCAAACTGTTCGTGGAAATGAGCACCGTGCGCCCGGACACCCAGCGCGCACTGAACAATCGCATCAAGGCCAAAGCTGCCGCGATGATCGACTGCCCGGTTGGCGGCACCACCGGCCCGGCGCGCGACGGCAAGCTGCTGGGATTTGTCGGTGGCGACGCAACCGACCTCGCACGTGCCCGACCGGTGCTCGAACAACTGTGCCGTCGTATTGAACATGTCGGCCCCGTCGGCGCCGGTGCCAGCCTGAAACTGGCGATCAACCTGCCGCTGCTGGTCTACTGGCAGGCCTTCGGCGAAGCGCTGGCGCTGTGTCAGCCGCTGGGACTCGACCCGGCGCGCCTGGTCGATATTTTTGCCGATACCTCCGGCGGCCCCAACATGCTGAAAACCCGCGGCCCGATGATCGCCGAAGCCCTGAACGGCAAGACCCCGGCCAATGTCACCTTCAACATCGACTCGATCCGCAAGGACCTCGCGACGATGATCGAGGAAGCGCGGACCCTCGGTTATGAATTGCCCGTCGCCGCTCGTGCGCTGGAATGTTTTGACGGCGTCGCGCGTGAAGGTATGGGCGACGGCGACGCCGTGATGCTGCCGGTCAGCTGGCTAAAAAACAAACAGTAAAGCAGTTCCAGGCCACAGCCCTAATCGGCTTTCATTTTGCGTTCGTTGATCACGCGCGCAAATTTCTTCAACTCGCTGTCGAGGAATGCTCCCAGTTGCTCGGGCGTGCTGCCGACGGCATCGATGCCTTCATCCGCAAACCGGCGTGACAGTTCCGGCGAAGCAACAGCCCTGGTGAAATGCTGGTTGAGCACGGCGGTGATTTCTCGTGGCGTGCCCTTGGGCGCCGCCAGCGCAAACCAGGCGCTGAACTCATAACCGGGCAATACATTCGCAATCGGCGGCACCCCGGGCAGCGCCAGGCTCTCTTTGCGGCTGGTCACACCCAGCGCGCGCAGCCGGCCGGATTTCACGAATCCGGTCGCTCCGGCGATCCCTGAAAACGAAACCCCGACTTCGCCGCTGATGGCCGCGGTCAGCGCCGGTCCGCCGCCCTTGTATTGCACGACGGCGATTTCGGTCTTCGCCAGGTAATTGAACAGTTCGCCGGCGATGTGAGGATTGGTGCCGGTGCCCGCGCCACCGTAATTCAGCGTGCCGGGACGTGCCTTGGCCAAGGCGATCAGTTCTTTCACCGAACGCACCGGCACCGAGGGATGGACGCTGACAAACGATGGCGTCGATGCCAGCAGCGAAATCGGCGCGAAGTCGGTCAGAGCGTCGTACGGCACCTTGTTGAACATCAGCGTGTTGGTCGCCAGCGGCGTGGTGTTGATCAGCAGCGTATAGCCGTCGGGCTTGGATTGCGCGACATAACCGGTACCGATGATGCCGGATGCACCGACGCGGTTTTCCATGACGATCTGCTGGCCGATAGTCTGCGTGGCAATCGGCCCCACCAGGCGCGCCACCACGTCCACAGTGCCACCCGGGGGAAACGGAATGATCATGCGTATTGGACGTTCCGGATATTTTCCGCTTTGGGCGTAAGCGGGTTGAACGGCCACTGCGCCAAGCAGCAGTAATGCTGCGCATTGTTTGAAACTCATGAAACTCCTCCTGCTGTTTTTGGGTGCGGCCTTGATGCGCCGTTTCTTTTTGCTGCGTCCAGCGCCGTGTGCAGGCGGACGCTTGCAATCATAACCGGGGACCTCAGAGATTTTCCCAGGCTCAGTGTGCCTATATTAAATATCCATTTAAAATCAAGGATTTATAATCAAACACAACATCAGGCCCACAAATAAAAACGGGGCACCAGGCCCCGTTTCTTGTGTGGCGGAGAGAGAGGGATTCGAACCCTCGATAGGATTTTGTCCTATACGCCCTTAGCAGGGGCGCGCCTTCGACCACTCGGCCATCTCTCCAGATTCATTTCTAGCGCTTGATCTGTTTCGCTTACACCATCTCATCTGCC
>JBBQAO010000075.1:0-17999 GCA_038316355.1 Burkholderiales bacterium
GCGCTGGCAACCAGCCAGTATGACCTGGTGCTGCTCGACGTCGGCCTGCCGCAGATCGACGGTTTCGAGGTGCTGCGGCGGTTGCGCGCGCGGCGCTCGACGGTACCGGTGCTGATGCTGACGGTGAATGACGCGCTGGAAGACCTGGTCACGGGGCTTGATCTCGGCGCCGACGATTACCTGACCAAACCGTTCCGCCTGTCCGAGCTCGAGGCGCGGGTGCGTGCGCTGATCCGCCGTGCCCACGCCAGCGCCAGTTCCGACCTGAGCCATGGCCGCCTGCGGCTGGACATGGCGGGGCGCCGCTTGTACCTCGATGACCAGCCGCTGGATCTGTCGCTGCGCGAACTGGCGGTGATCGAACTGCTGCTGCTGCGCGAGGGCAAGGTCGTCACCAAACAGCAGATCGTTGACCATTTATACGGTTGGGAGGATGTGTATTCCAGCAATGCGATCGAAGTGTTCATCCACCGCTTGCGCAAGAAACTCGATGATTCGGGCGTTGCGATCACCACGGTGCGCGGCATGGGTTACCTGATCGAAAAACCGAATGGCGCAGGCGGTTAGGCCTTCTCAACACCCGCTGCTGCGCACGCAGCTCTTGACCTGGCTGCTGGTGCCGTTGTTTGTGCTGCTGACCGCCGACACCCTGATCAGCTACTGGGTGGCGCTGAATTTTTCACAGCGCGCCCATGATCGTACGCTGGTCGAAGTCGCGCGCGAGGTGTCGCTGCATTTGCGCGGCACCAATGGCGGGCTGCTGCTGGACATGCCGCCGGAAGCGCGACGGGTGCTGCTGGTCGATCCGGTGGACCGCATTCATTTTGAAGTGACGACCGTCGATGGCTGGCGCATTGATGGCGCGCCGCTGGCGCCTGCCGGCGGTGTTGCGGCAAAACGGAGCAAGAGCGAAATTTTTTACGATGGCGTGTTCGATGGCGAAGAGGTGCGCATCGTCGAGCTGCGGCTGGCGCCGGATCCGGCCCCGGGTCGCGCGGGCGCAGTGGTGCGTGTCGCCGAAACCAAGCTCAAAAGAAATGAACTGGCACGGGAAATCCTGCTGAGTGTGGTGTTGCCGCAGGTGCTGCTGATCCTGATTGCCTGCGTCGTGGTCTGGGTCGGCGTGGTGCGCGGTCTGTCGCCGCTGCAGCGCCTGCAGCGCGCAGTGGCATCGCGTTCGGATCGAGACCGCAGTCCGGTGGCCGTGGACAATGTGCCGGGGGAGGTCAGTCCGCTGCTGCATTCGATCAATGAACTGCTGTCGCGGCTGGATCATGTTTTGACATTGCAGAGCCGTTTCGTGTCGGATGCCGCGCACCAGTTGAAGACGCCGATGGCTGCGCTGAAAACCCAGTTCGAGGTGGCCTTGCGCGAAACCGATCCGCAGCGCATGCGTGAAGCGCTGCAGGGCATCTATCCGCGGCTGGAGCGGCTGTCGCGGCTGGTGTCGCAACTCTTGTCGCTGGCGCGCAACGAGCCCGACGCGGTCAGCGCGGTGACGCTGGCGCCGCTGGATCTGGATGCGCTGGCGCTGGATGTCGCCACCGGCTGGGTGCCGGAAGCGCTGAAAAAACACATCGATCTCGGTTTCGAGGGCGCTGGGCGGCCGGTGCAGGTGTCAGGCGACCCGGTGCGGCTGCGCGAGTTGCTCGACAACCTGCTCGACAACGCGGTGCGTTACAGCCGCGACGGCGGGCGCATCACGGTGCGCGTGAGCACTGCCCCGCCTACGGTGGACGTCAACGACGACGGTCCGAGCATTCCGCCGGAGGAGCGCGAGCGGGTGTTCGAACGCTTTCACCGCCTGCTCGGCAGCGGGCAGGACGGCAGCGGGCTGGGACTGGCGATTGCCCGGGATATCGCTCGCCTCCACCGCGGCGAAATCACGCTGCGCGAGGACACTTCCGACGGCATCGGCAATACCTTCAGTGTGGTGTTGCCACCGGCTTGAGGGTCGCCTGTCCTGTCGGTCTTTCTGTAAGGTTACGTTCATACTAAGGTAATTATTCGTTCATTCCGACAGCGGGTGAGCGTAAGCCTGCATCCGTATTCTTCCTTCCATTCAAGTCAGCGGCGTAATGCCGTATTGACGGTTACAGGAGGAGGTGCCGGATGGAGATACTTTCCAGTTCGTTTTTCTGGGTCACGCTGGGCCAGATCATGATGATCAATATTGTGCTGAGCGGCGACAATGCCGTCGTCATCGCGATGGCCAGCCGTTCGCTGCCGCCACGGCAGCAGAAACAGGCGATCCTGTTCGGCAGCTTCGGTGCGATTTTCCTGCGCATTGTGCTGACGTTTTTTGCGGTGATGCTGCTCGACTTGCCGTACCTCAAACTGATCGGCTCGGTGCTGCTGGCTTATATCGGCATCCAGATGCTGATTCCCGAAGAAGCCGAAGATGAAATCGACGGCCATTCACACATGTGGTCTGCCATCAAGACCATCATCATCGCCGACCTGATCATGAGCCTCGACAACGTGCTGGGTGTTGCTGCGGCAGCCAAAGGCAATGTGGTGCTGCTGGTTATCGGCCTCGGCATCAGCATTCCGCTGATCATCTACGGCAGCACGTTCATCCTGAAACTGATGAACCGCTTTCCGATCATCATCACGCTGGGCGGGGGCATCCTCGGCTGGGTGGCCGGCGAGATGCTGATCACAGATCCGTCGATCAGTGCCTGGGTCGATGGCCAGGCGCACTGGCTGCACACGTTTGCGCCGGCCATGGGCGCGCTGCTGGTGGTTGCGGTGGGCAAGTCGATTGCCGTGGCCAAACTCGCCAAACTGAGCCAGTTGCCCGAGGGCACGATTACGCTACCCGAGGACGAAGAAGCCGCGCCCCCGGGATACCACTGGGTGCATCGCGCCTGGCGGCACCTGCCGGACGGCACCCGTGATTACGCGGCGTATTACGGCAAACTTGCATTCCGTCATCTGCAGCCGATCAGTTCAAGGCTGCGGCGGCGTAAAGAGTGACCTGAGGGGTGACCTGAGGGGTGACCTTAGGGGTGACCTGAGGCTTGACCTGAGGCTTGACCCCGCAGTTTGATCCAAGGTTTGACCCCAAGGTTTGACCCCGTAGCCAGCCTCTGCTGACTGCCTCGCAGGGGTAGCGGTCCCAAGCCGCTGCCCCTGTTTTTTTGCGCGTTGCCCGCGGCGTTTGCCGCAGTGCGGTCCCGTCTGCACAGGCGCCGTCAAACTGGTTTATCCTGCGCCTTCCCGCGCATCTTCCCTCTTATCCACGCACAGGATTTCCCGCCATGTATCCCAACACGCTGCTCTATATCAACGGTCAATGGGGCCCGGCCGCCTCCGGCCGCACGCTGCCCGTTGTCAATCCCGCCAACCATCAGCAGATCGGCACCGTGGCGTACGCCGAAAAAGCCGATCTCGACCGCGCGCTGGAAGCGGCGGAGGCGGGGTTCAAGGTCTGGCGCAAGGTGTCGGCATTCGACCGCAGCAAGGTGATGCGCAAGGCCGCAGACATTTTCCGCGAACGCGCTGATGCCGTGGCCTCGATGATGACCATGGAGCAGGGCAAGCCCGTCGGCGAAGCGAAACTCGAAGTGCTGGCCGGTGCCGATCTGATCGACTGGTTCGCCGAAGAAGGCCGCCGCGCCTACGGCCGGGTGATCCCGGCGCGCGCCGAAGGCATTTATCAACTGGTGGTGAAGGAACCGGTGGGTCCGGTTGCCGCCTTTACGCCGTGGAATTTCCCGATCAATCAGGCTGTGCGCAAACTGTCGGCGGCATTGTCCACCGGTTGCTCGATCATCATCAAGGCGCCGGAAGAAACCCCGGCGTCTCCTGCGGAACTGATCCGTGCCTTTGCCGATGCCGGCGTGCCGGCGGGGGTGATCAACCTGGTGTACGGCAACCCGGCGGAAATTTCGAGTTACCTGATTCCGCATCCGGTGATCCGCAAAATCACCTTCACCGGCTCCACCCCGGTGGGCAAACAGCTCGCAGCGATGGCCGGGCAGCACATGAAACGCGCGACCATGGAACTGGGCGGTCACGCGCCGGTGATTATTTTTGACGATGCCGATATCGATATCGCGGCGAAAACCATGTCCTTCGTGAAGTTCCGCAATGCTGGCCAGGTCTGCGTGTCACCGACGCGTTTTCTGGTGCAGGAAGGTGTTTACCAGAAATTCGTTGATAAATTTGTCGAAGGCACCAAGGCGATCAAGGTCGGTGACGGTTTTGACAAGGACACCAGAATGGCGACGCTGGCCAACCCGCGCCGGCAGAGCGCAATGGTGGCCAATGTCGAGGACGCAAAAAAACGTGGCGGCAAGGTACAGACCGGCGGATATCCGATCGGTGAAAAAGGCAATTTTTTCGAGCCAACGGTGGTGACTGAACTGTCGACCGATGCGATGGCGATGAACACCGAGCCTTTCGGCCCGATGGCGATCATCAATCCGTTCAAGACCTTTGATGATGCAGTGATCGAAGCCAACCGCCTGCCGTACGGTCTCGCTGCCTACGCGTGGACCAAATCGGCAAAAACCGCGAACGCGATTGCGGCGCAGGTCGAGACCGGCATGATGACCATCAACCATCTGGGTTTTGCCTTGCCCGAGGTGCCGTTCGGCGGCGTCAAGGATTCGGGCTACGGCTCGGAAGGCGGCAGCGAAGCTATCGAGCCGTACCTGATCTCGAAATTCATCACGCAGGCCGGGTTGTAAATACCAAACCGTGAAGTACGTGGATATTAATAAAATACTAAAATATCAATAAAAACAAATAGTTAAGTAGAGTCCTGAGGCTGTGTAATTTTGCCTGAAGGAGGCCTTGTGCGACAGCGGCGGCAGTTCGCGGCGATGTTTCTGTGGGGTGTGTGGATGGCGAGCGCGGCTGTGGCGCAAAGTTATCCGGCCAAACCGATACGCATCGTTACCGTGGCGCCGGGCAGTGCGAACGATATCGTCGCCCGCTTGATTGCACAGGAACTGCGCCCGGTGCTTGGGCAGACGGTGATCGTCGACAACCGCGGCACCATTGCCGCCGAGGTCGTGGCCCGCGCACCCGCCGATGGTTACACGCTGCTGCTGTATGGCAGTGCGGTGTGGTTGTCACCATTCATCCGCGGCAACACACCGTACGATCCGGTGAAGGATTTCGCACCGATCACGCTGGTGGCGAGTTCACCGAACATCATCGTCGTACATCCGTCGCTGCCGGTGAAATCGGCGCGCGAACTGATTGCGCTGGCAAGAGCGCGGCCCGGCCAGCTCAATTACGCGGCGGGTTCGCTCGGCGCGGCGCCGCATCTCGCCGCGGAGCTGTTCAAGTCCATGGCAAAACTCAACATCGTGCGTGTTGCCTACAAGGGCACAGGCGGTTCGCTGATCGGCATCATCAGCGGGGAGGTGGAGCTGATGTTTCCGACCGCGGGCTCGGTGACGCCGCATATCACGGCGGGCAAATTGCGCGCGCTGGCGGTGACCAGTCTGCGGCCCACCGCGCTGGCGCCCGGGTTGCCGCTGCTGTCCGAATCGCTGCCCGGTTACGAATCCGTTTCTTTGAACGGCATGCTGGCGCCAGCGCGCACGCCGGACGCCATCATTCGTCAGCTCAATGCCGAGGTGGCGAAGGTGATGACGCGCGCAGACATCAAGGAAAAACTGGTGGCCGCCGGAACCGATGCGATGTCCACCACGCCGGAAGAATTCGCAGCCATCATCCAGGCCGACATGGCGAAGTGGGGCAAGCTGATTCGCGACGCCGGCATCCGCGAGTGATCCCGATGTCAGCGCGAATCACGCATCAGGCTTTGGCGGGACGGGGAATCTTTTTGTAACGGCCGACGGGAACCAGTTCGGCGACAGTGCCGCCGGGGGCGCGGAATTTCACCGGAATGATGCCGGGGTCGCTGATGATTTCGCAGCCGTAACCTTTGACCTGGGCGGTGGCCTTTTCAATATCTTCGACTTCAACCGCGAAGTGGTGAATGCACGGGCCTTCGCCGGCCGCTTTGGATTCGGCGGATTTGGTGCCTTCGTCGTATTTGATCAGGGTGAAATCGATGTCGCCGTCGGTCAGATGGCGCGACAGGTGATCCCGGGTCTTGCGCGTTTCCGCTTCCCAGAAACCGAAGACTTCTTCGTAGAATTTGGTGGTTTTTTCGAGGTCATCGACCTTGAGGGCGAGATGCACGATGCGGTTCATGGCGTTCTCCTGAGCTGTCCGCAGGGATTGCGGGGAAGGGGGCTTTTTACGCCCGTCGCGGGCGCTTCCGCAAGCGGGGTGTTACAGTGTGGGCGTCATATTATTTGACCCCCACGCCCCCCGCTCTTACTCCTGAATTTCTGCACGACCGCGACCTTGCTGCGCCCGCGGCGCAGTACTGATCAGGCCGCTGCGGCGATGGTCAGGCCGACCACGCTGTTGTCCTTGATTGCTTGCGCCACCAGTCCTGAAGCTTTGACGTCTTCGATGAACGTGGCGAGGTATTTCGCTGCGGCAGTGCGGCCCTTGGGTACGCCGGCGGCCTGCAGCACAGCGGTGAAGGAGCCATCGAGGATGCGCGAGCCCGGCAGCCTGGTCTGGTCCGTGATCAGGCGCGGACGCAGGCCGGCCAGTGCATCGAATTTTTCCGCGACAAATCGGTTGAAGGATGCATCCCCACCGGGCTCTTTGACGAGTTCGGCGTTTTTGATGGTGCGCGACAGGTAGAGTTCATAGGCTGCCTTGTCCGGCACGATGATGCGGATGCCCTTGCAGTCGACTTCTTCAATGGTCTTGATCGCTGAATCTGCCGGTACGAGATAGGTGGAATCGATTTCGACATAAGCCGCAGTGAAATCAATTTCGTTGGCGCGCAGCGGTTCGGCACCGAGAAAACCGACGTCCCATACGCTCTTGTTGGCGGCATCGGCCAGTGCGCCGGGATTCGGGTAGGGGCAGAGTTCGATGGCGAGTCCGAGGCGGCGCCCCAGTTCCTGGG
Source organism: Burkholderiales bacterium (assembly GCA_038316355.1). Classification (GTDB taxonomy): domain Bacteria; phylum Pseudomonadota; class Gammaproteobacteria; order Burkholderiales; family SG8-41. Next base: position 6,959 of record JBBQAO010000075.1, read on the forward strand.
CAAGGTCATGTGCCACACCGCGCGGTTGGCCGGTGGCGGGATCAGTGCGGGTGAGCAGGAAGTTACTCATGTTCAGGCCCACGCGCAGTTTGCCGGTAGGCGCGAATTCGGAGCGGAGTGCAGCGGTCACTTCAGTCATGGCGATGGTCCCGTCGTGTCAGGGTTGCGGAACGCAGGATTAGACACTGAACCGCGGGGCCTTGTCATCCGCGATTAGAATGTGATGACTGCAATATGGAATCCGCTGCTCAAACACCTCCGCCGCGTTACATCGCCCACCTCGACATGGATGCGTTTTACGCTTCCGTCGAACTGCTGCGTTATCCGCAGCTGCGCGGCCGGCCGGTGGTGGTGGGCGGACGGCGCCGTGCTGCCCAGGATGATCCGGCAGATACGGCATTCGCCACGCTGCGCGGTTACACCGGCCGCGGTGTGGTGACCACGTCGACCTACGAGGCGCGCGCGCTGGGCGTGTTTTCGGCGATGGGGCTGATGAAGGCGGCGAAACTGGCGCCGGACGCGGTGCTGCTGCCGGCCGACTTCGATGCCTACCGCCATTATTCGCGTCTGTTCAAGGATACGGTGCGCGGCATTGCACCGCAGGTCGAGGATCGTGGCATCGACGAGATTTATATCGACATCACCGAACTCGTGGCGGCGAGCGCTGCTGACGGCGCCCCTGACCCCTGGGCACGCGCCAGGGCGATTGCCACCGACATCCAGCGCGCGGTGCGAGAGGCGACACAATTGTCGTGCTCCATCGGTATCACGCCGAACAAGCTGCTGGCGAAAATCGCCTCGGAGCTGAACAAACCCGCCGGCGTCAGCGTGATCCGCCCCGACGACATCCGCAGCGTGGTGTGGCCGCTGGCGGTGCGCAAGATCAACGGCATTGGGCCCAAGGCCAACATCAAGCTGGAGCAACTGGGCATTCACACCATCGCTGAGCTGGCGCAGGCGGAATCGGCCTTGCTGATCGAGCACTTTGGCAGCAGCTACGGGGCGTGGATGCACGCTGCCGCGCACGGACGCGATGAACGGCCGGTGGTGACCTACAGCGAACCGAAGTCGATCAGCCGCGAGACCACGTTTGAAAACGATCTGCATGCGGTGCGCGACAAGGCGCAGTTGACGCGCATATTCACCGAGCTGTGCGAACGCGTCGCCGGTGATCTCGAGCGTAAGGGTTATCTCGGCAAAACCATCGGTCTGAAAATCCGTTACGACAATTTCAGGACCGTAACGCGGGACCTGACGATAGACGCGCCGACACGCGATGCAATAATCATCCGCCGCGCTGCGGGTGAATGCCTGAAGCGTGTGCCGCTGGACCGGCGCATCCGCCTGCTCGGTGTGCGGGTAGGGGCGCTGTCGAAACCGGGCGCCGTAAGCGAAGTCCACGGCATGTCGCTGTTCGACTGATTCCGAAATCTTGAGAGTTGCATCAATAATGACTAAAACATGCCTCTAATGAGGCTGTCATGTTTTTGGAAAGATTCGACTAACCCGCCATAATCGCGCGCATCCATAAATCATTCGCGGGACGATCATGAGTCTGACGGCACAACTCGCCGGAATTATCCGGGACACCACCTTTGAATCTCTGGGAGAAGCGGATGTGTTTCTCGCCAAACGCCTGATTGCTGACGGCGTTGCCGTTGCAGTGGCGGGCAGCGGCGAAACTGCGCCGCAGGTCTTTGCGCAGCATATTCGCGAGCAGGGCGGGAACGAGCAGTGTTCGGTCTGGGGTTTTGGTTTCAAGACCTCACCGATACAAGCCGCGTATGCCAATGCAGTGTCGATGCATGTGCTCGATTTTGAACCCATGTCCAACCCGTCTACGCATGCGGTGTCGCCGACAGTGCCGGTGGCGTTTGCGCTGGCGGTGCGTGACGGCCTCGACGGGCGAGAATTGCTGACAGCCTGTGCCAAGGGCTTCGAGATGCAGGGCCGCCTGCTGGCGGCGGTGGATCACCGGCGCGAGAGTTCGAAATTCCATGCCCCCGGCGTGGTTGGCCCGTTTGGCGCGGCGGTGACGGCCGCACACCTGTTGAAACTGGACACGGTGCAACTCAATTACGCGCTGGGCATTGCGGCCTCGCGCAGCGGCGCCTTGCGCGCCAATATCGGCCACATGGTGAAGTGCACGCACTGCGGCAACGCAGCAGCAGGCGGACTCGAAGCAGCGATGCTGGCGGTGAAGGGGTTTACGAGCAATACCGATGTCCTGGCGCATGTCGATGGTTTTATTGGCGCATTTTTTCCCAAGGGCATTGATCGCGACATGCTGCTGGATTATGGAAAGCCGTTCCGCTTCAACGACCCCGGCATGGCGATCAAGTTTTATCCGTCGAAATATCCGACGCATTTCAGCATCAGCGCGGCATTGGATGCGCGCAAGGCGATCAGTAATCCGGCGGACATGGCGGCGGTGCGCATCATCACGCCGGCCATGTCTGACGTGGAGCGGCCGGCGCCAGTGTCCGGCCTGGAAGGCAAATTCAGCTTTCAGTACAGCACCGCCTGTGCCCTGCTCGACGGCAAGGTCGGCATCCCCTCGTTCCACAATGACCGCCGCTTTCGCGCCGACATGGTGGCGTTGTTGCCAAAAATCACTGTGTTGGCCGATCCCGCCATCCCCACAGAATTCTCGAAAATGCGCGTCAGCATCGAAGTCACAATGCGCGATGGCACTGTGCATCGTGCGACTTGTGACCGGCCTCCCGGTTTCTGGGGCGTACCGCTGGATATCGTGCAGCATCGCGAGAAGGTGCGCGATTGCCTGGCGACACGGCTTGATGCCGGACGCACAGCGCGGGTCACGGAATTGCTGGAATCGCTGGAGAAATTGCCAGCGAGCGGCATACGCGAACTGAGCCTGCTGCTGGAATAACGAGAGACTTAAAGCTTGCGACGCGGGATTTGCGGGACGCCGGTGCGTTTTTGCAGTGCTTCGCGCGGCGCAGTTTCATGGCTGCCCATCGCATGCACCAGGTTTTCGAGATCAAGGCGCAGATCCGGCGGCAGCTCCAGTAGGTTGATGCGCTGCAGACGCGCATTGCGATCCGGCAGGTCGAGCATGCCGGTCAGGTAGAGCAGCAGGTCGTTGGGCGTATAGCGCGAACCCATGCTCGCACGCCAGAAATTTCGCGGCAGCGCAGGGTAATCAGCGCGTCCCGGGAACAGCGCACGCAATACCAAACCGAGGCAACTCATGCAGTTGGCGCCCGGTGAGTCATCAAGGCAATACGGAATGCCGGCTTTGACCCAGCGGTCGACCCGTGCCGGCAATTCTTTTTGCAGTTTGACCATGGTTGCCGCATCGGCGTGAGGCCGGATGCCGTAGAGATGCCAGATCTCGTAGCTTTTGTCGCCGGCCTGCATCGCCTCCCCATCGAGGAATGGCGAGATTACGACGCCCACGTTGGGGAATGACCACGCAATACGCTGGTCGGGGAGCTCAATGCCGACCTGTATTTCCAGTGACTCGTCGGGCAAGCGCAACAGAAAATAATGCACGTAGCCGGCCTGTCCCGGTGCGACGCCGGATGCGGTGTGCGGGGATTTGCCGGTGCGCGGATTGGTTGGCACAGATGGCGTCGCCGGCTTGCTGGCCAGAATGACTGTGCGTGCGCCAAAATCAGCATTCAGCACGCGCGCGTAGCGTTCTTCGGCGCGCGCGGATTGTCCGTTGAGTGGCGCGTTGGCGTAGGCAGTGCTGCATGCTGTGACCAGTGCCAGTACTGTCAGAAGGCGTTTTGCCGGATGTGCGTTCATATCGTGCATTGTAGGCAGGGACGTATTACCGTGGTGAATGTCAATTTAATGGGCGTGGCCTGCCTGCAAGCGGGACATTCTCATTAGAATGCGCAGTCGGCAAAAAATTCACCCTGAGACAAAATAAACGGCTCCACGGAGGCGCCGGATTCAACCGGACCGGATGATGATCAAAACCATTTCTGCACAGCAATTGCGGCACATGCTTGACGATGGCAAGGAACTCGCGCTGCTCGACGTCCGCGAGGAGGGTGTGTATTCGCGCGACGGCCACCTGCTGCTGGTATCGAATGTACCGCTCAGCGTACTGGAACTGCGGGTTTCAACGTTGGTGCCGCGCAAGGCTACGCGCATCGTGGTCTGCGATGGTGGTGAAGGGGGGGCGGCACTTGCGGCAGAACGGCTGGTCAAGGGCAGTTATGCCGATGTCGCGGTGCTGACCGGCGGCACGCCGGCTTGGGCTGCTGCCGGATTCCGGCTGTATACGGGGGTGTATGTGCCGAGCAAGGCTTTCGGTGAATATATCCAGCACGAGGATGCACCGCCGGAAGTGACGGCGACGGAACTCGCGGAATGGCAGCGAACCGGTAAAGACATCGTCGTTGTCGACAGCCGTCCGCCGGCTGAATTCCACCGCAACAGCATTCCTGGTGCCTTCGATTGCCCGAGCGCGGAACTGCCGTACCGGATGCCGGAGTTTGTGCGTTCAGCGCAGACCACGGTGATCGTCAACTGCGGCGGCCGCACGCGCAGCATCATTGGCGCGCAGGTGCTGATCAATGCCGGGTTTCCCAATCCGGTGTACGCGCTGAAGGACGGCACCCAGGGTTGGAAGCTGGCCGGTTTTGAACTGAATCACGGCCGCGATGCCGTGGTGCCGCTGCCGTCGCAGCAGGGACTGGTCTGGGTGCAGCAGGCTGCAGCACGGGTTGCACGCCGCTATGGCATCCGCCACATCGATCACGCGCGGCTGCAGCAACTGCGCGCTGATGCAACGCGCACGTTGTACTTGTTCGACGTACGCAGTCCGGAGGAATTCGTAAGCGGCCACCTGCCAGGAGCGCTGTCCGCACCCGGCGGGCAACTGGTGCAGGCCACGGACACCTTCATTGCCGTGCGTCCCTCCGTGATCGTACTCAGCGACAACGATGGCGTGCGGGCGACGATGACGGCGGCCTGGCTGGCGCAGATGGGCCATGACGAGGTGTATGTGCTGGCGCAGGGTGATGCGCCACTGCTGCGCGGACCCGCGCCGGGGGTGCTGCTCGAAGGCGCTGTGCCTTGCGGCATGACGATTACTGCGGCAGAGCTGAAGTCGCTGCTCGCCGCAGGTTCGGCGCAGGTGGCTGATCTCGACAGCAGCCTGCGTTATCGCGAGGGACATATTCCGGGCGCATGGCATGTCGTGCGCTCGCGGCTGGCCGACCAGCTGAAAAAAATTCCCCCGACGCAGCTGCTGGTGTTCACTGCGACCGAGCAGGCACTGGCCGGTCTGACGGCGACGGATGCCGCGCAACTGGTGAAGACAACGGTCAAGGTAATGGCGGGCGGCACCGACGCCTGGCGCGCGGCCGGATTTGAGTTTGAGACTGGCGATGTACGCATGACCGGCGCCGCCGATGATCTGAGTTACCGTGCGCTGGACCGCAAGGACAATGTCGAGGCGGCGATGCGAGAGTACCTGCGTTGGGAGGTCGAATTGGTGAATGCCGTGAAAAGCGATGCTGATTTCCATTTCAGGCGTTATCCCGCGGCAGGCTGAGGCGCAGCGGCGTTCACGTTATAGTCTCAGATCCGGCAGCGTGCGTTCCGATTCGTGAGGAGCAAGTGATGGACAAAGATATCGATATTCTGATCAGCGAAGTAGGACCGCGCGACGGTCTGCAAAACACCAAGCAGTTCATGACCACGGAGTACAAGAAAAAATGGATCAGCGCGGCCGCCACTGCCGGCCTGCGTGAAATAGAGGTGTGTTCCTTCGTGCCGCCGAAACTGATTCCGCAGATGGCGGATGCAGCGGAAGTCGTTGCGCACAGCCTGACCATCCCCGGTTTGAATGTCGCTGCATTGGCGCCGAATTTCAGGGGTGCGCAAGGTGCAATGGAAGCCGGCGTACACAAGCTGACTTTAACCATTTCAGTATCCCGGGCGCACAGTCTCGCCAACGTACGCATGACGCCGGATGAAGCCATCGCCAGCGCAAAAAAAATCTGTGCCTTCCGCGACAGCCTGCCGAAGGAGAAACGTCCGATCATCGAATCCGGCCTGTCCACGGTGTTTGGCTGCACGCTGGAGGGCGCGGTCAATGAGGATGAAGTGGTGCGTATGGCCGTGGCTTCGGTGGAAGCGGGTTGTGATGAAGTCGGGCTGGCTGACACCACCGGTTACGCCAATCCGGAGCAGATCCGCCGCGTGTTCAAGAAAGTGCGCGCGGCCATCGGCGACAAACTGTCCGGCGCACATCTGCACAATACGCGCGGACTGGGCCTCGCCAATGTGGTGGCGGCGCTGGAAGTCGGCGTGACGACCTTTGACAGTTCTCTCGGCGGTCTCGGCGGTTGCCCGTTTGCACCCGGCGCTTCCGGCAACATCGTTACCGAAGATCTGGTGTTCATGCTCGAAGCCATGGGTTTGCGCACCGGCATCGATCTCGACAAACTGCTGGCCCTGCGCAAAATCCTCGAAGAAGGCTTGCCCGACGAACCGCTATACGGTTATGTGCCACTGGCGGGGATCACCAAGGGTTTTGTGCCGGCAACCAGAGCGCACTAAATGGACTGTAGTAACTGCTGCTCTCCCTCTCCCCGCTTGACGGGGACCTCGGTGCCCGGGTGGGTAGAAGGTTGGGGTCAAGGGAACACTTGGAGCGAAGCAGAGGGGCCGCCATGGATCTTATCAATCTGTAATGGAATCAAACATGAATAAACGACTCCCGCTTGAAGGCATCCGCGTCATCGAGTTTTGCCACGTGGTCATGGGACCGACCTGCGGGCTGGTACTCGCTGACCTCGGTGCCGAAGTGATCAAGGTCGAGCCGCTGGATGGTGATCACACGCGCAAGCTGACCGCTTCGGGCGCAGGCTTTTTCCCGACTTACAACCGCAACAAAAAAAGCATCGCTGTCGACCTGAAATCGGAGCAGGGCCGTGAGCTGGTGCTGAAGCTGATTGCCAGCGCTGATGTGGTCACCGAAAACTTCCGGTTGGGTGCAATGGACAAACTGGGTTTCGGTTACGAGGCCCTTAAAAAATTGAAACCGGAACTTATTTATTGCTCGCTGAAGGGTTTCCTGCCCGGGCCGTACGAACACCGCACCGGACTCGACGAGGTGGTGCAGATGATGGGCGGCCTCGCCTACATGACGGGTGGGCGTTTCGGCCCGCTGCGTGCCGGTGCTTCAGTCAATGATGTGATGGGCGGGGTGTTTGGCGCAGTGGCGATTCTTGCCGCGCTGAACCAGCGCCATGCCACCGGTGAGGGCCAGTATGTGCAAAGCGCACTGTTCGAGAACAATGCCTTCCTGATGGCGCAGCACATGCTCGAAGGATTCGCCACTGGCCAGCCAGTAAAGCCGATGCCGGACCGCATCCGTGCCTGGGCGCTGTACGACAATTTCAAGACCCGAGATGGCGAACTGGTGTTCGTTGGCGTGGTGACCGACACGCAGTGGAAGGTGTTCTGTGATTCATTCGGCCTCACCGAGCTGTTCAACGATCCGGCGCTGAAAACCAATCCGCAGCGCGTTGAGGCGCGCCCACGCATCCTGCCTATCGTCAGTGAAATTTTCGCCAAAATGGGCAAGCAGGAGCTGATGGATCGCTGCGAAAAACTCGGCCTGCCGTTCGCGCCGATCGCCAAACCGGAAGACCTGTTCGACGATCCGCACCTCAATGCCTCTCATGGCCTGACGCCGGTGACGCTGAACAATGGCGTCAAGACCAAGGTACCGGTGCTGCCGATCGAAATGGACGGCCGGCGTTTCGGCATGCGTATCGATATCCCGCAGATCGGTGAACACACGCGCGAGGTGCTGAAGTCGGTGGGTTATGCCGCTGCCGAAGTTGAGCGCCTGCTCGCTGAACGGGTCGTTGCGGTGCGCTGAGCCGGCCCCATTCAGCGACTAGTCATGCAAGGCTTCAATCGCTTTCGGATTTGAGGCCACGATTTTCAGCAGCGCCTTGGCTGGCCCGGTGGGCTGGGTGCGCCGTTGCTCCCAGTTTTGCAGGGTTCGCAGGTTTACGCCGATCAATCGCGCGAACTGGCTCTGACTGATCTTCGCGGCTTCGCGGATGGCGCGCACGTCGGGCGCGGTCAGTTCGGTCGCTCGGGCGCCGCGCACAGATTTTCCGGCGAGGTGCCGCTTCATGGCTTTGACGCCTTTGACCAACTGGTCGAAATGTTGCTTATCCATGGTTGATGTCCTTCATCAGTCCCGCCAGCGTCTTGGCTTGAGCCGGGGTTGGATCCTCGCGTTCGTTCTTCGCGTAGGCATAGATCAGGTATATGCGGTCGCCCGGAACGTACCAGTAGTAAATCACTCTCGCGCCGCCGCGTTTGCCCCGTCCTTGGGCTGCCCAACGCAGCTTGCGCAGCCCTGAGCCGCGCCGAATCAGATCGCCTGCATCCGGTTGAGTGAGCAAAACGCTCTGTAACCGACGCAGATCTTCATCACTCCACCATTCAGCAGCGAAAGCAATAAATGGTGGAAGCTCCACGAAGACCATGCAGTGCACTATACGCGTAAAGCGTATAGCGGGCAATCAAGTCCGGGTTGGTGATAACGTACGGAAATTCCGGAAAGATACGCCACAGATTAAGTATTTGATTTTATTTAAATAGTTAGCTGATTGCCGTCGTGTGCTTGGGGCGCGTGCTGGATTGCGCCGGAATGACGGTGTGAACTGCGCTGTTCAACAGCTCGCCATCACCTTGCCCCATTTCGGATCGGGTTTGATCTTCAAGGGCTGCGGCGCGGCGGCGAGCGCGCTGCGCGTGGTCGAGGTAATGTTCAGCAGCACCGGCTTGCCAAACTCAGCTTCGAGCAGCGGTACGGCATGAATCGCGTACCACAGGCCGCCGGGCAGCAGCAGGGCCTGGGCCTGCGGCACGTCACGCAAGGCCTGCGCGCCGAGTTCCAGCGCCAGTTCATGGTCGGCGAGCGGACTCGATACCTTGTTCTGATCCAGTGTCCGGCCGCGCGAGCGCAGGGACACCACTTCGATGCCGGCTTCCTTCAGATAATTGCTCAGCGCAGTGTTGAGGTTTTCCGGCCAGCGCGTGGCCAGCGCCAGTTTGGTCACACCGAAATGCTGCAATGTGGCGATGTGCGCTTCAAGGTCGGTGTCGCAGGGCAGACCGGTGCGCTGGCTGGCTTCATCAAGGATCTCGCGCATTTTTTTGCGGCCCAGCATCGAGGCCACCGGCACACCGCTCAGCGCGATGCGGTCGACGTTTTTCCTCTTCAGTAAATCAAGCGCCCGCCACAGTGCCGGCAATTCGGTTTCGACGGCGGCGAGGCTGTATTCCTTCAGATTCAATCCGGTGGTGACCAACATCATGCCGTCCGGGGCGACGCGGTAGAACTGGTAGGCATCCATGTCGGTGTACAGGTGCGGGATGACGTAACCGAGGTGCAGCCACGGGCTGACGATGCTCATTGCAGGAACTCCCTGTGCTGTGGCGATAAGTATTTCCAGTGCACATTATCCATGAATGCGTCACGGCGCTCCCATGACGGCTGGTTTCGGCTATCCTCCCGGTTCCCTTTTGATCAACTCATTTTAGAAATCCGCAATGGCCCAGTACGTATTTACGATGAACCGGGTGAGCCGCGTCGTGCCGCCCAAACGCGTCATTCTCAAGGACATTTCACTGTCGTTTTTTCCCGGCGCCAAGATCGGCGTGCTCGGGATGAACGGCTCGGGCAAGTCCAGCCTGCTGAAAATCATGGCCGGTGTCGACAAGGAGTACGACGGCGAGGCGACGCCGATGCCGAACCTGAACATCGGCTTTCTGCCGCAGGAGCCGCAACTCAATGCGGAGCAGACCGTGCGCGAGGCGGTGGAGGAGGGTTTGGGCGAAGTATTCGACGCACAGAAAAAGCTGGATGAAATCTACGCTGCCTACGCCGAGCCCGACGCCGATTTCGACAAGCTCGCGGCCGATCAGGCGAAGTACGAAGCGCTGCTGTCCAACGCCGGATCGGATACCGGGCACCAGCTCGAAATCGCCGCTGATGCGCTGCGCCTGCCGCCGTGGGACGCGAAAATCGGCAATCTGTCGGGCGGTGAAAAACGCCGTGTGGCCTTGTGCCGCTTGCTGCTGTCCAAGCCGGACATGTTATTGCTGGATGAACCGACCAACCATCTCGATGCCGAAAGCGTGGATTGGCTGGAGCAGTTCCTGCACCGTTTTCCGGGAACCGTGGTCGCGGTGACCCATGATCGTTATTTCCTCGACAACGCTGCCGAGTGGATCCTTGAGCTCGACCGCGGTCATGGCATTCCGTGGAAAGGCAATTACAGTTCCTGGCTGGAGCAGAAGGAAGGTCGGCTGAAGCAGGAAGAGGCCACCGAATCGGCGCGGCAGAAAGCGCTGAAAAAGGAACTCGACTGGGTGCGCCAGAATCCGAAGGGTCGTCAGGCGAAATCAAAAGCGCGGATTGCGCGTTTCGAGGAACTGTCGTCCTTCGATTACCAGAAGCGCGCCGAGACCCAGGAAATCTTCATTCCGGTCGCGGATCGCCTCGGCGACAGCGTGATCGAGTTCAAGGACGTGTCCAAGGGTTACGGCGACCGTCTGCTGATCGACAAACTGTCGTTCGCGATTCCACCGGGTGCGATTGTCGGCATCATCGGGCCCAATGGCGCCGGTAAGTCGACCATCTTCCGCATGATTTCCGGCAAGGAAACACCGGATTCCGGTGAAATCGTCATCGGCTCGACGGTAAAACTGGCGATGGTCGACCAGTCGCGCGAGTCCCTGCCCGATGACAAGACCGCGTGGGAGGCGATTTCCGGCGGGCTCGACATCATCAACGTCGGCAAATTCGAAATGCCGTCGCGCGCCTATCTCGGCCGTTTCAATTTCAAGGGCCAGGACCAGCAGAAAAAAGTCGGCACCCTGTCCGGCGGTGAACGCGGCCGGCTGCATCTCGCGCATACACTGCTCACGGGGGCCAACGTTCTGCTGCTCGACGAACCGTCCAATGACATCGACGTCGAAACCCTGCGTGCGCTGGAGGACGCCCTGCTCGAATTCGCCG
>JBBQAO010000093.1:0-13917 GCA_038316355.1 Burkholderiales bacterium
CCCAGGGCAATCGCTGCCGGTTTGACCCCCATCTCCAGCTGCGTCTGGATCATCGTTCGCTCTTCAATACTCAATTGACTGTAGATTTTTCCCATGCAACATTCTCTCCGAGAAATGTTGCACTTGGTTTTTGAGCGCGCCGAGGTTCTCTCCATGCAAATTGAATCGATAGAGATTAAGAATTATCGATTGTTTAGAAACATACAGTTGATGGAGATTCCGCGCCTTTGTGTTTTAGTTGGCGCAAATGGGACTGGGAAGTCGACGCTTTTTGACGTGTTTTCATTTCTTAAGGACTCTCTTGCCGGGAATGTATCTAAGGCGCTGTCAAGGCGTGGCGGTTATAAAGAAGTTGCAAGCCGCGGATTCGCGTCCGATCCAATTGAATTTACTTTGCAATTTAGAATTGAGATTACCGGGCATGAGAGGCTTGTCACATATGTATTGAAGTTAGAGGTGGACGGCAACGGGAAGTCGGTAATCGCCAGAGAAATTCTTCGATATAAGCGTGGGAGTTATGGCGCCCCCTTTCATTTTCTTGACTTTGCATATGGCAGTGGCTATGCGATCAGTAATGAAGAAGATTTCTCTAAGCAAGATGAAGAGTTAAGGCGGGAAGAGCAACAGTTGGACTCCCCAGACATTTTGGCGATAAAAGGTTTAGGGCAGTTTGATCGATTTAAGGCCGCGAGCGCTTTCCGGCTCATGATCGAGAATTGGCACATCTCTGACTTTCATGTTTCTGATGCGCGGCCCAGCCAAGAGGATGGAATCGCTGAGCATTTATCCACCCGTGGGGATAACTTGCCGCTTGTAGCTAATTATCTTTATGAGCAGCATCGCGAGCGATTCAATAGCGTTCTTGCCGCAATGAAACGTCGCGTACCAGGGGTTACCGAAGTGGATGCGAAACCAACGGTGGATGGAAGATTGGTTTTGCGATTCCAAGACGGAAGTTTTAAAGACCCTTTTATTGCTCGTTACGTTTCGGATGGAACAATAAAAATGTTCGCGTATCTTGTGTTGCTACATGACCCGAGCCCCTTCCCATTGCTTGCGATTGAAGAGCCTGAGAACCAGCTATACCCAGAACTTTTGCCAGAGTTGGCCGAAGAGTTTCGAGGATACGCGCAGCGGGGCGGCCAAGTATTTATATCAACACATTCACCAGATTTTCTTAACGCTTTGAAATTGGAAGAAATTTATTGCCTCAAAAAAGTTGATGGCTTTACCAATATAGTTCGTGCTGTTGAGTCTGGGAATTTGCGTTCTTTAGTCGATGCTGGAGATCTTCCTGGGTATCTATGGAAGCAAGGATTGTTTGAGGGGGTAAACAGGTGAATGGAAGAATAATATTTCTTCTTGAGGAGCCATCCATGCGTGAGTTCCTTGATGGCTTACTCCCTCGGTTGTTCCCGCATTTAGTTTTTCAATGCGTGCCGCACGAAGGCAAGAGTGATCTTCAAAAAAGTATTCCTCGTAAGTTGACGGGGTGGCGTGAGCCAGGTGTTAAGTTTGTAATCGTTCGTGATAACGATGGCGCTGACTGCGTTGCTGTTAAGGCTCAACTTAAAGAAATCTGCGAGCGCGCACATCGTCCGGATACCTTAATCCGTTTAGTGTGCCAAGAATTAGAAGGTTGGTACATTGGTGATCTAAAGGCTTTGGCTACAGCTTATCCAGGGGCGCACGTTGATACGCAACCAAATCGGAAAAGATATAAATCGCCAGATGAATGGCCGCGCCCTTCATCTGAGGTCGAGCGATTGGTGAGTCAGTTTCAGAAGATTGATGGAGCTCGTCGAATGTCTAACCTATTGTCTCCAGACACAAATGCGTCTAATAGTTTTCACGTATTTTTTAATGGTGTTCATGATTTAGCCCTGACGATGGATTATCGAAAAGCAGGCTAAGACCTGGTCGACGGTTAGCGGAGCAAATAAGCTCAATTTGCTTAACTCGGTTGGATGCCGGCGGCCTTGATCACCTTCCGCCATTTGTCGATTTCAATCTGTATGTGCTTGGCGAATTCGGCCGGGCTGTTGCCCACCGGGTCCGCGCCCTCCCTGGACAGGCGTTCGTTCATTTCCGGGCTTTTCAGGATGGATACAACCTCGGCGTTGAGCTTGTTGACGATGTCGGCCGGCGTGTTGGCCGGCGCGAGCAGGCCGTACCAAGTGGCTGATTCATAACCCTTGACCCCGGCTTCGATCATCGTCGGCAGATCCTTGGCTGCGGGGGAGCGTTGCGCGCCGGTGACTGCCAGCGGCAGCAGCCTGCGGTTGGTGACCTGCGGCATCGCGGAAATGATGCTGGCGAAAGTCATCGATACCTGACCGCTGACGACGTCGATCAGCGCCGGCTGCACGCCTTTGTAAGGCACATGCAGCAGGTCGATGGCCGCGAGCATCCTGTACAGTTCCCCCGACAGATGGCCGCCGGTACCGTTGCCCGCTGAGGCGAAGGACAGCTTGCCTGGCTGTTTTTTTGCGATGGCCGTCAACTCCTTCACTGATTTCGCCGGCACCGACGGATGGACCAGCAGCATCAGGTTCTGTGTCGCCACCAGCGTGATCGGTGAAAAATCCTTTACCGGATCGTAGGGCAGGGATTTGCGCAGGCTGACGTTGGTGGCGAACGATGCGACGGTGCCCATGATCAGCGTGTAACCGTCGGGTGCCGATTTGGCGACGATTTCAGCGGCGATTGCACCACCGGCGCCGGGACGGTTGTCGACCAGCACCTGCTGGCCCCAGCGCTCGGCGAGTTTCGGGCCGACAGTGCGCGCCATGGTATCGACGCTACCGCCCGGCGTGCTGACGACGATGATGCGGATCGGCTTTGTTGGATAGTTCTGCGCCAGTACGGCGGAGGTTGTTGCCATTGCCGCGACTGCGATGATGGTATGCGTGAATATGGATTTCATCAGTAAGACTCCTCGTGAAGTATCGTTGCCTGTCTCGGCAACTAAAAATAAAAACTAGGGCTGAAAACCGACCGAACCCTCGTATTTGGCCAGCACTTCGGCGCTGGGCAGAAATTCTTCCTCAAGCTTCTTGATCTCGGAAAAACCGATGAAAGCATGCATGTTGCCGGCAGGGTGATCCTTCGTCCGCTCTTCGAAACGTTTAACGGCTTCGACATCGTCTTTGGCGAATTCCGCGAAGTAATCGACCATCGCGACGGTGGATGAGCGCAGTGAGCCGGTGGCGTTGGAGACCATTGCGATGCCGATTTCGTTGAGACGTGACACCGGCAGCCGCGGCGAAACTCCCGTGCGGTTGAAATGCAGCGGGCCCTTGATTTCTTTGGCGCAGCGTTCCAGTTCGGCTTCCGAGGTCAGCGCCTCGGGGAAAATCATGTCGGCGCCGGCTTCGAGGTAAGCATTGGCGCGGCGGATCAGCTCATCAACGCTGCCGCCGGCAACACCGCGCGCGTCGCAGCGTGCGATCAGCACAAAATCCGGGTCGAGTTCACGGCGCACACGGTCGGCGGCGCGCAGTTTTCCGGTCATTTCTTCGAGCGGGATGATCTGCTTGCCGGCGACATGGCCGCAGCGTTTGGGAGCCACCTGGTCTTCGATGTGGATGGCCGCCGCGCCGGCGGTGATGAAATCCTCGACCGTGCGCATCACGTTGATGGCGTTGCCAAAGCCGGTGTCGGCATCGGCGATCACCGGGATTTTCACGGCGCGTGCGATGTAGCGTGTGATCATCACGATTTCGTCCAAGGTGACCAGGCCAACGTCGGGTTTGCCCAGCAGCGAGGCGGATACGCCGTAACCGGTGACACCGCAGCATTGAAAGCCGGCCTTTTCAATGATTTTTGCCGACAGCGCGTTATAGGCGCCCGGCTTGACCAGGGTTTTGCCGCCTTTCAGCAAACGCCGCAGGTCAGTAGTGGTTTTGGTGCGCATGCGATTCTCCCGGTGAAGGAGGCATTTTAGTCCAGCACGTCACCTTTGTTCGTGTTTAAGTCCAATATCCGATAGTCGAGGCCAGTAACGCTCAGTCGTGTTGATAAAATGCACACATACATTTTTCAGGAGGATTTCACATGATGAGCAGAGGCAAGCAGTTCAAGGAATTGATGTACAGCAAGGAGATTCTCATACAGCCCGGCGTCTATGACGGCTACAGCGTGCGATTGATCGAGCGCGCCGGTTTCAAGACCGCGTCGATTTCCGGTGCCGGGGTCTCGGAGAGCCGCATGGGCTGGGCCGACCGCGGCGTGATGACCTTTGAGGAAAACCTGAATAACGCACGGCGCCTCGCCGATTGCTCGGACCTGCTGCTGCGCGCCGATGCCGACACTGGTTACGGCAACGCGATGACCGTGCATTTCGTGGTGCGTGCCTTTGAAAAGGCCGGCATGGCGGCGCTGATGATCGAAGATCAGGTGTGGCCCAAGCGTTGCGGCCATATGGCAGGCAAGTCCTGCATCCCCGCCGAAGAGATGGTGCAGAAGGTGAAGGCTGCAGTGGACGCGCGCCGGGATAATGATTTTGTGATTGTTTCGCGCACTGACGCCGCCGGTCCACATGGCGTGGATGAAGCGATCCGCCGCTTGAACATGTACGCCGAAGCAGGGGCTGACGTGATGTACGCCGATGCGCTGCTGTCGAAAGAAGATATCGCCAAGGTCGCCAAAAATGTACCGAAGCCGCTGATCGTGAATATGGGTCTGGGTATGCGTCCGCGCAAGACCACGCCGCTGATGTCGCCGAAGCAACTGGAGGACATCGGCGTCGGCGGGGTCAGTTACCCGCGTCTGCTGACGACTGCTGCGCTACGCGGCATGATGAATGCGCTGGAGGTGTTCAAGAACGAAGTGGTCGGTAAAAACATCGTCGTCGACCGCACCGATCTTCAGGTCGGCTTCGAGGAGTTGAACGACCTGATGGGCATGAAGGTGCTGGATGAGATGGAGCAGCGTTACAAGGTCAAATGACTGGTGACTGGTGACTGGTGATTGGCAAAGCGCGGACCCGGGTTTCTCCATTTTCCATTTTCCAATTACCAATTACCAGTCACCAGTTACCCATCACTCATAACGGGGGGTAGTACATGGGCATGACCATCGCAGAAAAGATCCTCGCCGCGAAAAGCGGCAACAAGACCGTGGTGCCCGGCGACGTGGTGACGGTGGATGTCGATACCGTGATCCTGTTCGACAACAACTTCATGCCCACAAACTGGCGGGAAATCATCAAGGTCGCGGATCCGTCGAAAATCGTGGTGACTTTTGATCATCGCGTGCCGGCACCGACGCAGCAGGCGGCTGCGGCGCAGGTCACCGGGCGCGCCTTTGTCAAACAGTTTGGTATCAAACGTTTTCATGATGTCGGCCACAACCAGGGCATCAGCCACCAGTTGGTGGCTGATTACGGTTATGCGCTGCCGGGCTCGGTGCTGTTGTGCAGCGACTCGCACACCTGCAGCGCGGGAGTGTTCAATTGCCTGGCCCGTGGCGTCGGTGGTCCGGACATCATCTACGCCGCGATCAAGGGCCAGACCTGGTTTCGCTGCGGCGAGACCGTACGTTATGAGCTGGTTGGAAAATTGCCCGAAGCAGTGACCGCCAAGGACGCATTCCTGCAGATCGCTGGCGTGCATGGCGAACACGCAACCATGAACGTTGAATATGGCGGCTCCGGTGTCGCCGGTCTGTCGATCAATGCACGCAAAACGCTGAGCGCGATGTCGGCGGAACTGTCGGCCGAGTTTGCAACTTTTGAAGCCGATGCGGCGCTGGTGGAATGGATCAGCGCGCGCAATCCGGCGCCGTTTGTGCCGGTGCGACCCGATGCCGACGCCAAATACCATGCGGTGCGCAAAGTCGATCTGTCGGCACTGGAGCCGCTGGTGGCCTTGCCCGACAGTGTGGTGCGCAATTCGTATCCGGTATCCAAGGCCGCCGGTACGCGCATCGACCAGGCCTATATCGGTTCCTGTGCCAACGGTACGCAGGATGACATCGAACTCGCTGCTCGCGTGGTCAAGGGGCGGCGTGTTGCGGCCGGTGTACGATTTATCGTGATCCCGGCGTCGCAGACGGTGTATCGCGACGTGGTGGCCAGTGGCGCGGTGCAGGTGTTACTCGAAGCGGGCGCGATGATTGCGCCGCCGACCTGCGGCGCCTGCGGTGGCGGCCACATGGGTGTGCTAGGCCCGAACGAAGTCTGCCTGACCTCGAGCACGCGCAATTTCAAAGGGCGCATGGGCGATCCGAGTTCGCAGGTTTATATGGCTTCGCCGGCGACGGTGGCGGCCTCGGCGCTGACGGGTGTCATCACCGATCCGCGGGAGTTTATGCAATGAGCACCGGTCAGGCGATGAATTTCAAAGGACGTGTTTGGATCGTCGGTGACAACATCAACACCGACCTGATCCTGCCCAACAAGGCCTTCTACCTGACGCACGAGGAACAGGCGTTGTACGTGTTCAGCGCCAACCGGCCGGGCTGGGCGGAACAGGTCAAAAAGGGTGACATCCTGATTGGCGGCAGCAATTTCGGCATGGGTTCCAGCCGCGCCGCGGCGCGTTCACTGAAAAACCTCGGCCTGTCCTGTCTGATTGCCGAATCGCTGAACGGCCTGTTCATGCGCAACTGTGTGAACTTTGCGTTCCCGGCGCTGGAATGTCCGGGCATACACGCCGCGTTTACCGAGGGCGAAGAAGCCGAAGTCGAATTCGAGCGGGCGCAGGTGTGCAATGTCACGCAGGGCACCGCACTGTCCGGCAAGCCGCTGCCGGCGCCGCTGATGGCGCTGGTGCAGGCGGGCGGCGTGTATCAACTGCTGGAAAAAGAAGGGCTGATTGCGCCGAAAGTTTGAGAATTAACGGGTTCGTTGACACCGAATCCGCCGCCTTTGTATAGTCGCTAGCCAATCTGCGGGCCCTGCACGAAACGGCCCGTCCCCACCATCACGGAGAAACACATGTCCAAAATCACGCTGCAGCAGGCCAATACCATTATTGAGAAAGCTTTCGCCAAGGCGAAGGAAACGAAAGTGAATCCGCTGGCGGTGGTGGTGCTCGACGCTTCCGGCCATATCGTCGCAGCGCAGCGCCAGGACAACGCCACCATGTTCCGTTTCGACGTCGCGTTGGGCAAGGCCTGGGGCGCGGTGGCGATGGGCGCTTCCAGCCGCGCACTGGCCGGACGTGCCAAGGAAAATCCCAATTTCATGATCACGCTGGCGGCGACCGCCAACGGCAAATTCCTGCCGCAGACCGGTGCCGTGCTGATCAAGGATGCCGCGGGCAATGTCGTCGGTTCGGCGGGTGCCAGTGGTGGCACCGGTGATGAGGATGAAGCCTGCTGTGCGTACGGCGCAGAACAGGCCGGCCTCAAGCCGGTCATCTGAAATCATAAAGGTACCCGGGAATTTTTATGGCTGATACCGCAGAAACCAAGACCAAGGGCGCCGTCAAAGGCGGCAACGGCAAATTCATTTTTCCGCTGATGGAAATGGGCAAGATCGAGGCCGGCACCGGTTATTCGACGGCGATGGGGCCGGTGATCGAGGGCGAACGCATGCAGTGCGCTCTGGTGACCAAGGAAAAGGGCACCGGCTCGCGCCCGCACCTGCATCCCAACGAGCAGTGGAACTACATCGTCAAAGGCATGCTGCGGGTGAAGGTTGGTGACGGCCCCGAGCAGATCTGCGGTCCCGGCACGCTGCTGTATTTCCCGGCGAACATCGTGCATTACACGATTGCCATGCCGGAAGAGGATGCGATGTTTTTCGCGGTCAAGGATCTGTCGCACGGCATCATCGGCAAGGCGGCTGATGGCACCATGGCGGGCGGACACTACGATCCGGGCCACGGCCCCAAGCTGGTGTAATGCCGCGCGTACCTCCCGCACAGCCGGGCATGGCCCTGGCTGATGTCGATACCCCCGCCCTGATCCTCGATCTCGACGCTTTCGAGCACAACCTGCAAAAGCTCAACGCGTCGATCGCCGGTCGCAAGATCATGTTGCGGCCCCATGCCAAGAGCCACAAGTGCCCGGAGATCGCCTTGCGCCAGATCGCGCTCGGCGCCGTCGGTGTGTGCTGCCAGAAAGTCAGCGAAGCCGAGGCCATGGTCGAAGGTGGTGTGCCTGATGTGCTGATCACCAACGAAGTGGTTGGCATGACCAAACTGAAGCGGCTGGCGGCGCTGGCGAAACTGGCGAAGATCGCCGTCTGCGCAGACGATGCCGGCAATGTCGCGCAAATCGATACCGCTGCGCGCGAAGCCGGCGTCACCATCGACGTGCTGGTCGAAGTCAATGTCGGCGCCAACCGCTGCGGCGTGGCGCCAGGAGCGCCGGCGCTGAAAATCGCGCAGGCCATTGCCGCCTGCAAAAACCTGCGTTACGCCGGCCTGCAGGCCTATCAGGGCGGTGCGCAGCATTTTCGCAAAGTTGAAGAGCGCCGTGTGGCCATCGACGCCGCGGTCGACAGCGTGCAGAAAACGCTGGCACTGATTGAACAGGCCGGCTTGCCGCGCGGCAAGGTCACTGGCGCCGGCACCGGCACTTATCTGTTTGAAGCGGCGAGCCGGGTGTATGACGAACTGCAGGTGGGTTCGTACATTTTCATGGACGCCGATTACGCCAAAAACGACTGGACCGAAAGCGGCATCCCGCGTTTCGAGCACAGCCTGTTCGTGTGGACCACGGTGATGAGCCGCACCCGGCCTGACATTGCCATCGTCGACGCCGGGTTAAAAGCGTCGAGCATCGATTCCGGCATGCCGCGCGTTGCCGATTTTCCGCTGGCCGAATTCCAGAAGGCGTCGGATGAGCATGGCGTCATCAAAATGAACGGCACACCGGGTTTTGCGCTGGGCGACAAGATCAAGCTGATTCCCGGGCACTGCGATCCGACAGTGAATCTGTATGACCACTACGTCTGCATGCGCGGCGGCAAGGTTGAGGCACTGTGGCCGATTACGGCGCGGGGCGCGGTCTGGTAAGAGGCCTGAGATACTAAAGTACGTAACAAAATGAATGTCCCCTCTCCCCGCAAGCGGGGGGAGGTTTAGGGTTAGGGTGAGGGGCCACTGAAACCCCTTTCGTTATCGCCTCTGTGGCTGCTTTTGATCTTGGGGTTTTCTCATGAATGCGATCAAAAAAATCGGTTTCATCGGTGTCGGCAACATGGGCAATCCGATGGCGGCGAATCTGCTGAAAAGCGGGTTTGATGTCACGGTGTTCGATACACGGCCGGAAACCGCGGCAGCCTTTGTCGCACAGCACGGCGGCAAGGCCGCGGCATCGCTGGCGGAGGTCGCGAGCGGCGCGGACGCGATCATCACCATGCTGCCCAACGACAAGATCGTCCGTGCAGTGATGCTGGATGCCGGCGGTGCTGCCGCTGCGATGGCGCAGGGCACGGTGCTGATCGACATGGGCACCTGTGACCCGACCGGCACGCAGCAGACCGCGGCCGAGCTGCAAAAACTCGGCATTCACATGATCGATGCGCCGGTGATGGGCGGGGTGGTGTTTGCCAGGGATGCGACGCTGGATATCATGGCCGGCGGCAGTGCCAAGCTGGTGGCGCGTTGTACCCCGGCGCTGAAGGCCATGGGCCGCGCGGTGACCCACTGCGGCGCCACCGGCTCGGCGCATGCGATGAAGGCGCTGGCCAATTATGTGAATGCCTGCGCGCTGATCAATGCCATCGAGGCGCTGACCATCGGCAAAAAATTCGGTCTGGACGTCAAAATGATGGCTGACGGGCTGGCAACCATGTGTGCCGGACGCAATCATCCGATCGGGAAAAAAGTGATCCCGCAGATATTGACCCGCAAATACGCCACCGGCATGGCGCTGAGCTTCATCGCCAAGGACGTCAAAATCGCTGTCGATGTCGCACATGCCATCGGTGCCGCGGTGCCGCTGGGTGAAAAGGTGTCGGAGCTGTGGTGCGACGCGGTTAAAAAAGTCGGCGCCAACGTCGACCAGACCGAAATCGTGCGTTACTGGGAAGAAGCCAGCGGCGTGAAACTTTAACTGCGGCTCTGACCGCGCCGGCACAGCATCCGGTAAACGCAGAACACGGCGATGGCGGCGAGCAGGTGTTTCACGGAGTGGCCGCTGATTGCGGCCCCGGTGGTTGCATAGATTTCATGGTCGAGCAGTTCGGCCACCTTGGCCAGCGCGTAGAACCCGACCCCGAAGAGCAGGAAATGCCGGTGCGTGTAACGCCCGGGAAATGCCGCGATCACATACGGGATTGCCAGCAGCGGTGCGCCCTGCACCCAGATATAAATCCGCAGGTCGCTGCTGTACTGCCACCAGAACACGCTGGCGATGCCGGTCAGCAATGCACCGGCCAGCAGCGCGGGTTCCAGCTTTGCGTCGAGATGTTCGCTGACCAGCGCCGCAAACAAGCCCATGAAGGCCACGGTCATCGGCAGCCGGTCCCAGACCAGCGTGTTGTCATCTGGCGCGTCGTGATAGTAGGCTGAACCCAGAAATACCAGGGCGACACCGGTGAAAAACACCAGCCACGAGCACCAGGCGCCGCTGCGCTTGCGCCAGCACCAGACCATGCCAAGGATGCCGGTCAGCAGGAACGGCAGGTTGGAGGCGACATTGCCGAAGTTCGCCACGCCGAGGCAGCTGCGGGCGTCGGCAAACAGGTGATAACCGCGGTCCTGCAGGATGGGCGCGCCGTGCCCGATCATCAGCCAGGCGAGCGGGCCCAGCACCAGCAGTACCAGTGCGGCAGTGCGTCCGGGGTGCGGCTGCGGGGTTTTGTCCATACCGCCATCGTACACCAGCGGAGTACTCCCTATTCCGCGTGATCGCGATTACTATGTTCATTTTGAACAAGCGACTCTTGACCTGAGGAGGAAGATGAATGGCAGCGCAACAAAAAACAAAAGTGGTGCTCGGCACGGCAACCCCCGGCGGCGGATTTCCCGCCTACGGCTGGCCCTATGCGGAAGCGCTGAATGCGGCAGATGCCACGCTGGACATCGAACCGGTCAACACCAAGGGCAGCGGCGAAAACGTCGGCCGCATCGACAACGGTGAACTCGACATCGCGCTGGCGACCGGCGAGGTGACCTACGAAGCGGTCAACGGCATCGGCCGCACGCCGTGCAAAAACATCCGCATCATCAACGCCACCTATTCGCAGGCGGGCATGTTCATGGTGCGCGCCGACAGTCCGTACAAAACGATATCCGACCTCGTCGGCAAAACCGTGGTCTGGGGTGCATCGAGCTCAGGTTTTGTCGTGCTGGCGCGTTATGTGATGGACGGCCTCGGTCTCGACATCAAAAAGGATTTCGACGCGCGGCTGCTGGAAAAAGCCGGTGACGGTCCGCCTTTGGTGATTAATGGCGATGCGGCGGCGATGTGGGGCGGGGGAGTGGGCTGGCCGCCGTTCATGAATATCGCAAAAAATCCCCAGGGCATGCGTTTCATCTCGCCGAGTGCCGATGAAATCAAACGCATCCAGGCCAAACACCTGTTCCTGAAACAGACCACGATGCCCGCCGGCAGTTATCCCGGGCAGCAGGGGCCGGTTAATTCTGTGGGGTCGTGGCCATTCGTGCTGGCGCGCGCCTCACTGCCGGATGATGTGGCTTACCGGCTGGCGAAGGCGCTGCATACCGGCCACGCTGCGCTGTCCGCCAAACTCGATCAGGCACAGGAATCGACGCTGGCCAATACTCTGGCTGCAGCACCGACCCGGGACATGATTCATCCCGGGGTGCTGCAGTACATGAAAGAGATCGGCTTGCTGTAAGGGTTGAGGCCAATACAGGGCTGGTTTTAACACAGAGGCTTCATGGCTGAGACCCGCGGTGACTTGCTGCATTTGCTCGAGGATTTGCGCGATGCCTATTCCGGCGCGCTGGAGGAAACCATTCTCACGGAAATTCTCGCCAACGCGCTTGATTCCGGCGCGGGATTGATCCGGATCATTACCAGTCCCGCGCCCGCGAGTCTGACCATCATCGACGACGGCTCAGGGATGCCGCGCGGCGAGTTGCGCCGTTATCACGCCGGCGCGCGCCCCGCAAACTGCAATTCAAGGTGATGGGCGGTTTAAAATCCGTACAGTCGTGCCGGATTGCTGACCAGCACCCGCTCGCGCTGCGCAGCATCCGGCACCCAGTCGAGCAGCAGGTCGGTGAGTTCGCCGTCGTTCGGCGTTGCGCCCTTGTGCATCACATTCGGCCAGTCACTGCCCCAGATCACGCGTTCTGCATTGGCTTTCAGCAGCGCATGTGCAAACGGGACGGTGTCGGCATGCGGCAGCGGTGCGCCGGAAATACGGTACGGTCCCGTGAGTTTTACCCAGGCCTTGCCGGCCTGCATCAACCGCAGCAGCGCCTGGAAGCCCGGCGCCTTCAGTCCCAGTGACGTTTTCATGTACCCGAGGTGGCCGAGCACGATGGGCACCGGGAAATCAGCGAAGGTACGGTCGAGATCCGGAAACTCGTCAGCGTGCATCAGGAATTCCATGTGCCAGCCCATGCTGGCGATACGTGCCGCCAGTGGCCTCAGCATGTCCATCGGCAGTGAACCCGCCTTGCGGTCTTTCACATCCACGATGTTCACGCGCACACCGCGCACGCCGAGGGCGTGCATGGATTTTAATTCGGCGTCGCCGATTGCCGGGTCAACCACCGCCACGCCGCGCAGGCGCTGCGGATCGGCTTTCATCGCATCGAGCATCGCCGCGTTGTCGGTGCCGTAGACGCTGGGCTGTACCAGTACCGCGCGGGTGACGCCCAGTGTGTCGAGCATGTGCCGGTACTGATCCAGCAGACAATCGGGCGGGGTGTAGACGCGTGCCGGGGAATAGTCGTAACGCGCCGCCGGTCCCATCACATGCGCGTGGCTGTCGCAGGCGTTCGCCGGCATGTTGAGGTTCGGCGCGCGCGGTTTGAAGTCGGGCCCTGCGCAGAGCGGGGCGGCAGTGGTGGGCGTGTTGACGGATGACATTCTTGGCGGCCAGTTGGGTTGTTGTTTTCCCACATCCCCGGCCCTTATCCCAAGGGGGGAAGGGAGTAGGGCAGGGTATTTATAAGTTATTGATTTTATTAATATTTTTACGCGGCCTTTAATCCCGGCATGGTGAAGTCGATAGCCTTCAATTCGGCGGCCAGCGATGCGCGCTGTTCCTTCGAGAGTTCGACCAGCGGCGGGCGCACTGTTGCCCACGATGCGTCGCCACTGTACTGCGCGACGCCGGCTTTGAGTGCGGCGATCATCAGGTACTTGCTGTTGCCGAAGGTGCCGCGCACGACGTCGAGCGCCTTTTGTTGCGCTTCGGCATCGGCGCTTTTCCATTCGCGGTAGAGCTTGTCGATGGCCGCCGGATTGACGTTGGCGGTTGCCGAAATGCAGCCGGCGCCGCCGTTTTTCATGTTGGCGAGCAGGAACGATTCACTGCCGGCAAACACGTCGAAGCCCTGCTTGGCAAAATTATCGAGGAAGGTCTTGGTGTTGTTCCAGTCGCCCGAGCTGTCTTTCATGCCGGCGATTGCATTCGGATACGCCTTGAGCAGTCTTTCAACCAGGCCCGGCGTGATGCCGACGACCGCAACCGGCGGGATATGGTAAAGGTAAATCTTCAGCCGTGAGTCGCCGACGCGCTGCACGACCTCGCTGAAATGACGATAGAGGCCTTCTTCGCTCACGCCTTTGTAATAGAACGGCGGCAGCATCAACACGCCCGCGCAGCCGTGCTTGACCGCCTGCGACGTGAGTTTGACGGTTTCGGTGATCGACGAGCATCCGGTCCCGGGCATCATGCGCGAAGCATCGACGCCTGCCGCTATCAGGGCATCGAGCAGCATCATGCGTTCCTCCGACGCCAGCGAATTCGCCTCGCTATTGGTGCCGAACACAGCAAGCCCGCAATTCTGCGAAAGCAGCCATTTGCAATGCGCG
>JBBQAO010000024.1:0-45348 GCA_038316355.1 Burkholderiales bacterium
TGGGGAACAAAAATGAGTAGGTGAATACCTTGCTCCACCCGTAATTACCAATTACCAATTACCAATTACCAATTACCAATTACCAATTACCAATTACCAATTACCAATTACCAATTACTAATTACTAATTATCAGCCACCAATCACCATCCCATGAGCAAAACCACCGATTTCGGGTTCCGGAAAGTTGCCGAGGACGAAAAGGCAGGCAAGGTCGCCGCAGTCTTCGCTTCGGTCGCTTCGCGCTACGACCTGATGAACGACCTGATGTCGGCGGGCCTGCACCGGCTGTGGAAACGTTTTACCGTTGAACAAAGCATGACCCGTCCCGGCGAACGCGTGCTTGACGTCGCCGGCGGAACCGGCGATCTGTCACAGTTGTTCGCCCGGCGCGTCGGCCCGCGCGGTTCCGTCGTCATCACCGACATCAACGGCCCGATGCTGAAGCGTGGTCGCGACCGGCTGCTTGACGATGGTCTGATCCTGCCGATCGTGCAGTGCGACGCCGAAAAACTGCCGTTCCCGGACGAACATTTCGATTGCGTCTGCGTCGCCTTCGGCCTGCGCAACATGACGCACAAAGATGCCGCAATCGCTGAAATGCATCGCGTACTCCGGCCTGGCGGCCGTTTGCTGGTGCTTGAATTTTCCCGCATCTGGCAACCGCTGGCACCGCTGTATGACGCCTATTCCTTCCAGGTGCTGCCGCGATTGGGCAAGCTGATCACCAACGACGCCGACAGTTACCGTTATCTGGCGGAATCCATCCGCATGCATCCGGACCAGGAAACCCTGAAAAAAATGATGCAGGATGCGGGCCTGGAACGCGTCGAATACTTCAATCTTGCCGCGGGTGTGGTCGCCCTGCATCGCGGCATTCGCTACTGATCTGCGCAAGCACTTGATCCACAACGGTTTTTTCCGCCACAGGTGGCGCATAACTTATTGATTTTGTTTATAATTTTTCTTAATACTGGTCACGGCAAGGCATCGCTATAATGGCCCGGTCGATGTGAAACAGAGGACACCATGAAACAAATTCTGATGGCGTTAATTGCGATGTGCGGTCTGGGGCTGGTCGTCGTTGATGTCGAGGCCAAACGCCTCGGCGGCGGCAAGAGCTTGGGCATGCAGCGCAACACGCAGCAACAGGCAACACCCAAAGCCCCGGCACAACAACAGCAACAGGCTGCAGGCACCTCCGCGCCACAGCAGCCGGCTGCCGCCGGCAACAAATGGCTGGGCCCGCTGGCTGGCCTCGCACTCGGCGCCGGACTGATGGCGCTGTTCATGAACAACGGCATCAGCGGCGCGCTCATGGGACTGCTGCTGCTCGCCGCAATTGCCGGCATCGCGTTTATGGCCTTCCGCGCACTGCGCGGGCGCGCTGCCAGTGCACCGCTGCAATACGCCGGCAGCGGACAAGGCAACGAGCAACAACCCCTGTCATCCCTGCCGGGCAGCGGTGCGGCCGCGCATTCGCTCGCTGCCACGACAGCAGTAACAAACAGCCGCTGGCCTGCGGATTTCAATGCGACAGAATTCCTGCGCCACGCGCGGCTGAACTTCGTCCGGCTGCAGGACGCCAACGATGCCCGCGACAGCTCGGCACTGGCCGATTTCCTGACCCCCGACGTGCTGACCGCAGTGCAGGAGCAATGGCAAACCGAAAGCGCGCCGCAAGGCAAAACCGAAGTGGTCACGCTGGAATCGGAAATACTCGATGTCGCCACCGAAGGCCTGCTCTATATCGTCAGCGTGCATTTCTCCGGCCTGATTCGCGAAGAAGCCAGCGCCGAGCCGCAAGCCTTCGCCGAAATCTGGCATCTCGAAAAACCGCTGCGCGGTCCGATGGGCTGGCTGGTTTCCGGCATTCAGCAAGCCTGAAAAGGCGGGAGCAAAGCGGCATGATGCCGCCCGGCTCCTGCTCTGCCATCAACGTTCATGTTTGACGCTTTCTTCGCCGGCGCGCCGCTCAACCGCCTGCTGCGAGCCAATGCCTGGGCGCGCGATGCGCTCAAGCCGCACGCCGGAAAAACCGCCTCATTCCGCTGCCTGCCTTTCACCACCCGCCTTACCGTGCTCGACAGCGGCGAAGTGGCGCGTGCCACCACGGAAGCAACGCCTGCGGTCACGCTGACGCTGACGCCGGGCCTGATGCTGCGCGTCGCGGCAAGGGATGATGCCGTGTGGCGCGATGTGATCATCGACGGCGACACCGCTTTTGCCACCGCGATCCATCACCTGTGGCAGCACCTGCGCTGGGATGCCGAGGAAGACCTGGCAAAAGTTGTCGGTGACGCAGCCGCACACCGCATCGCTGAAACCGGACGCACGCTGCAGCGCTGGGCACAGGCCAGCGGTGACAATTTGGCGCACAGCTTTGCCGAGTACTGGACCGAAGAACAGCCGCTGATCGCCACAAAAAATGACGTCATGCGTTTCAATGCCGACGTCGATCAACTGCGCGACGCCGCCGCCCGCCTCGATAAACGCATCGAGCTGTTACGCAGTCGCTGACCGGCCGCCTGACGGCTTGCATTTCCTGCCTGCCACGGCCGGTTAGAATGCGCGGGTGCGTATCTTCCGCCTGCTGAAAATCCTGCGTGTTGCTTTGCGTTTCGGGCTCGACGAGTTCCTGCTCGGGCACGAACGTGTGCGCACATTGCGTGTCGCATTGGTCGCGCTGCTGTTCTGGCGTGACCTGTCAGCGCCGCGCGCCCTGCGCCTGCGCCGCGCGCTGGAAACGCTGGGCCCCATTTTCGTCAAATTCGGCCAGGTGCTGTCGACACGCCGTGACCTGATCCCGCCGGACATCGCGGAAGAACTTGCACATTTGCAGGATCACGTGCCACCTTTCCCCGGCGCCGAGGCATTGCAAATCCTGTTCGAGGCCTATGGCAAACCGGCAACAGAGGTGTTCACTCATTTTGAGATTGAACCTGTGGCCAGCGCATCCGTCGCGCAGGTGCATTTCGCCGTGCTGCCCGACGGCCGTAAAGTTGCGGTCAAAGTGCTGCGCCCGGGCATTGCCAAAATCATCGCCAAGGACGTTGCGCTGCTTGATGCCGGTGCCGCGCTGCTTGAACTGCTGTGGTCCGACGGCAAGCGGCTGAAGCCGCGCGAAGTGGTCGCTGAATTCGCGCGTCATCTCGAAGACGAGCTCGACCTGATGCGCGAAGCCGCCAACGCCAACCAGCTGCGGCGCAATTTTGCCGACTCACCGCTGCTCGCGGTGCCCGAAATCCACTGGGATTATTGCTCGACCAAGGTCATGGTCATGCAACGCATGCACGGCACGCCGGTATCGGCCGTGGACGCGCTGCGCGCGCAGGGCGTCGACATCCCGCGCATCGCCCGCATCGGCGTGGAAATCTTCTTTACCCAGGTCTTCCGTGACGGTTTTTTCCACGCCGACATGCACCCCGGCAACATCCTGGTGACACCTGAAGGCCAGTATGTTGCGCTCGATTTCGGCATCATGGGCACGCTGACCGACGTTGACAAACACTACCTCGCGCGCAATTTCATCGCCTTTTTCCGCCGTGATTACCGCCGTGTCGCCGAAGTCCATGTCGAGTCGGGCTGGGCGCCGCCGGGCACCCGCATTGAGGACTTCGAAACCGCAATCCGCGCAGTGTGCGAACCCATTTTCGACAAGCCGCTGAAGGAAATTTCCTTCGGCAAGGTGCTGCTTCGGCTGTTCCAGACCTCGCGCCGCTTCAACATCGAAATCCAGCCGCAACTGGTGCTGCTGCAGAAAACACTGCTCAACATCGAAGGCTTGGGCCGCGACCTCGATCCCGACCTCGACCTGTGGAGCACCGCCAAGCCCTATCTCGAACGCTGGATGTCGGAACAGGTCGGCTGGCGCGGCCTCGCCCGCCGCATCGGTGACCAGCTGCCGTTCTGGAGCGAACTGCTGCCGCAACTGCCGCGGCTGGTGCAGCAGTATCTGACGAAGGATCACGATGCGGTTCTTCGCCAACAGGCCGCAGAACTGCTGCGCCTGCAACGGCGCAACGGCTGGCTGCTGGCCACCATCTCTGCACTGCTGATCGGCCTGATCACGCTGCAACTACTGTCATAAGCCGCAGGGCCACGGCTATAATTCTCCCGTCAAAAGGGAGCCTCCGATGTTGCTGTGGTTTGTCATTGCCTATCTTGCGGTGTCGATTGCCATCGGCCTGATCGCGGCAACCCGGGTGCACACTGCCCGCGACTACATCACTGCCGGCCGGCATCTGCCCATCTACGTGGTTTTCGCTGCGGTGTTCGCAACATGGTTCGGCGCCGAAACCGTGCTCGGCATTTCAGCCACTTTTGTCAAGGAAGGCATGAGCGGGCTGGTATCAGACCCCTTCGGCGCTTCGCTGTGCCTGATCCTGTTCGGCCTGTTTTTCGCGCGGCCGCTCTACCGGATGAATCTGCTGACAATCGGGGATTTCTACCGCCAGCGCTACGACCGTCCGGTGGAGCTCGCTACCAGCATCTGCATTGCACTGTCCTATCTGGGCTGGGTTTCCGCGCAGATCACTGCGCTCGGACTGGTGTTCAACGTGTTGTCGCAGGGTGCCATAACTCCGGCCTGGGGCATGATTATCGGCGCCAGCGTGGTGCTGGTTTATACGCTGTTCGGCGGCATGTGGTCGGTGGCCGTAACCACCTTCGTGCAGATGATCGTGATCGTGCTGGGCCTGATCTACATCGCATGGCTGGTGGCTGATATGGCGGGCGGCGCCACAACGGTAATCAGCCACGCCGCCGCCAATAACAAGTTCGAGTTCCTGCCGAAACTGAGTGTTGCTGACGTGGTGGCCTTTACCGCAGCGCTGATCACCATGGGTTTCGGTTCGATTCCGCAGCAGGACGTGTTCCAGCGCATGAACGCATCGAAGAACGAGAACACCGCCGTCTGGGGCTCGGTTCTCGGCGGCTCGGCCTATTTCCTGTTCGCGTTTGTACCGCTGTTCCTGGTCTACGCCGCAACGCTGATTGACCCCGAAATGGCCGGCAGTCTGATGGAAAGTGATCCGCAGCGCATCCTGCCGTCGCTGATTTTCAATCACCTTCCGCTACCCGCCCAGGTCATCTTTTTCGGCGCCCTGCTGTCGGTGATCATGAGTACCGCCAGCGGCACACTGCTCGCGCCCTCGGTGACGATTTCGGAGAACGTGCTGAAAGGATTGTTCCGGCGCATGAACGATCACCAGTTCCTGTGGTTGAACCGCATCGTCGTGGTGTGTTTTACGGTGCTGGTCACCGTGTACGCAATATCTACCACGGAGTCGATCCACGGCATGGTCGAAAATGCCTACAAGGTGACCCTGGTCGCCGCGTTCGTACCGCTCGCCGCGGGCCTCTACTGGAAACGCGCCACCACGCAGGGCGCGGCCTGCGCCATCATCGGCGGACTGGCGAGCTGGATTGCACTCGAGTTCGCCGCAATTGACGGTCTGTGGCCGCCGCAATTCATCGGTTTTCTGGTCAGCGTGGCGGGGATGACCGCCGGCTCATTGCTGCCTCAGCGTTATGGCAACACACCGCACCACCACGCAAAAGCCCTCTGAACCCCGGCGTCTCTGGTGACGCACGCTGCGGTCGTCAAGCCGGCAATTTTCGCGCTGCTCGCGCTCAATGCCGGCATCTACGCCACCACCGGACGCTTTTCCGAAGGGCTTGATGCCTTCGCCTGGTTCGCGCTGCTCGCGCTGTTCGAAATCGAAACCCGCTGGCCACGCTGGACGCGCATTCCCCGCAACGCCGTCACGCTGGACCTGCTGCGGCTGCTGGCCGCAGCAGCTGTGGTCATCGCCGCATTCAGTTTCATCCGCGAAAATGAATGGCTGGATGCCATCAATGCCGGTTTGTGGATCGGTGTCGTCGTCATGCTCGAACTGGAGGTGCGCGCGCCGATGCGGGTGGCCCGCCATCGCAGCACGTTCACTGCGGTATCGCTGGCGCTGTACGGCGCGCTGGGCACACTGGCACTGGTCTGGCTGGCGCGCGGCGAGTGGCTCGACGGCTACGATGCCTTGTTGTGGATTGCCGCTTTTGCGCTGATTGAAATGGACTTGCTCAGGCTGCCGATTGACCCACCGGCAGTCTAGCAAGTAATTGTTTTTATTACATTATTTATAGGCGCCGCGAAACGCATCCAGGAACCGCGGCAATTCATGCGGCGGCAGCTGGTTGATGCCCGCCGCAGCCTTGCGCCCGCCACCGGTGGCGAACGCCAGGCACAGTACATCCGCACCCAGCGGTTTGTTGCGCGGCGCACGCACACTGACGGCATAAGAACCGTCGGCTTTTGTCACCAGCACGGCATGCGCGCGTTGCGGTGCGGCCTGCGCCAGGCGGTTGCCGAACACGCCGTTGACGCGCCGGCTCCATGCCGCATCGGGCAGGCGGTAGAGCGCCGCGGCATCCGTCGCAAATTCCGGTGACACGGCTTCGGCGCAAGCGAGATCTTCGGCGCCCGCCTGCTTCAGCACTTCGAACACCGGTTCATCCAAAATGAAATGCCGCGGATCCTGGTACGGCGCAATGGCGCGGTACAAATCGGCCGGATGATAGTGCAGATCGTCAACGGTCTCGCCGTAGGCGTTGTAATTGATCGCTTCGCCCAGTTCATGCAGGCGCGCAAGTTCGGTGTGATCAAGCTGCAGCGGCTGTGCGGCGCGCACCGCGGACTCCACCAGATTGTCGCCAAAAGCCGCCACCACCGCCCACAGCCGGTGTTTGCCCGCCAGATGGCGGTCGACCAGCAGGCTGGTGCAGACGTCGGGGGCGGTATCAATGTGCGCCTCGAAGCGCGGATGCTGCGGAATATCACCGGCAACGTGATGATCGAAATACTGCAGGCTCGCGCCCATCGCCAGTGCGCGCTGCACGGCATGCGCGTTGCTGTGCAATGAAATATCGAGCACCGTCAGCTGGTCGCCCGCCTGTGCCTTGACCCGCCCGACCAGCGCGATGTCGCGTTTGGCGCCCGTCACCAGTTCCGCTGCGCGCGGCTGCTCGAGCCGCAGCTGATGCAGTGCGCAGATACCGTCGGCGTCGCCATTGAAGATGTCGTAAAATTTCATGGATGTTGCCGGATTACTCATCAGACTCCCAGTCATCAGCCGTGCCCCGCAGTCTGCGGCTGGCCGGCATGGCGGCGCTAGCTTACATTCTGGTGATCATCTACGCCAGCCTGCAGCCCTTCATTGACTGGCGCGGATTGTCCGGGGGATTCGGCGATTTTTTGTTTGAGCCGCGGCCGCGCTGGATCACCGTTGATGATGTGCTGTTCAATTTCGCCGCCTATCTGCCGCTGGGATTCCTGCTTGCGCTGGCGCTGTGTGCGCGCTGGAGCACACAGGCGGCGGTGGCTCTGGCAGCAGTCGCCTGCGTGGCCTTGAGTTTCACGCTCGAAGCGGCACAGCAATATCTGCCGTCGCGTATCGCATCTAACGTTGATCTGCTGGTCAACAGTTGCGGCGGTGTCGTCGGGGCACTGGTCGCACTGCTGTTTACCCCGGGGCAACGCCTGGGCCGGACGGTGGCGCAACTGCGCCAGCGCTGGTTCGTCAGCGGTGTCCGTGGAGATGCAGCGCTTATTCTCGCCGGACTGTGGCTGCTCACCCAGTTGCATGCCACGCTGATCGCGTTCGGCAACGGTGACTTGCGCGGCAGCCTTGACTTCGCACGGTGGTTTTCGCACACCCCCGGTTCGTATCTGGCCGCCGAGGCCGGCGTGGTCATGCTCAACCTCAGCGGCCTCGGTCTGCTGCTGGCCAGCGCGGCGCGCGACACAGCCGCCGGCTACTGGCGGGCACTGGCGCTGGTTTTCGCCGGCGCCTGCACACTGAAAATCGCCGCGGCAACGCTGCTGCTGCGCGCGCCGAATCCGTGGAGCTGGCTGACGCCGGGCGTCGCCATGGGCTGCGCCGCGGCGCTGCTGTTGCTGCTGCTGCTGACGCGGCTGCCGCACCGCGGTCGCGCCGCCATGGCCGTGCTGACGCTGGCCGGCGCCTTAATCCTGGTCAACATCATTCCCGAAAATCCGTACCGGCCCGCACCGCCGTACCTGCTGCTGGGCCGCGCCAGCCATATTCTCAGTTTCACCAGCATGACCCGCGCGCTGTCGGACCTGTGGCCCTTTCTGGCGCTGTTGTTCGCGCTCTACAGCCTCGCCGTCCGCCGGCCTCCCACCTACTGACCCCAACGCCTCCGGATACCCGCCATGCCGCGCCCGACCGCACGCCCCACCATCACCAGCCTGCGCAGCCAGCTGCGCCGCTTCGCCGAAGCCCGCGACTGGCAACAGTTTCACACGCCGAAAAATCTGGCGATGGCGCTCAGCGTCGAAGCGGCGGAACTGCTGGAATGTTTCCAGTGGCTGACGCCGGAACAAAGCACGCAGCTCGGCGGACCCGAACGTCACGCAGTCGAGGAGGAAATCGCCGATGTGCTGCTCTACCTGCTGCGCCTGAGCGATGTGCTTGGCATCGATCCGCTGCAGGCGGCTCAGCGCAAAATGGCCGTCAACGCGGGGAAATACCCCGTTTCCACCTCGCGCGGCTCGGCACGCAAACCTGCGCAGCGCTGAGCGGTGAGCCCGGCGGGTATAATCCGCATTGTGCATCACCACCCGACGTCATGAGCCACTACAAACATCATGTATTTTTCTGCTGCAACCAGCGCGAGGGCGGCGCGCGCTGCTGCGCCGACCATGGCGCGCAGGACATGCGCGACTATGCCAAGCAGAAAATCAAGGCACTGAAACTGTCCGGCCCCGGCAAAACGCGCATCAACCAGGCCGGCTGCCTCGACCGCTGCGACGAAGGCCCGGTGCTGGTGGTTTATCCGGAAGCCGTCTGGTACACCTATGTCGACCACGAAGACATCGACGAAATCATCAGCGAGCACCTGCAAAATGGCCGGGTCGTCGAACGCCTGAAGATTTGAATTTGAAAAGTTGCGCGACGAACATCTGCCTTCGTTCCGCGCTCAGCACTCCGCACTCCTCATTGCCTTTCTTGCCATGCCCTTGACCGAATTACGTCCGATGCCGCCATCCGCGCTGGAACGCCTGGTCGTTGACGGCCCGGCCGGCGCGCTGGAAACCGATCTCAATGATCCCGGCGAACCGCGACGCGGCATCGCGCTGATCGCGCATCCCAATCCGGTACAGGGCGGCAGCAAGGACAACAAGGTCGTCACCACGCTGGCCAAAACGTTTTTCGGCTTGGGTTATGTCGCGATCCGGCCAAATTTCCGCGGTGTCGGCGCAAGTAGCGGCAGCTTTGATCAGGGCAATGGCGAAACCGAAGACATCCTCGCTGTGGCACGTTATGCCCAGGCGCGTTTCGGCGAACTGCCGCTGCTGCTCGCCGGATTTTCCTTCGGCGCCTTTGTCCAGACCCGGGTTGCGCAAACGTTGTCTGCCGCAAAGCTGGTGCTGATTGGTCCCGCGGTCGATCGTTTCCCGGCGCTCACCGTGCCGCCCGACACACTGGTGATCCACGGCGAAGTCGACGATGTCGTGCCACTGGCCGCAGTGCTCGACTGGGCACGACCGCAGCAATTGCCGCTGGTGGTGGTGCCCGGCGGCGAACATTTTTTCCACGGCAAGCTGCATTTGCTCGCGCAGATCGTCCAGCGTCATTGCGCATGAACACTACTGCGCCGCTGGCAGCCGCCGGGCTGCGTAAATCGTATGGCGAACGCGAAGTGGTCTGCGGCGTGGATTTTGCGCTGCAGCCCGGCGAATGTTTTGGCCTGCTCGGTCCCAACGGCGCCGGCAAGACCACCACGCTGCGGCTGTGCCTGGGCCTGACCGATCCCGACAGCGGCAGCATCACCGTGCTTGGCAAACCAGTGCCGCAGCAGGCGCGCGAAGCACGGATGCGCATCGGCGTTGTGCCACAGTTCGACAACCTCGATCCGGATTTCACCATCCGCGAGAACCTGCTGATTTTCGGCCGTTACTTTGATATCGCTGATCAGGTGTTGCGCGAACGCATTCCTGATTTGCTGGAATTCGCCGGACTCTCCAGCCGCGCCGATGCGCGCATCCAGACCCTGTCCGGCGGCATGAAACGGCGGCTGACGCTGGCCCGTGCGCTGATCAATGATCCGGAACTGATCTTCCTCGACGAACCGACCACCGGGCTCGACCCGCAGGCGCGACACGTGATCTGGGAACGGCTGCGCAATCTGCTGAAACAGGGCAAGACGCTGCTGCTGACGACGCATTTCATGGAAGAGGCGGAACGCCTGTGCAGTCGCATCGCGATCATGGACCACGGCAAAATCATCGCCGAGGGTAAGCCGCAAACGCTGATCGCGCAGCACATTGAGCCGCAGGTGGTCGAGGTCTACGGCGAAAACGCGCCGGACTGGGCCAGGCGTTTCGGCCGCTCGCACGCCGAGCGCTGTGAAGTCACCGGCGAAACCATCTTCTGTTACACACATGATCCGGCGCCGCTGATCACCGACCTTGATGCCCGCGGTGACCTGCGTTACCTGCACCGCCGCGCCAGCCTTGAAGACGTGTTCCTCAAACTCACCGGCCGCGAGCTCAGGGACTGAGCATGGTGTTGATGCCGGGCAGTCCCCTCACCCCAACCCTCTCCCCGCAAGCGGGGAGAGGGAGTTTATTCAGTTGCCGACTGATATCGCGATGAACAACAGAAAACATTGGGCATTGCCGCAATTCAGCCTGCGTTTCGCGCAGGTGTGGCGGCGCAATCTGCTGGTGTGGCGCAAGCTGGCCATCCCGTCGATGCTCGGCAACCTCGCCGACCCGCTGCTCTACCTGTTCGGCCTCGGCTACGGTCTCGGCCGCATGCTCGACGACGTCAATGGCATGTCCTACATCGGCTTCCTCGCGGGAGGCATCATCTGCTCCAGCACCATGATGAGCGCGTCCTTCGAGGCCATGTATTCGGCGTTTTCGCGGATGCAGATGCAGAAAACCTGGGAGGCGATACTCAACGCGCCGCTGACGCTGGATGATGTGGTGCTCGGCGAAATGATCTGGGCCGCCAGCAAAAGTTTCCTCTCCGGCAGTGCCGTGCTGATCGTGGCGGCAGTGCTCGGGCTGGTCTCATCGCCGCTGGCGCTCGTCGTGGTGCCGCTGATCTTCCTGACCGGGCTGGCCTTTGCCGGCCTCGGCTTGATCATGACCGCATTGTCGCCGAGTTATGATTTTTTCATGTACTACTTCACGCTGTGTGTGACGCCGATGATGTTGCTCTGCGGCGTGTTTTTCCCGCTGGACCAGTTGCCCGCGGCAGCGCAGGTCGCAGCACAACTGCTGCCGCTGACCCATGCCGTCAGCCTCGTGCGGCCGCTGGTCAACGGCACAGTGCCGCCGTCATGGCTGCTGCACATCATGGTCCTCGTCATTTACGCCCTTGCCGGATTTTATGTCGCGCTGGCGCTCACGCGGCGCCGGCTGCTGAAGTAATATCGCCCTCATGCTCTGGGTCAAATCCTTCCACCTGCTGTTCGTGATCGCCTGGTTTGCCGGGCTGTTCTACCTGCCGCGCATCCTGGTCAATCTGGCGATGGAGCAGGACGCATCGACACGTGCGCGGCTGCTGCTGATGGGACGCAAGCTGTACCGCTTCATGACCCTGCTCGCGGTGCCCGCGCTGGTGTTCGGGCTCTGGCTATGGGGCGTGTATGCAAAACACGGCATGATCGGCGGCGGCTGGCTGCATGCCAAGCTGGCACTGGTCGTGTTGCTGATCGGTTATCACCATGCCTGCGGCAGCCTGTTGCGTAAATTCGAGCAGGGCCGCAATACCCGCAGCCATGTCTGGTTCCGCTGGTTCAACGAAATACCGGTATTGCTGCTGCTGGCGATTGTCATCCTGGTCGTCGTCAAGCCGTTTTAATCACCATGCCCCGTCTTGCCGTAACCCTCGCGCTGTTGCTGGCGCTGATCGCCCCCGCCTGTGCGGCCGATGCGCGCATCATCGTCCAGCAATCGCCGCTGGCCGGTTTCCGCTATTACGAAGGCAAGGACCTGTGGACCATGATGCGCGTCGGTGACAACCTCCTGCTGCAACGCGAACCGCAGAATCCGCACGATGCCAATGCGGTGCGCGTGCTCTGGCGCAATGAAATGCTCGGCTACATCCCGCGCCGCGAAAACAGCGATGTCGCACGACAGATGGATCGCGGCGCCCCGGTGAAAGCGCGTATCGTGCAACTGAAAGAAGCACGCAATCCCTGGCAGCGTATCGAGTTCGAAGTCTATGTCGAACTCTCCCCGGCCAAACCCTAGGCATCTTCAACAACCTCCATGGAAACTTTTTTCGCTTCTTGCCCGCGCGGCCTCGAAGGCGTGCTCGGCGAAGAACTCACCGCGCTCGGCGCAAAAGAGGTGCGCCCGGTCGATGGCGGCACCGGCTTCCGCGGCCCGTTTGCACTGTGTTACCGCATCAACCTCGAAAGCCGCATCGCCAGCCGTGTGTTGTGGCGCGTCGGCCACTGCCGTTACCGCAGCGAGAACGACATCTTCGACGCGGCCAAAAAAATTCGCTGGGCGCAATGGTTCGGCCCGAAGCAAACCATCCGCGTCGATACCGCAGCCATCAAAAGTCCGCTGCAAAGCATAGACTTCGTCACGTTGCGCGTGAAAGACGCCGTCTGCGACGTGCTGCGCGATACCGAGGGTCTGCGCCCCGATGTCGACACCCGCGCGCCCGACGTGCGCATCCATGTCTTCCTGACCCGCGATGAGGCAGTGTTCTACCTCGACACTTCCGGTGATGCGCTGTTCAAGCGCGGCTGGCGCACGGCGACCGGTGACGCACCGCTGCGCGAAAATCTCGCCGCAGGAATTCTGAAACTGGCCGGTTGGACACCGGAACAGCCGCTGCTCGACCCGATGTGCGGTAGCGGCACCTTCCTGATCGAAGCCGCTCTGATGGCCACACACCGCGCACCGGGACTCAGTCGAAAGTTCGGCTTCGAGAAATTGCGCAACTTCGATGCCAAGGCTTGGGAAACGCTGCACCGGCAAGTCGCAGCACAGGAAAATAAATTAATAAAAACAATGATTTATGGCTATGACCGCAGCGGCGATGCCATCGCGCAGGCGCGGCAGAACGTCGCTGCACTGGGTATGGAGCAACGCATTGAGCTGAAACAATGCAGCTTCGAGGATTCCAAGGCGCCTGCGCCCACCGGCATGCTGATCACCAATCCACCGTACGGCGTGCGCATGGAAGAACTCGACGACCTTGCCGCCTGGTACCCGACACTCGGCGACATTCTCAAACAGCGTTACAGCGGCTGGACCGCCTACATCCTGACCGCAGACCTGCGACTGGCCAAGATCATGCGTCTGCAACCGTCGCGGCGCACGCCGTTGTTCAATGGTGCACTGGAGTGCCGGTTGTTCAAATACGAATTGGTGGCGGGGAGTATGCGAAAACCCAAAGGTGTGGGCTAACGATTGCGTTGAGCAGATGCGCCGCTTTTGGCGCGCCTACTCCAGAAAGCGGAGCGAGAGACGCCATTTCTTACCTCGCCCTCAATCAGTGACCTCTGACGTCGAGTTAACCGGCGCGCGCAGCCTTTGCGCGTGTCCGCGTTGAACGCGTGGTTGGGCGTGTACTCGTCTTCGCGAGTTTCAGCAGACCGCGTAACGCAGCGTTAACTGATGCCTCATTGGGGAATACCTTTGAGATAGCGGGATCAATAACGACAACATTTGACCCCGTCGCCATGCGGCGCGCATATTTTCCCCTCGCAATGGGTCCCAAGTCACTGCGTTTGTATTCGGGACGGGGCCAGTCGTTCGCTTCTGATTTAGTCTTCTTCATATATTTTCCTTTCCGTGCGTGTCGCCAAACGTGCGCTGATGATTCGAATCCGATTTCCGCGCTCCGTGCGGGAAACTGCAAGCAACCGTCCACTGGCAGAGACGCCGAAGGTAATGAATCGGAACTCTATCACCGAGTGCGCTAAATCGCGCGCGGTGGCTGCGAGATCATCTCTCAGCGCGGAGACGGCCTAAAAGGTGGTTGCATGACCTCCTTTGTGTCTGGGCTGTCCGTTTTTTCAACATGGATTCAGCATGCCACAGCGTAAACCCGCGGCCGCCCCCGAAAGTTACCGGAGTCGATGTTTTCATCAATCTGCGCAAAAGCAAACATTAAGAATCTGCTGCTAGGCAGCCAGCTTCATCACCCGCAATTGCTTGCGCCGCTGCTCCACGTGCCAGAGATCGTGCTGCGTTTGCTGATTGAGCCAGCTCTCAGCCGAGGTCTCAAAGGTGATCGACAGACGCACCGCCATTTCGGGGCTGATGCCCGCCCGGCCATTCAGAATCGCGGAAAGCGTCTTGCGGCTTACGCCCAGAGCCTTTGCTGCATCAGTTACCGTGATCTTGAGAGGCTCCAGGCAAAGCGTCTTGATGATTTCGCCGGGATGCGGGGGGTTGTGCATGCGCATGATGTTGCCTTTCAGTGGTAGTCCTCGTAATCGACCAGATCGGCGTCGGGTCCCGAAAAAACAAAGGTGATGCGCCAGTTTCCGCTCACCCGGACCGACCACACGCCCTATCGATTGCCTTTCAGGGAATGCAGCACCAATCCCGGCAGTGCCATGTCTTCCGGTTTTGTTGCCGCGTTGAGCTGGGCAAGTATCAGCCGCAAGCGGTCGGCGTGCTGCGCCTGAATTCCGGATTTGCTGGCG
This sequence comes from Burkholderiales bacterium, assembly GCA_038316355.1. Lineage (GTDB taxonomy): Bacteria > Pseudomonadota > Gammaproteobacteria > Burkholderiales > SG8-41. The sequence continues at coordinate 14,706 of JBBQAO010000024.1, forward strand.
GTTTCGAAAAACCGTTGCAGCCCTTTGTGCAGGATTCGACGGATCACCGGAATCAGTGCAACCAATTGCGTTACGGGCTACAAGGCGCCGCATCCTTGCCGCAAAAGAGAAAATACAAATTTATTTAATAAAATCAATTACTTATGACCTAATCACCCTCAGGATCAGCGACCCGCCAATCATCAACAACAACACGCTGAGCACTTTCAGCAGCGTTTCACGCGACGCACTGAGCTGGATGTGATGCCCGGCCCAGATGCCGCCAAGCGCGAAGGGCAGCAGCAGCACCGCACCGATGACACGGTCGGCGATCATCAATCCGCCGGCAAAAAACACCAGCGCGCGGATCGAGGTCGACAGCAGCACCATGTTCGACAGTGTCGCGCGCAGCACCGTCTTGTCCGGCAGGCGGCGCGACAGGTAGATCGCGTACGGCGGTGCGCCGACGCCGAACAATGTCCCCGACGCTCCGCCGCAGAATCCGGAGATCACCGCCCAGGGATGTCGTGCGATGCCGAACTGCGGCACGCCGGCGTACAGCGAGTACAGGCCGTAACTGCAGAGGAACAGTCCGAAAGCGGCAATCGTCGCCTGCTGCGGCAACGTCACCAGTGCCGTGACACCGGCCACCGCACCGGCCAGCGAAAACGGCGCCATCCATTTCAGTTCGCCGACGTCGGCATCGCGCGAGAAGCGTGAGCCCAGCGCCAGTGACGCGGCCACATCGAGCAGCACACACAGCGGCAATACGAATTCGAGTGGAAAAAAGTACGACAGCGAGGGCACGGTAAACATCGCCGCGCCGAACGCCGAAATGCCGAAAATCACATAGGCGCCGAAGACGATCACCGCGCAGGCGGCATACGTCACCCAGTCAAACGGCATGACCATCAAGAAAAACGCCGGCGCTGCGGCCGGCGTCGTCCTGCGTTGCAGCGCGGATCAGACAAGATTCAGGTGCTCGATACCGGTCATCACATCCTTGTCCTTGGCGTCCTTGCTGTTCAGTTTGATATTCAGGCGCAGTTCGTTCATCGAGTCGGCGTTACGCAACGCGTCCTCGTAACTGATATCGCCGCACTCATAAAGATCGAACAGATGCTGGTCAAAAGTCTGCATGCCCAGTTCGCGGGACTTGGCCATGATGCCCTTGATCTCGTGTACTTCGCCCTTGAAGATCATGTCCGAAATCAGCGGCGAATTGAGCAGAATCTCTACCGCAGCCGCGCGCCCCTTGCCGTCTTTTTTCGGGATCAGCCGCTGTGACACCAGCGCGCGGATGTTGAGGGACAGATCCATCAGCAACTGCTGCTTACGCTCTTCGGGGAAGAAGTTGATGATCCGGTCCAACGCCTGGTTGGCGCTGTTGGCATGCAGCGTCGCCATCGCCAGATGACCGGTTTCGGCAAAGGCAATGGCGTGATCCATGGTTTCGCGGTCGCGGATTTCGCCGATCAGGATCACATCCGGCGCCTGGCGCAGGGTGTTTTTCAGTGCGGCGTGCCAGGAATCGGTGTCAACGCCGACTTCGCGCTGGGTGACTACGCAGTTTATGTGGTCATGCACGTACTCGATCGGATCCTCGATGGTGATGATGTGACCGTAACTGTTTTCATTGCGGTAACCCATCATCGCCGCCAGCGAGGTTGATTTGCCGGAACCCGTGCCGCCGACCATGATCACCAGGCCGCGCTTGGTCATCACCACGTCCTTCAGCACCGGCGGCAGCTTCAGATCGTCGAACTTCGGAATCGAGGTGTTGATGGTCCGCAGCACCATGCCGACCCGCCCCTGCTGCATGAAGGCATTGACGCGGAAACGGCCGATGTCGCCGGGGGCGACCGCAAAATTGCATTCCTTGGTGGCCTCGAACTCACCCGCCTGCTTGTCGTTCATGATGCCGCGCGCGAGTTCCGAAGTGTGCTGCGCCGTCAGCGTCTGCTGCGCCACCGGGGTCATCTTGCCGTCGAGCTTGATCGCCGGCGGAAAACCCACCGTGATGAACAGGTCGGAGGCCTTTTTCGCGACCATCGCCCGCAGCAGATCGTGCATGAATTTGACTGCCTGCTCTCTTTCCATGCCTTGCTCCTGTTTTGTTTCGTGGTGCCTGTCTGTTTCCGCTGGAAAACTAGCGGAAAGAATCTTTGTTCATCGCCTTGCTGCGCGCTTCATCGACTGAAACGATGTTGCGCTTCACCAGGTCCTGCAGGTTCTGGTCCAGCGTCTGCATGCCGAGCTGGGCGCCGGTCTGGATCGCCGAATACATCTGCGCCACCTTGTTCTCGCGAATCAGGTTGCGGATCGCCGGTGTGCCAACCATGATCTCGTGCGCCGCGGCGCGGCCGCTGCCGTCCTTGGTTTTGAGCAGCGTCTGTGAAATCACCGCGCGCAGCGACTCCGACAGCATCGACCGCATCATCTCCTTCTCCTCGGCCGGGAACACGTCGATGATCCGGTCGATGGTCTTGGCGGCGGAACTGGTATGCAGCGTGCCGAACACCAGATGGCCCGTTTCAGCGGCGGTCAGCGCCAGCCGGATGGTTTCCAGATCGCGCATCTCGCCGACCAGGATGATGTCCGGATCCTCGCGCAGGGCGGAGCGCAGCGCATTTGAAAACGACAGCGTGTGCGGGCCGACCTCGCGCTGGTTGATCAGGCATTTCTTCGATTCGTGGACGAATTCGATCGGGTCTTCCACCGTCAGGATATGCCCCTGCTCGTTTTCATTGATGTGGTTGACGATGGCCGCCAGCGTGGTCGATTTGCCTGAACCTGTCGGGCCGGTCACCAGCACCACGCCGCGCGGCTGATTGGCGATTTCGACGAACACCTTGGGCGCCTTCAGGTCCTCCAGGCTCAGCACCTTGGACGGAATGGTCCGGAACACCGCGCCTGCGCCGCGCTGCTGCACGAAAGCATTGACGCGAAAACGGGCGAGGTTGGGAATCGAGAAGGAGAAGTCGCACTCCAGGTTTTCTTCATAAAACTTGCGTTGGCCGTCATTCATGATGTCGTAGACCATCGCGTGGACATCCTTGTGCTCCAGCGCCGGCAGGTTGATGCGGCGGATATCGCCATGCACGCGGATCATCGGCGGCAACCCCGATGACAGATGCAGGTCGGAGGCTTTATTCTTGACAACAAAGGCCAGCAGTTCGGAAATGTCCATTTATAATAATTCCCTGAGGAGTAACAGGTCCGAAACGAAGGTCCTAAACCAACCAGAACGTCGCGGGCCGGGATGCCGTCATCACCGTGCCTATTGCACTGCGACGCCTGCAACGGAAAGCGTTGAAATTATGGCCATAATCGCTGCTAACTTGCAAGCTGTACACGCCCGTATCTCAGGGGCCGCGACGGCTGCAAACCGTGCGCCGGACAGTGTGCATCTGCTCGCAGTCAGCAAGACCTGCGGCGCACCACAACTGATCGAAGCCTGGCAGGCCGGCCAGCGTGCCTTTGGCGAGAATTTTGTGCAGGAAGCCCTCGACAAGGCGCGCGAACTCGCGCATCTGGGCATCGAATGGCATTTCATCGGCCCGCTCCAGAGCAACAAGACGCGCCCGGTGGCCGAACTTTTTGCCTGGGTACACGGCATTGAGCGCGAAAAAATCGCGCAGCGGCTGAATGACGCACGTCCGGCGCATCTGCCACCGCTCAACGTGCTGATCCAGGTCAATGTCAGCGGCGAAGCCAGCAAAAGCGGTGTTGCGCCCGGCATGGAGCGCCGACTGGCCGCGGCCATTCGTCTTCTGCCGCGCCTGCGGCTGCGCGGCCTGATGGCCATCCCCGAGCCGACCGCGGACACTGCCGTGCAGCGGGCGCGCTTTGCGCTGCTGCGCCGGCTCAAGGAAGGCCTGCGGGCGGATGACGCCGGCATCGACACCCTGTCGATGGGCATGTCGGACGACCTCGAAGCCGCCATCGCCGAAGGTGCGACCATCGTGCGCGTCGGCACGGCGATTTTCGGCGCGCGAAAACCCGTAAAAACTGAAATGTGAACCGTATAATGTGACGCGCAGCTTTTTCCCTTTTTGTGTTTTGCCACGCTTCACATTTGATGCAATGAGTTGATGCAATGAACATCCTTTTCATCGGCGGCGGCAACATGGCGGCCGCGATCATCGGCGGCCTGGTTGCCAAAGGCCGGGCACCGTCGTCCCTGCATGCGGTGGATGTGCTGCCGGAGGCGCGGGCGCATCTGCAACAGCAGTTCGGCATCCGTACCTCCGCCGACGGCAAAGCGGCGGCAGCAAGCGCTGACTGCGTCGTCCTCGCAGTCAAGCCGCAGCAGATGCGCGAAGTCGCCACCGCGCTGGCACCGGCGCTCAAGGGACAACTGGTGATCAGCATCGCCGCCGGCATCCGCAGCGGCGACCTTGCGCGCTGGCTGGGTCCGGCTGCGCAGGTCGTGCGCGCAATGCCCAATACCCCGGCCCTGGTCGCCGCCGGCATCACCGGGCTGTACGCGATGCCCGGCGTCAGCAGCACGCAACGCCGGGATGCCGAAAATATCCTCGCCGCCGTCGGCAGTACCTTCTGGGTGGATAAAGAAATCCAGCTCGATGCCGTCACCGCGGTGTCCGGCAGCGGCCCTGCTTACGTGTTTTATTTCATCGAAGCGCTGGAACAGGCTGGACGCGAACTCGGATTGTCGCCGGAGATTGCGCGGCAGAGTGCGCTGGCGACCTTCGCCGGCGCGGTCAAACTCGCGACCACGGACACCACCGATCCCGCAACCCTGCGCGCACGGGTGACATCAAAAGGCGGCACCACCGAACGCGCTGTCGCTGCGCTGGATGAAGCCGAGGTCAAGGCGGCGTTCATTCGTGCGGTGCGCGCCGCGGCGGAACGCGCCGCTGAAATGGGCGACGATCTGGGCAGGAATTAAGCATTGGTATAAACATCAGCAAACATTAACCGCAGATCAACCCCGATCAACGCCGATAAAATACAGAGTCTCCGGAAAGCGCCCCATTAAAAGTGCAACCCATTGTTTTTAATATATTATTCATGATTTCTGTCAGTGCGCTGTTGTCACGCCGGGTTGATCGGCGCACCCCTCAAGGGGGTGTTGAAAAGAATTCGGCAGCGTTCAGTGGCGACTCCATTGGTTCCGGCCTTTCCATCACCCGCATATGCTCACCGATGCACTGATTTTCATCGTAGGGGTCACGTTCGGCCTGCTGACGTTCACGCTGCTGCTGCGCTTCTACCTGCAGTGGGTGCGCGCACCGTACCGCAATCCGCTGGCGGATTTCGTCAACGCGCTGACCGACTTCATGGTCCGCCCCGCGCGCCGCGTGATTCCAGGCCTGTGGGGGCTCGACCTGCCGACGCTGCTGCTGGCCTGGCTGATGCAGTTGCTGGAGCTGGTGATCGTGATGCAACTGCGCGGATACCGCTTTGGCGCCGGGATCGGGCTGGCCATCATCGGCATCGCGGCGTTCGCTGCAGTGGCCGTGCTCAAACTGCTGATTTACATCGTGCTCGGCGCGACACTGCTGCAGGCGCTGCTGTCGTGGATCAATCCCGGCAGCCCGGTGGCGCCGCTGCTCGACGCGATGACGCGGCCGTTCCTGCGCCTGTTCCGCCGTCGCATCCCGCCGGTGGGCAATGTCGATCTGTCGCCGCTGTTCCTGCTGGTACTCTGCCAACTGCTGCTGATGCTGCCGGTGGCCTGGCTCGAAAGCGAAGCGCTGCGCCTGCTGCGATGACCGTGGATTGGTGCCGTTTTGACCCCGCCACGGCCCGCCTGACCCTGCACATCCATGCCCGGCCCAATGCCAGAATTACTGCCGCAGCCGGCCTGCATGGCGATGCGCTGAAAGTATTTATTGCCGCGCCCGCGGTCGACGACAAAGCCAATGCCGCGCTGATCGCATGGCTGGCGACAACACTGGAACTGCCGCGCAGTGCGCTGCGCGTGAAGTCGGGAGCGACGGCCAGGCGCAAGGTCATCGAGGTGCAGGCAGCGAGTCTTGCGGTCGCCACGCGGGCAGCCGCACTGGCCGGTTAATCGCCTCCAGCCGGCCTGTTGACGGCGCCGCGTTTGCGCGCCCGCCATGTCCGCACCAGCAGCGTCACGGCGATCCACAGCGCCAGCACGGCCAGCGGCGCGGTGATCGCCAGCGGCAGCAGCAGCGCAATCACCGCCAGCAGCAAAAATCCCAGCGCAATGCTGAACATCAATCCGGACTCGGCCGCGCCCAGCGTGCGCCGGTTGCTGATAACCGTACCGACCGTATTGCCGATGCGCAGTGCGCCGACCGCCGCCCGCGACGCGCGCCCGCTCGATCCGGCAACAGGGCGCCGTGGCATCACCGCCGGCCGGACACGCCGTTTGCTGCCAAGCACGATTTCGGTCGCATGCGTCAGATCTTCCTCGTACATGCCCTGCATGGCGTGCGCAAACTTTTCATCCTCGATCGCCACGTCGAGTTCGTAGTTGCTGATCCAGCTGGCAATATTGAGGTTGGTGGAGCCGACGCGCGCCCAGCGGCCGTCGGCCACCGCGGTTTTTGCGTGCAGCATCGCGCCATTCCATTCGAATATGCGGATGCCCGCTTCCAACAGCGGCCGGTAACCGGATCGCGACAGTTGCGACAGCAAGGGCAGGTCGCTGCTGCCCGGCACCAGCAGCCGCACATCGACGCCATCCATCGCGGCGGCCCGCAAGGCCTGCACATACGGTGCGACGCCGACAAAATAAGCATCCGTCAGCCATAGCGTATCGCGCGCCATCGCCGCAATCATCTGGTCCAGGCGGTACAGGCCGGCGGTGGTGGGCTGGCTCGCCAGCACCCGCACCAGCATGTCACCGGCGGGCGGCGCGTCCGTCACCGGATCCACATCCAGCGCGTCTGAATCGTCCCCGGCGGCCGCGGCCCAGGTCTGGGCAAACGCCCGCTCTATGTCGGCGACCGCGGGGCCGCGAATCTCGACGCCGGTGTCGCGCCATGGATCAATGCCGCGCTGCGGGTTGCCCCGCCATTTGCTGCTGACACACAGGCCGCTGACATAACCGACCGTGCCGTCAACACTGATCATCTTGCGGTGATCGCGGGTCAACCAGCCGAACGGACTGTCGATCTGCGGCGTATTAAAGCAACGCACGACGCCGCCGGCATCGACCAGCGTCTGCAGCAGGCTGCGGGTGCCGACCCCCAGCGCCCCCATCCAGTCGTAAATCAGCCGCACCGCAACACCCGCATGCGCGCGCTCGGTCAGCGCCGCAACAAATTCACGGCCTGCAGCATCGTTGGTAATAATGTAATTCTCGAACAGCACCGAGCGGCGTGCGCCGGCGATGGCCGCCAGCCATGCCGGATAATTTTCTCCGGCATCGCGCAGTACGCGCACCGTGTTGCCGGCAACCAGAGGTGCGCCAGCGGCGCGCGTGAACACCTGCTCTGCGAGGCGGCGCAGTTCGGGGCTGGCGCGGCGGGAGGGCGCGATGACACGGGATTGCGATGCTGCGGATGTCGCCATGGCGCGGCCTGGAAACGGGACGAAAAACGGAACGAAAAAACGGAACGAAAAACGCGGAACGGGAAACAGTCCCGCTACATCAGCACAATATCAAACTGCTCCTGATTGTAGGCCGTCTCCACCTGCAGCGAAATCGGCTTGCCGATGAAATCCGACAGCATCGCGAGATTGTGCGATTCTTCGTCGAGAAACATGTCGATGACCTGCTGTGACGCCAGTATGCGGAATTCGCGCGCATCAAACTGCCGCGATTCGCGCACCAGCTCACGCAGCACTTCATAACACACGGTCTGCGCGGTTTTCAGCACGCTGCGTCCGGTGCAGGTGGGACAGGGCTCGCACAACACATGCGCCAGGCTCTCGCGGGTGCGCTTGCGCGTCATTTCCACCAGGCCGAGCTGAGTGAAGCCGTTGACGGTCATCCGTGTGCGGTCGCGCGCCAGCGCCTTGCGGAATTCGTTGAGCACGGCATTGCGGTGCTCCTCGGTTTCCATGTCGATGAAATCGATGATGATGATGCCGCCGAGGTTGCGCAGCCGCAGCTGGCGGGCAATGATCTGCGCCGCCTCGAGGTTGGTCTTGAATATGGTGTCGTCGAAATTGCGACCGCCGACAAAGCCACCGGTATTGACATCGACCGTGGTCAACGCCTCGGTCTGGTCGATGATCAGGTAACCGCCGGATTTGAGGTCGACGCGGCGCGCCAGTGCGCGCTCGATGTCGTCCTCGACATTGTGCAGGTCAAACAGCGGCCGCTCACCCTGGTAATGGCTCAGCCGCGCCAGTACATTGGGCGTGAACTGCCCGGCGAACTGGGTCATGGTCTGGTAGGTTTCGCGCGAATCGATGTAAATCCGCCCGGTGTCGTCGTGTGCGAAGTCGCGCAGCACGCGCAGACCGAGGTTGAGGTCTTGATAGAGCAGCGCCAGCGGCGGCGCGGTGCGCGCCTGCTCGCGGATGTCGTGCCACAGCTTGCGCAGGTATTCGACATCCGATGCCAGCTCGCGGTCGGAAGCGGCCTCGGCCATGGTGCGAATGATGAAGCCGCCTTTTTCTTCCGCGGGCAGCAGCTGCTGCAGTTTCTCCCGCAGGTGGACCCGCTCTTCCTCGTCCTCAATGCGCTGGGAAATGCCGATGTGCGATTCCTGCGGCAGGTAGACCAGCAGCCGGCCGGCAATGCTGATCTGCGTCGACAGTCGCGCGCCCTTGGTGCCGATCGGATCCTTGATCACCTGCACCATCAGGCTCTGCCCCTCGTTGAGCAGGCGCTCGATCGGCAGGCCGGGTTCGCCGTTGACGCGATTGCCCCAGATGTCGGCCACATGCAGGAAGGCCGCGCGCTCGCCACCGATATCGACAAACGCCGACTGCATGCCGGGCAGCACGCGCACGACACGCCCCATGTAGATGTTGCTGACAAATCCCCGCGCCGAGGCTCGCTCGATATGCAGCTCCTGCGTCACGCCATGCTCAATCACGGCAACGCGGGTTTCCTGCGGGGTGATGTTGATCAGTATGTCTTCGCTCATGGCAAGACGATGCCGTGACTGCGCAGCAGATCGGCGGTTTCGGCAAGGGGCAAACCCATGATACCGGAATAGCTGCCCTCGATCCGCGTGATGAAGGCCGCAGCGCGGCCCTGCACGGCGTACGCGCCGGCCTTGTCAGTCGGCTCACCGCTGGCGACATAACGGCGGATTTCCTCGGCGCTCAGCGCGCGAAACCACACTTGTGATTCGCAAACCCGGGTATCGATCACATCACCGGCGGTGACGGCAACCGCAGTCAGCACCCGATGCGTGCGGCCGGCCAGTGACTCCAGCATGTGTATGGCGGCGGCGGCATGCGCCGGCTTGCCGAGTATCGCGTCATCACACACCACCGAAGTGTCGGCAGCCAGCACCGGACGCGATGCCAGACGCCGGACACGCGTGATGCCCACGGCGGCCTGCGCTTTTTCACGGGCGACGCGCAGCACATAAGCGTCGGGCGTTTCGCCTGCGCGTGGCGTTTCATCGACATCGGCGGGATATCGCGGCGCCTCGCGCAAGGGGATGATCTCGAAGCTCACGCCGATCTGGCGCAGCAGTTCACGCCGGCGGGGACTGCGTGAAGCGAGGTAAATGGATTTATCGGGCATCTTGGACAATTATTGAAAATTTCATAATAATGACAAAACATGCCTCTGACGAGGCTGTCATATTTTTGGAAAACACCGATAAATGAATCATGGAAGCCACAGCCATTCACTCCCGGTGATACGGATGGCCGGCAAGCATCGATGCTGCACGATACAACTGTTCGGCCAGCACCACACGTACCAGACCGTGCGGCAGGGTCAGCGGCGACAGGGACCACAGCAAACCGGCGCCGGTTTTGATTTCCGGCGCCAGACCGTCTGCGCCGCCGATGATGAAAGCCACGTCGCGTCCGTCACCGCGCCAGCGTTCCAGGTGTTCAGCCAGCGTGCGGGTCGAAAATGTGCGGCCGTGCTCGTCGAGCACCACGCGCAGCGCACCCGCCGGCACTGCGGCATTGATGTGCCCCGCTTCAGTTTGCAGCCAGCGCGCCACGTCTCCGCCGGCGGAGCTGCGTTGCGCGGGCTTGATTTCCTTCAGCTGCAGCGGCATTTCGCGCGGCATGCGCCGCGCATACTCTGCGAAACCCGCCGACACCCAGGCCGGCATGCGGTGGCCGACGGCGAGTGCCGACAGCTTCACTTTGCGCTGCTGCGACGGCCACCGGTTCTGGGCGCCGCGGCCCTGGGTGCCTTGGTCCTGGCCGACGAGGTCTTGCGTGCAACCGTTTTGCGTGGTGCCGCGGTGCGTTGAGGCGTACCCCAGATCTCTTCGAGGTTGTAATACTGGCGGATCGCCGGCTGCATCACATGCACAATAACTGCGCCGAGATCGACCAGCACCCATTCCCCGTTCTGCTCGCCTTCGGTACTGAGTACCCGGCCACCGCCTTTTTTCACTTCTTCGCAGACGTTGTTGGCCAGTGCGCGCACCTGCCGGTTGGAGTCCCCGCTGACCACGATGACCTTGTCGAACAAGGCGGTCCTTTTGGTGACGTTGAATACGACAATATCGCGGCCCTTGATGTCTTCCAGTGCGGCGACGGCGGTTTTAGCGAGTTTTTCAGGTCCCATCAGTTTCCAGTATAAATTTCATGTTCTTGTATATATTGATAAATGTTGTCCGGCAACAAATACCGGGGATTGCGGCCACGACGCGTTGCCTCGCGGATCATGGTCGCGGAAATGTCGAGCTCGGCAATCGGTACCACGACAATGCCGCCCGCCGGCGTCACATGCACTGAAAACGGCTGGTGCATCAGGCGTGCGTTGTATTCCGCGGCCAGCGGTTGCGGCATCCGCGACTGCCAGGTATCAACCGGGAACCCAGGACGATAGGCTACGGCAATGTGCGCCAGCTGGAACAACTGGTGCCAGCGGTTCCAGGTCGCAAGATCCAGAAATGCATCCGCGCCCAGTAACAGCACCAGTGACTGCACCGCACCGACTTCGGCGCGTATCGCCGTCAGGGTATCCACAGTGTAGCCCGGCGCGATGCTCGCCGACTCGCGCGCATCGACAGTGAACAATGCATTGCCGGCCGTAGCCAGCCGCACCATCGCCAGCCGGTCGGCGGCGGGCGCCGCAGGCGCTGCGCGGTGCGGCGGCGTGCCACTCGGGATAAACCGCACCTCGGCCAGGCGCAGCTGGTCGGCGACTTCCTGCGCCAGGCGCAGATGGCCGTAGTGAATGGGATCGAAAGTACCGCCGAGGATGCCGATTGGAGACATTAATGGCAGCGATGAGTGATGAGTGATGAGCGAACTGCTGGACAGCGCCTTGATCCATCACTGCTCCGCGCTCATCGTTCATCACTAAAGAACCAGTCTCCTGATGTCCGAAAGCACGGTCGCCAGGAACGAACTGAAACGCGCGCCCAGCGCACCGTCGATCACGCGGTGGTCGTACGACAGTGACAGCGGCAGCATCAGCCGTGGCACAAATTCCTTGCCGTTCCATACCGGCTTCAATGACGCCTTGCCGACGCCGAGTATCGCCACCTCGGGTGCGTTGATGATTGGCGTGAAAAAAGTGCCGCCAAGACCGCCGAGACTGGAAATCGAAAAGCAGCCGCCCTGCAGATCGGCCGGCGAAATCTTGCCCGTGCGCATGCGTGCGCTGACATCGCCGAGTTCTTTGGCAATTTCCAGCAGACCTTTTTTATCGACGTCACGGATCACCGGCACCACCAGGCCGTTGGGCGTATCCACGGCAACACCGATGTGGTGGTAGCTCTTCATCACCAGGCTTTCGCCGTCGGCCGACAGTGATGCGTTGAATTCCGGAAACTGTTTCAGCGCCACCACCGAGGCCTTCATCAGGAAGCCCAGCATGGTGAACTTGATGCCGCTTTTCTTCGCCTCTTCGGCCTGCGACTTGCGGAAGGCTTCGAGTTCGGTGATGTCCGCCTCTTCGTGCTGCGTGACATGCGGGATGCTGACCCAGTTGCGGTGCAGGAAACTGCCCGAAAGTTTCCTGATGCGCGACAGCGGCTGTGTGGTGACCGGGCCGAATTTGGAAAAATCCACCGGCTGCATCGGCGGCAGGTTGAAGCCCAGACCGCCACCAGAACCTTCACTGCGCGGGCGCGCCAGTTCGGTCTTGACGTAACCCTGCACATCTTCCATGACGATGCGGTCTTTCGGTCCCGTGCCCTTGACGCGCACCAGATCGACGCCCAGTTCCCGCGCAAAACGGCGCACCGACGGACTGGCGTGGGATTTGCCGAAACCGGCTTCCATCCGAGCCTCCGCGCCATCAGGCGCGCTCGCCACTTCCCTCCCCCCTCGGGAGAGGGATTGAGGGTGAGGGCTGCTCACCTTGTCCGGAGCGGCAGGTGCCGCTGTCGCCGCGGCGGGCGCTGCTTCAGCTGCTGCGGCAGGCGCCGCAGCCTTGGCCGGAGCCGGCGCTGCTGCCGGAGCCGCGCCGGATTCCAGCGTCAGTACCAGTGCGCCGGCTGAAACCTTGTCGCCGACCTTGAGCTTGATTTCCTTGACGACGCCGTCCGCCGGGGACGGCACATCCATCGTCGACTTGTCGGATTCCAGCGTGACCAGCGAATCTTCGGCTTTCACCGTGTCGCCGGCCTTGACCAGCACTTCGATCACCGGGATGTTCTTGTAGTCACCGATATCCGGAACTTTGACTTCGATTGCGTTTGCCATGTGCCTGCTTTTGTCTGAATGCTTTGCTTGGATGCCCGACCTGCACCGATAACGCTACACCGTGACCGGATTCGGTTTGTCGGGATTGACGCCGTATTTCTTGATTGCCTCGGTCACGGTCTTGCGCGGCAGCAGCTCCTGGTCGGCCAGTGCCTTCATCGCAGCCACTGCGACGTAGTGACGGTCGACTTCAAAGAACTGGCGCAGCTTGCGGCGGGTGTCGGAACGGCCGAAACCGTCGGTGCCGAGCGTGATGAAATGATGCGTCGGCAGGAAAGCGCGCACCTGGTCGGCGAACAGTTTCATGTAATCGGTCGCGGCCACCACCGGCCCGGCGCGGTCCTTCAGGCATTGCTCGATATGGCTTTGCCGCGGCTCCTGCTCCGGATGCAGCATGTTCCAGCGCTGCACGTCCAGTCCGTCGCGGCGCAGCTCGTTGAAGCTGGTGACGCTCCAGATATCGGCGGCAATGCCGAAATCCTTCTCCAGCAGTTCGGCGCCGGCGATGACTTCGCGCAGGATGGTGCCGCTGCCGAGCAACTGCACCTTGGGCTGGTTCTTTTTGGCCTTACCTTCGCTCAGCAGGTACATGCCCTTGAGAATGTTCTTCTCCACGCCTTCCGGCATCGCCGGATGGGTGTAGTTCTCGTTCATCACGGTGATGTAGTAGAAAACGTCTTCCTGCTCCTGGTACATGCGGCGCATACCGTCCTGAATGATCACCGCCAGCTCATAGGCGAATGTCGGATCGTAGGAGACGCAGTTCGGGATGGTCGAGGCGAGGATATGGCTGTGGCCGTCTTCGTGCTGAAGGCCTTCGCCGTTCAGCGTGGTGCGCCCGGCGGTGCCGCCGAGCAGAAAACCGCGCGCGCGCAGGTCGCCCGCAGCCCAGGCCAGGTCGCCGATGCGCTGGAAACCGAACATCGAATAGAAGATATAGAACGGGATCATCATCTGCGCGTTGTTGGCATACGACGTCGCCGCCGCGATCCATGACGACATCGCGCCCGGCTCGTTGATGCCTTCCTGCAGAATCTGACCGCCCTGGTCTTCCTTGTAGAACATCAACTGGTCGGCATCCTGCGGCGTGTAGAGCTGGCCTACATGCGAATAAATGCCGAGCTGGCGGAACATGCCTTCCATGCCGAAGGTCCGCGATTCATCGGGCACGATGGGCACCACGCGTTTGCCGATATTCTTGTCACGGATGATGGTGTTGAGTATCCGCACAAAAGCCATGGTCGTCGAAAACTCGCGGTCTTCGCTGCTTTTCAGCTGCGCCTCGAATACCGACAGTGCCGGCACTGCCAGCGGCTCGACGCGGCGCTTGCGCGCCGGCAGCGATCCACCCATGGCTTCGATACGGCCGCGCAGGTACTGCATTTCCGGGGAATCTTCGGGCGGCCGGTAAAACGGCACCTCTTCCAGCTTGTCGTCAGGAATCGGCAGGCGGAAACGGTCGCGGAAAGCACGGATCGACGCCGTGCCCATTTTTTTCTGCTGGTGGGAAATGTTCTGGCCTTCGCCGGCCTCACCCATGCCGTAACCCTTGACGGTTTTGGCGAGGATCACTGTCGGCTGCCCGGTGTGCTTCATCGCTGCAGCGTAGGCCGCGAACATCTTGTGCGGATCATGACCACCGCGGTTCAGGCGCCAGATGTCGTCATCGGACATGTTGGAAACCATCTCCGCCAGCTCCGGATATTTGCCGAAAAAATGTTTGCGCACGAATGCGCCGTCCTGGGATTTGAAAGTCTGGTATTCGCCGTCAACACATTCTTCCATGCGCTTCAGCAGAATGCCGGTCTTGTCTTTCGCCAGCAGCGGATCCCAGTATGAACCCCAAACTACCTTGATCACGTTCCAGCCCGAGCCGCGAAAATCAGATTCGAGTTCCTGGATGATCTTGCCGTTGCCGCGCACCGGGCCATCAAGGCGCTGCAGATTACAGTTGATGACAAAAATCAGGTTGTCGAGTTTTTCGCGGCCGGCCAGCGAAATCGCGCCCAGCGATTCCGGCTCGTCCATTTCGCCGTCGCCCATGAAGGCCCAGACCTTGCGGCCCTGGCCTTCGATCAGGCTGCGATCCTTCAGGTAGCGCATGAAGCGCGCCTGGTAAATCGCCATCAGCGGCCCCAGTCCCATGGACACCGTCGGGAACTGCCAGAAATCCGGCATCAGCCAGGGATGCGGATAGGACGACAGTCCCTTGCCATCGACTTCCTGGCGGAAATTGCTGAGTTGATCTTCGGTGATGCGCCCTTCGAGGAAGGCCCGGGCATACACGCCGGGGGCGGAGTGGCCCTGGATATAAACCAGGTCGCCGAGAAATTTTTCGTTGGCGGCGCGGAAAAAATGGTTGAAGCCGACGTCGTACAGCGTTGCAGCCGAGGCAAAGCTGGAGATATGCCCACCGAGTTCCGAAGATTCCTTGTTGGCGCGAATCACCGTCGCCATCGCGTTCCAGCGCACCAGCGAACGGATCTTGTGTTCGAGTTCGTAGTCCCCCAGGGAACGCTCTTCGCGATCCGAAGGAATCGTATTCAGGTACGCGGTATTCGCGTTGTACGGAATGTAGGCGCCGGAACGGCGCGCTTCATTGACCAGCTGGTCGAGCAGATAGTTTGCGCGATCCGGACCTTCACGTTCCAGCACTGACCGCAAGGCTTCCAGCCACTCGCGGGTTTCCTCGGGATCCAGATCTCGCTGGAGGTCATTCATATCCATGGACAATACCTTTTTGAGGCTATTTTTTGCGCGACAATTCGGGCACTTATGGTGCCTGAATCGCTGCCACGATGGGATGAATAATTATAACGTCTGTGCTGAAACACGGACATACCTGCCGCATCGCTGATGCAGTGCAGCATAGCCGGTCACACCACGGCCTGCCGTCTAACGGCCGCTGAATTTCGCCGCGCGTTTTTCGAGGAATGCGCGCATGCCTTCCCGCTGGTCTGCAGTCGCAAACGCCAGCGCAAAGGCCGCCGTTTCATAGGCACAGGCCTTGGCCAGATCGAGATCCTGGCCACATTGCACGGCCTGTTTTGCAAGACGCACGGCCACTGGACCCTTGGCAGCAATGGTGCGCGCGACAGCCATGCCCCGCTCGCGCAATTCCGCCGCTGGCACCACCTGGGTCACCAGGCCGATGGCCAGCGCTTCTTCCGCCTTGATCTGGCGCGCCGTGATGACCAGTTCCAGTGCGCGCGCACGCCCGACCAGCCGCGCCAGCCGCTGCGTGCCGCCAAATCCCGGGGGGATGCCGAGATTGATCTTGGGCTGGCCGAATACCGCGCGTTCAGCGGCGATGATCCAGTCGCAGGCCATCGCCAGCTCGCAGTTCCCGCCGAGCGCATAACCCTGCACCAGCGCAATCACCGGCACCGGCAGCGCTTCGAGCGCATGCATGACCTGCATGCCTTGTTGCGAAAACACCCCTGCCTGATCGGCTGTCAGTTGCTGCATTTCACTGATGTCGGCCCCGGCGACAAAGGCCTTGTCGCCCGCGCCAGTGACCAGCAGCACACGTGCCGCTGCATCCGTTGCGACCTGCGCCACGGCCTGCGCCAGTTCAGCCAGCGTCGCCGCATTCAGTGCGTTCAGCGCCTGCGGCCGGTTGACCGTCAACAGATAAATGCCCGGCTCCGGTTGTTCGAGCAGCAGGTTCTGGTAAGCCATGCGGGAGTTCCGTGCAGTGGTTTTGGGGTGAATGAGGGTCCGATTATGCAATGCGCTGCCGGACGTAGGAACCGGGCGCGTCTTGCAGTGGCGGATAACGCTTGCTGCCGGGTTTGCGCGCAGCCACCTTGGCGCCGGCATGCCCGGCCACCCAGCGCCCCCAGTCGGTCCACCATGACCCCGGCTGTTGTTTCGCCGCGGCCAGCCAGTCCGCGGGCTGTGCCGGCAGTTTTTCATGGGTCCAGTAACCGTATTTGTTGGCGGCTGGCGGATTGATGATGCCGGCGATGTGCCCGGAGCCACCGAGTACAAAACGCACCGGTCCCTTGAGTAGTTGCGCACCGGCATAGGTCGACTGCCATGGCGCAATGTGGTCTTCGATGGTCGAAATGAAATACGCCGGCGTTTTGATGGTTGTGACATCAATCGGCACGCCCGCCAGCGTGACACCGTTCGGCTCCCGCAACAGATTCTTCAGATACAGATTGCGCAGATAAAAGCTGTGCATGGCCGCCGGCATCCGCGTGGAATCCCCGTTCCAATAGAGCAGATCGAACGGGAATGGGTCCTTGCCCATCAGGTAATTGCTGACCACGAACGACCAGATCAGATCGTTCGCCCGCAGCATGTTGAAAGTGGTGGCCATCTCCGAACCTTCGAGATAACCACGCTGCTCCATTTTTTTCTCCAGCGCAGTGACCTGCTGTTCGTCGATAAACACCTCGAGCTCGCCTGGCCGTTCGAAATCAATCATCGACACAAAAAATGTCGCGCTGCGGATGCGCGGCTGTTTTTTCGCCGCCAGCCACGCCAGCGTCGCCGCCAGCAGCGTGCCGCCGAGGCAATAACCAATGACGTTGGCCTGCTTCTCGCCGGTGATTCCGGCGATGACGTCCAGCGCCGCCAGCATTCCTTCGGTCAAATAATCGTCGAAGCTTTTGTGCGCGAGTTGGCCGTCGGGATTTACCCAGGACACGACGAATACGGTGTGTCCCTGCTCCACCGCCCAACGCACGAAGGAATTGTTCTCGCGCAGATCGAGAATGTAATACTTGTTGATCCACGGCGGAATGACCAGCAGCGGTGTCGCATGGACCTTGTCGGTCAGCGGCGCATACTGGATCAACTGCATGATGTCGTTCTGGAACACCACTTTGCCCTTGCTCACGGCGATGTTTTCACCGAGCCGGAACGCATCGGTGTCGGTCATGCGCACGCGGAGCTGGCCGCCGTCGCCCTGCGACAGGTCTTCCAGCAGGTTATGCAGACCCTTCACCAGATTCTGCCCGCCTGAATTGACGGTTTCGCGGAGCGCGTCCGGATTGGTCATCAGGAAATTCGACGGCGACATCGCATCAATATACTGACGGGTATAAAAATCGACTTTTTTCGCGGTCTTGTCGTCGAGCCCTGCAACATCCCCAAGTGAATGTTGCAGGTGCCGGGTTGCGATCAGGTACGACTGCTTGATGTAATCGAACACAAAATTGTTTTCCCAGCCTTCGCCGCGGAACCGGCGATCCGTCTTGTCGGGTTCCGCCACCGGTGCCGCGTCCCGCCCGAACATTTTCAGCATCGAGCTCTGCCACAGCGCCGTGTAGTCCTGCCACAGCTTCATCTGCATGTCGGCGATGCGCATGGGATCCGCCAGCATGTGTTGCCAGGCTTCACAGAACGCCTTGGCAATGCCCAACTCGTCGTTGAAGGCGGGCATGCCTTTGCCGCCACGTGCCATGTACTGCGTCAGCAACTCACTGCTTTTTTCGGCAATGTCGGCATACAGTTGCGCCATCGCCGCTGCATCCAGCGGCGGTGTCTCAGCCGGCGGTTTTTGTTTCGAGGTCATCGGATTTTCCTGTTTCCCGGCAATCGGCCATCACATCTGCAACCGGATGGGCGCACAAAGTGTTATTGACGTTTACGTAAAAGCAATGATATTGTCCGGGCGCATGTTACCTGCTGCTGTTGCGGAGCACAATGAGTAAAACCTACACCATCAGTGACCTGGCGCAAGAGTTCGGCGTCACCACCCGCACGCTGCGGCATTACGAAGATCAGGGCCTGGTCACGCCGGCGCGTGACGGCATCAACCGCATTTACAGCCACCGCGACCGCGTCCGCCTGAAACTTGCGCTGCGCGGCAAACGTCTGGGTTTTTCCCTTGGTGAAATCCGCGAATTGTTCGAACTCCACGATCTTGCCGGCAGCGAGCAGCGCCAGTTGGAAGAGTTTTCGGTCAAGCTCGAACGCCGCCGCGCCCAGCTCGAACAGCAGCGTGAAGACGTCGAAGTCATGCTCAACGAAATCCGTTTTTTCGCGACCCAGTGCCAGCGCCGGCTGGCCGAAGCGGAGTCCTCTAAAACACCCAACCCTGAGCGCGCAGCATAGTTGACGTTTACGTAAATGGAATTCAAAAATACTAATAAAAACAAAATATTAACGATTGTTCTTTATAGCGGAACCTGAGGTTCCGTAACCGGCAATCAAACCCGTGCCACGGCATGTCCATGGCCCTTCGAGGAGCACACCATGCCCCAGCCCATCGACTTCTACTTTGACTTTTCTTCCCCCTATGGCTACTTTGCGGCCGCAAAAATTGACGCCCTTGCCGCCCGATATGCGCGCACCACGACCTGGCGCCCTGTGCTGCTCGGCACCATGTTCAAGGTCACTGGCCAGCAGCCGCTGACCACAATCCCGATGAAAGGCAGCTACGCGCTGCATGACCTGGTGCGCTCGGCGCGCTGGTTCGGTGTGCCGTTCAAGATGCCGTCCAAATTTCCCGTATCCTCCACCGCGCCCTGTCGCGCCTATTACTGGCTGCATGGCCGCGATCCGGCCGCCGCCAAAACACTGGCTCAGGCACTTTACCGCGCCTACTTTGCCGAGGACCGCGACATTTCCAACCCGGAAGTCACCGCCAACGTTGCCGCCAAACTCGGCCACGACAAGGACGCGGTGATCCAGGCCATCAATGACGCCGCGGTCAAGGAGCGGCTGAAAACCGAAGTCGATGCAGCCATCGAGCGCGGCGTTTTCGGTTCGCCGTACATCGTCGTTGACGGCGAACCGTTCTGGGGCTCGGACCGGCTGGATCAGGTCGAACAGTGGCTGGCCAAGGGAAAATGGTAGGCCAGTTGCCGGGCAAAACCCGGCGTCCACACAGTGACGCCCGCCGGCTGAACAGCATGCGCCCTGCGTATAATCTGCAGCGAACCCCATAGGGCGCGATCGTGTTTTTGCAGTGTCTCCAAATGCTGCGCCGCGCCGGATAAAACCTCCGACTACGCCTCAAGGACCCATCATGAGCAAATCCACCGCCGGTGCGCGGGTGCTGACCGCTATCGACGACTTCGGCAACGCGGTCATCACGCTGAACCGTCCCGAAGTACACAACGCCTTCGACCCGGAAATGGTGCGCGCGCTGACCGCAACGCTGGCCGACATCGCTGCCGATGATGCGATCCGCGCCGTAGTCATCGCTGGCGCCGGCAAAAGTTTCTGCGCCGGCGCCGACATTGCCCACATGCGCCAGAGCGCAAAGTTCACCAAGGCACAGAATTTCAAGGGCGCTGGTGAATCCGCACGCATGTTCCATGCGCTGTACACGCTGAACAAACCCACCGTCGCCGCAGTGCACGGCGCTGTGCGCGGCGGCGGTTGCGGTATCGTTGCCGCCTGCGACATCGCCATTGCCTCGCGCACTGCGACCTTCCGTCTCTCCGAAGTCAAGATCGGCGTGATCCCGGCGATGATCAGCCCCTACGTGATCGGCGCCATCGGCGAACGCCAGGCGCGGCGTTACATGCTGTCCGGTGAGGAATTCGACTGCGCCGAAGCCTGGCGCATCGGCCTGGTGCACGACCTGGTCGAGGAAGAGAATCTGGAAACCCGTGTCGGCGAAATGCTCGGCCAGCTCTATTCAAGCGGACCGAAAGCCGTGCGCGCGATCAAGCAACTGATTCCGCAAAGCGCGCACAGCCCCATCGGCCCCGGCATCGTCAATGCAACCTCCGATATCATTGCCGCAATCCGCGCCACGCCGGAAGCGCAGGAAGGGCTGACCGCCTTCCTCGAAAAACGCAAACCGTCGTGGACCGCGCCGCCCAAGGTCAAAAAGGCGGCGGCAAAAGTCAAAAAGAAGCGTTAGGGTATCGGCGGTTTAAAAGGAATGGCTGACATGGCACTGCCAAAAAAAGTACGCATCGTCGAAGTCGGCCCTCGCGACGGGCTGCAAAACGAAGCCACGCTCGTGCCGGCCGCCGTCAAGATCGAACTCATACACCGCCTGCAGGACGCCGGCCTGACCATCATTGAGGCCACCGCCTTTGTGTCGCCGAAATGGGTGCCGCAGATGGCCGACAACGCCGACGTGATGGCCGGGATCCGCCGCAAACCCGGCGTCAGCTACCCGGTGCTGGTGCCGAACATGAAAGGGCTGGAAGCTGCCATTGCCGCCGGCGCTGATGAAGCAGTCGTGTTCGGCGCCGCCACCGAGAGTTTCTCCAAACGCAACACTAATTGCAGCATCGACGAAGGCCTCGCCCGATTTGCTGAAGTAGCAAAAGCAGCGATCGCTCAGGGCATCAGGGTCCGCGGCGACATTTCGGTGTGTTTCGGCTGCCCGTACGAAGGCGAAGTCGATCCCGCTGCCGTGGTCCATGTCGCGCGCGCGCTGGATGCGATGGGCTGTTATGAAATCACCGTCTGCGACACCATCGGCACCGGCACCGCCGGCAAAACCCGCAAAGTCATCGAGGCGGTTGCCAGGCACATTCCCATTGAGCGCATGGCCGGGCATTTCCACGACACCTACGGCCAGGCGGTAGCCAATGTCTATGCTGCGCTGGAATGCGGCATCGCGACCTTCGACAGCTCGGTGTCCGGCCTCGGCGGCTGTCCCTATGCCAAGGGCGCCACCGGCAATGTCGCTACCGAAGATGTGCTGTATCTGCTCAACGGCCTCGGCATCGAAACCGGCATCGACATGCAGAAACTGATCGCCGCCGGCGATTACATCTGCGGCGTGCTCGGCCGCGGCACGCTGTCACGCGCCGCGCGCGCGATCCGCGCCAAAGCAGCATGACCGCGCCGGGCAACACGCTGGCGGAAGTGGAATCGCCCTGCATCGGCGCCTGTATGGTCGACCAGGGCCACAGCTTTTGCGTCGGCTGCTGGCGCACACTCAGGGAAATCAGCGACTGGCACCGCTACAGTCCGGAGCAGAAAAATACATTGTTCGCCCAGCTCGAAACCCGCCGCGTCACCCATGCCACCACCCATTGAATTATCGGAGCCCGCGTCATGCCGTTGCCAGCCCCCGCCCCCCGCACCCTGAAACACACCCGCGCCGTCGAATGCAAAGGTTATGAACGCGAGGATGGCTTATGGGATATCGAAGGCCACCTCCTCGATACCAAAACCTTTGTGCATACACGCCGCGACGGCGGACACGAGCGCCAGCCCGGCGAACCGGTGCACCACATGTGGCTGCGCCTGACCATCGACCTCGATCTGAAAATCCACGACGTCGAAGCGGTCACCGACACCGGTCCGTACAAAACCTGCGGCAACATCACGGTAAATTTCAAAAACCTGATCGGCATCACCATCGGCCCCGGCTGGCGCAAGGCGATTGCCGAACGTGTCGGCGGCGTACTCGGCTGCACGCACCTGGTCGAACTGCTGGGTCCGCTGGGTACCACCGCGTTTCAGGCCACCGGCCGCGCGCGCGAAGCGCATAACGCCGCAAAGCCGGTCACCGGCAAAAAACCGTACCAGATCGGTTCCTGCCACATCTACAAGGAGGATGCGCCGGCGGTGCTGGAGCGGTGGCCGGCGTTTTATACCGGGCAGCAAAAATAGAAACGAAGGCATTTTCCTACTTTAAGCCCGATTTAAGGAATCTACTCTCACCCAGAGTGAGGTGAGGAAAAAGGATTAGAAGCCAAGGAAGCGGGGTTCTTCTCCCTGATGGTCGAATCGGAACAAATTGCCACGTCTTACGAAATGGCGTGCAATATAAAGCTGGCAGCAAGCCGGTATGCAGCGCGATAAAATACGGGACTCCTATTCCCGTAATCCGCTGCGCTTCTTACGGGCTACGAACTGCCAACACGACCACCAGGCAGAAATATATAACCAATTGTTTTTATTGATGTTTTAGGCGCGCCGCGAATACCACCACCGCGCCACTGGCGCCAACACCCCGAAGATGCCAATGCTGGCGAAGGCCAGTCCCCACGCGTTAACACTCTGATTGCCGCCCGCCAGATCCAGCGTCATGCCGAATACCAGGGGTGCCAGGAACGCGGTGCTGAAACCGAGGAAGGAATACACCGCCATCATCGCGCCGCGCATTTCGGGCGGCGTGCTGGCGACAGCACCCGAGGTCAGCGCAGCGGAGTCGCCGAGCATGGTGCTGTAATGAACCATCATCAACATGACCACGATGTACCAGGGCCAGGCCGCGCTGAAACCGATCAGGCAGGCGATCGCGCCGGACAGGGTCATGAACAGGAAAATGATGCGCTGGCGGCCGAAGCGGATCGCCAGTTCGTTGCCGCTGACGCTGAACACCGGCCCGAGCACGTTGATCATCGCTGCCAGTGTCGCAGCACTTAAAGCCATCGGCGCGTGTTCGGGCTGCAGAGTCGCGCAGAACACCAGAAACGCGACCATCCACGAGCGCTGGCCGAACAGTTCGTAGTTGTGCACGGCGTAACCGATCACGTAGGGCAGCGTCTTTCGGTTGCGCAACACCGGGCGGAAATCCAGCAGCGCGTTGCTGTGATGTGCGGCCGGACGCATGCGGCCCATCGGCATCGCAAAGATGACCAGCAACCCGCCCAGCACCGGGCCAACCGCGCCGAACCAGAACGCCCACTGCCAGCCCAGCGTTGCGCCGAGTTTGCCGGCAACGAGTATCGAAATCGTCGAACCGACACCGAAACCCGCGGTGTAAAACGCGGTGGCGCGCGACTGCGCCGGGCCTTCGAGGTGGTCGGTCAATGCTTTCAGGCCCGGCATGTAAGTGCCGCCGAGGGCGGCGCCGATCAGGAACTGCGCGAAGGCTGCGCTCCAGAAGCCCTGGCCATACAGCGCGAACACCATCGCGCCGATGCTGCCGATGATGCAGGCCGCAAGATAGATGCGCCGTGAATCCATGCGGTCGGTGAGGCTGGTCAGCACCGGCACCGATACCATGTAGCCGGCAAACAGGAAGCCGCTGATGGCACCGGCCTCGGAATTCGACAGCCCCCATTCGCGCTGCAACTGCGGCAGCAGCGTGGTGTAAGCGGCAAAACCGGTCATCGACAGTGCTTCGGCGAAGCACATGGTGAAGGTCAGCCGCCGTGCCGACATTTTGCTGACAGCCATGCTGCTATAACGCGCCGGCGTCGCGCATCAGTTCAGCCACAGCTTCGGCCACCTTGCGATAACCGGCGGCGTTGGGGTGGATGGGGTCGGATTTGAGATCGGACTTGTACAACACGCTGGTGATGATTTCGCCTTCGTAGGGAATTGCGAATTCTTTGGCGAGATGGAAGTAGAAATCCGGCGGGCGGGTGATCAATGTCGGCGTCGGCACACCGATCAGCATCACGTCGAGGCCGCGCGATTTGATTTCCTTCAGTATCTTGCGCAGATTGGCTTCGATGTTCTGCGGTGTGCCCTTGCGCAGCATGTCGTTACCGCCGAGGCAGACGATGACCAGCTTGGGCTTGTGTTCATCCAGCACATCGGACAGACGCTCCAGTCCGCCCGCAGTCTGTTCGCCGGGCACGCCTGATCGCACCACCTTACGGCCGATCAGTTGCCCCAGCACCGCCGGATAACTCTCTTCTTCCCTGGCGCCGGTGCCGTAAGTCAGGCTGTCGCCGAAGGCGAGCACGACATCGGCAGGCGCCAGTTTGGCGACCGGCGGCACCTTGTTGCCGCAGCCTGCAAGGCAAACGGCGATCACCACGGCCAGCAACAGCTGTCGCATCATCTTGTTTTCTCCCTGTTTTTATCTCGTTTTTTATCATCGAGTTTTCCGCTTTTGAAATCGCGGATGATTTCACGCGCGGCATTGCGTCCCGGCAGGCCGGTCACGCCACCGCCCGGATGGGTGCCGGCGCCGCACATGTACAAGCGATTCACGGGGGCGCGGTAATCGGCATGGCCCAGCACCGGCCGCGCCGTCCACAACTGGTCCAGCGTCAGCGCGCCGTGGAATATGTCGCCGCCGATCAGGCCGAAGTCGCGCTCCAGGTCCAGCGGCGACAGGATTTTGCGGGCAATCACGGCATCCCTGAAATTCGGCGCATGCCGCGTCACGGTGTCGATCACGTGATTGGCGGCGTCTTCACGAATTTCGTCCCACGACAGGCCATTCGGCAGTTCCGGGCTGAAATGCTGGCAGAACAGGCTGGCGACATGCTGCCCCGGCGGCGCCAGTGAGTCATCGACCGTTGACGGAATCAGCATTTCAACCACCGGCGCGCGCGAACAGCCGTGGGTGCGCGCATCGAAATAGGCCTGCTCCATGTACGCCAGCGACGGCGCCATGATGATGCCCGACTGGTGATGTTCAGCAGTGGTCGTGCCCGGCAGGCAGGTGAAATCCGGCAGTTCACACAAGGCCACATTCATGCGGAATGTCGCTGAAGCGCATTTCCAGGCGCGGATGCGCTGCAGGAATTCGCCATCCAGCGCCGGTGCGTCGATCAATTTGAGGAACAGCAGCTTCGGATTGACGTTGGCGACCACGCATCTGGCTTCGATGACGCGCCCGTCTTTCAACTGCACGCCCTGCGCACCACGGGAATCGATGCAGACGTTGATGACTTCGGCATTGGTGTCGATATACACGCCGCGCGCGCGCGCTTCCGTCGCCATGGCCTCGGTAATCGATCCCATGCCGCCGACGGCGTGGCCCCATACGCCGCGTTTGCCGTTCACTTCGCCGAATACATGGTGCAGCAATACATAAGCGGTGCCCGGCGCATACGGGCTGGCAAAATTGCCGACGATGGCGTCAAAACCGAAGGCGGCCTTGATTGGCGCCGATTCAAACCATGCGTCGAGCAGATCGCCGGCGCTTTTGGTGAACAGGTCCAGCACATCGCGGCGCGCCGTCATATCGAGTTTTTTGAAGCGGCGCGCGGTTTTGATCGCGGCAAAAAAATCGCCGATGCCACCGCCGACATTGGGCGGTGTTTCCAGTGTCAGGTCGCGTAACACATCCGCTACACGTTCCAGCATCGCGTAGTACGCCGGCAGCCGCGCGGCATCTTTAGCGGAAAACCGCGCCACCTCGGCCTGGGTCGCCGTCAGCGACCCGCCGATTTTCAGGTAATCACCGTCGGGCAGCGGCAGAAAATTTGAGATCGGCCGCTCGATGATGCGCAGGCCGTGTTCCACCAGGCGCAGGTCGCGGATCACCTGCGGATTGAGCAGGCTGACGGTGTAACTCGCGGTGGAATTGCGGAATCCGGGATGGAACTCTTCGGTGACGGCTGCCCCGCCGACCACGCCGCGGCGCTCAAGCACTCGCACTTTGAGTCCGGCCGCCGCGAGATAGCAGGCGCAGGTCAGGCCGTTATGGCCGCCACCGACGATCAGGACATCGCAGCTTACGGGTGGGGGCATGGATGGCTGGTCGCGAGAGCGGAGTACGAAAATTGGCGCGCCCGAGACGATTCGAACGTCCGACCCCTGCCTTCGGAGGGCAGTACTCTATCCAGCTGAGCTACGGGCGCGTTGCGGCGCGATTCTAACATGCCCCTCCCGGGGCAAGTTTTACCGGGCGCGGCATTGCCGATATAATCCGCGCTTTCTTGCGGCTTCAGGACCTCGCCATGAGCGAACATCAGACCCCCGAACACACTTCCCTGATCAAAACACCGAAACAGCTGGTTATCGTCGTCCTGCTGTCCTTCATCGTGCCGGTCACCGTCATCATCATGCTGGCCCAGCTGGCGATGGACGGCAAGCGCAAGCCGGAAGCCACCGCGGCCAGCGAAGAAGCCGTTGCCAAACGTCTCAAACCGGCGGGCTCCGTGGTGGTGGATCCGAACGCGCCCGCGCCAGTCGCGGTCGCTGTGGTTGCCGTTGCAGCCCCAGGCGCCGCCGCACCGGCGGCAGCCGGCGGTGATGCCACCAAGGGCAAGAACGTCTACGACGCCGCCTGCATGGCCTGCCACGCCGCCGGGGTTGCCGGTGCGCCGAAAACCGGCGACAAGGCCGCTTGGGCACCGCGTCTGAAAACCGGCATGGATGTGTTGTATGCATCGGTCATCAAGGGCAAGGGCGCGATGCCGGCCAAGGGCGGCAATGCGTCGCTGTCGGATGCCGACATCAAGGCCGCTGTGGATTACCTCGCTGGACTCGCCAAATAATCCGCAACGTTCGTGCATAATCAAAGGGCGCAGCGCTGCTGCGCCCTTTTTGTTTGAACTCTTGTCACCCTTTCTTCCGCATCAATGGCCACCTACGCAATCGGCGACATCCAGGGCTGCTACGATGAAATGCGGCGCCTGCTCGACACCATTGGTTTCGATCCGGCACAGGATCGGCTGTGGCTGGTCGGCGACCTGGTCAATCGCGGTCCGCAATCGCCTGAAGTGCTGCGTTACCTGCGCGGACTGGGCGAGCGCGCCATTTCCGTGCTCGGCAATCATGATTTGCATCTGCTGGTGGTCGCAGCCGGCGTGCGCAAGCCGCATCGCGGCGACACGCTGGATGCGCTGCTCGCAGCGCCGGACCGCGACGAGTTGCTTGACTGGTTACGCCGGCAGCGGCTGATGCATGCAGGGGAAGGTTATGCCATGGTGCATGCAGGCCTGCTGCCGCAATGGAGCATCGCGCAGGCCCTGGCACTGGCGCGTGAAGTTGAAACCGCGTTGCAGGGTCCGGACTACGGCGGATTTCTGAATTGCATGTACGGCAACGCGCCGACGCAATGGCGCGACGATCTCACCGGTTACGACCGGCTGCGGGTGATCGTCAATGCGATGACCCGCTTGCGTTTATGCACCCCCGACGGCGTCATGGAGTTCACGCACAAGACCGGGCTCGACGGCGCGCCCGCGGGGTATCTGCCGTGGTTCGATGTGCCGGGCCGCGCCAGCAGCGACTCTCCGGTATTGTTCGGCCACTGGGCCGCGCTGGGCCTGCTGCTGCGGCAGGACGTGCTCGGGCTGGATTCGGGCTGCGTGTGGGGACGACGGCTGACCGCAGTGCGCCTGGAAGATCGTCGCGTATTCCAGTGCGGCTGCCAGGAAGTAATATAACTGCAGGCGTCAGGACTTCAGGCGATCCGCAATAGCGGCATGCGCCGCATGCGCCAGCGCCTGCCGGTCGGTTGCATCCGCAGTCAATGCCGGCAAAAACCACACATGGGCGTGTATCACCGGTTGCGCCACGATCAGCCGCAGGGTATCCCACAACGATTTGTCGCCGTCGTAAGCCGCCTTCACGCACAATGAACCATCGTCCAGCCCGTAGCGCAGCGCAACGGGCTGGACACGGGCTCCTGCATGCAGGGCCGGTTGCAGCAATGAGCCATGAAACCGCAGCACCTGCGAACCATCGGTGGTCGTGCCTTCCGGGAATACTGTGACGACTTCTCCGCGTTGCATGGCGGCAACAATTTCACCAATGATGCGCACGGTATCGCGACGCCGCCCACGCTCGATGAACAGCGTTCCGGTTTTTGCACTCAGCCAGCCGATCACCGGCCATGAACGAATTTCCGATTTGGCGACAAACCGTACCGGCAGTACCGCATTGATGGCGTAGATATCCAGCCATGACACGTGGTTGGCGACCAGCATCGCCGGTGCCGTATGCCCGCGCAGCGGTTTACCATGCACATGCAACTCCACACCGAGCATGCCGAGCAGCGACTGCGACCAGCGTTTGACGGCGACGCCTCGACGACGCGCTGAATAAAACGGGAACAGCGTGGCAATGGTCAGCATGCCCTGCAGCAAATGCAACGCGAGCCGCGTCAGGCGCAGGCCACGCGTCATCCATGATGTTTCCCCGCCGCTCATGGCGGCCATTATAGGGGCGTGCAGTGCGTCGGCCATCAGCCGTTCATGAAATGCCGTGCATAACGCGCATCCATGCGCGACAAGGGCAAGAGCATCAGCAGGTCCGCGGTATTGAAATCGGGATCCCAGGCCGGTGCGCCGCAGACATAGGCACCGACGCGGATATAACCTTTCACCAGCGGCGGCGGTAATGCGGCAACGTCACGGTCCAGCGCTTCCAGCGGCAATTCGCAACGCGGAAAAGCGCGATATTCGACAGGGGACAGATGATCGCGGGCGAGACCGCGGTAAACACCTGCAGCAATGTGACCGCCGTCGGCCATGCTCAATGAAGCGCAGCCCATGAAATAGCGGTAACCGCGCTGTGTCGCGTAAGTCACCAGCCCTGCCCACAGGCGCGCAATCGTCGCACCGTTGCGGTAATCCGCATGCACACAGGAGCGGCCGATCTCGACAGTCTCGTCGCGCAGGTGTTCGAGACGAGTCAGGTCAAACTCGCTGTCGGCGTAAAAGCTGCCGATTTCGCGCGCCTTCAATCCCGGCAGCAGGCGGTAGGTGCCGACCACTTCGCCGCTTTCGGTGTCGCGCACCAGCAGATGATCGCAATGCGCGTCATAGATGTCGCAGTCGATGCCGGATGCAGCATCGGGCAGGCGCGCCCCCATCTCTCCGGCAAACACCTTGTAGCGCAGGCGCTGCGCTTCCTGTACTTCGGCGGCGCTGCGGGCATAGGACAGGGCAAGCGCAGGCGCCGGGCGCTCGCGCAGTACGGCTTGATTCCGGGGTTGGTCCAGCATCGGGCGGTCTCCGTCAGTGATAACGGTCCCTATACTGGAAGCGGCGGGTTACAGCAGCATGAACAAGCGGTTAAAAATCGGTGACTGTACGGCCGGGGAACAATGAGATCGCAAAAAAAGCGCGCAGCCGACGATCTGCCACGCGCCGGGTCATGCGGAAATCAGATCAGTGCGTAACGCGGGAGGTGCGCCCGTCGGACAGGATGCGCACCCGGTCACCGGCGCGGAAAGTCTCATCGGCTTCCTGCACGATGGCGACCAGCGCGCCACTGTTGAGTTTGACGGTAACCTCAACGCCGTTTTTACGCGTCGTGCCCTCCTCGAGGGCCTGCCCGGCAACACCACCGGCCACTGCGCCGATCACTGCGGCCACCGCGGAACCGCGGCCACCACCGACCGTGCTGCCGGCTACGCCGCCAACCACCGCACCGGCGGCCGGACCGACGCCGGAACGCGTGCCCTCGATCTGCACCGGGCGCACGCTTTCAACGACGCCGAGGCGCACGTTCTGTTCACGCCGCGCCTCGTCCCGGGTATAAGCCCCGCCACCGAGGCTGGGCGCACAACCGGCAAGGGCAACCACAACCAGCACTGCTGCCGATATCTGAATTCGTTTGCTCATAATCTTTCTCCTTCTCCTGTTACTGCAGATCACCACATTTTCATGCCAAAAGCCTGCTGGAACCGGTCCGCTGCCTCATCGCGGGTAAAGCGGTGATTCTGGCCGCCGCGCCGGGCGATTTTCAGCGAGCCCATCAAGGAAGCCAGCCGCCCGGTCAGTGCCCAGTCGGCACCAACGGCCAAGCCATACAACAAACCCGCCCGGAAGGCGTCGCCGCAACCGGTCGGATCCAGCACCGCTTCCGGTTTAACGCTTGGAATCGCAATCTGTTTACCGCCGGTGTGCACCACGGCCCCCTGTGCGCCCAGTGTGACCACCAATGCCTTGACTAGTTTCGCCAGTTCATCGAGTTTTTTGCCGGTGCGCTCCTGCAGCATCTGGGCTTCGTAGTCGTTAACCGTGACATATTCTGCAAGCCGCACGAACTCCTCCAGTTCCGCGCCGCCGAACATCGGCAGGCCCTGGCCCGGGTCGAAAATGAACGGAATGCCGGCTTCATGGAACTCGCGCGCATGCTGCAGCATGCCGTCGCGCCCGTCCGGCGCGACGATGCCGAGTTTGGTGGCGGCGGCGTCACTGACGTGGTTTTCGTGCGAATGGTTCATCGCGCCCGGGTGAAAGGCGGTGATCTGGTTGTCGTCGAGATCGGTGGTGATGAAGGCCTGTGCGGTGAAACTGCCGGGCACGCTGCGGATATGGTCCTGCGCAATGCCGAGGCGCTGCAGGCGGTCGTCATAGGGACCGAAATCGTCACCGACCGTGGCCAT
>JBBQAO010000036.1:0-32434 GCA_038316355.1 Burkholderiales bacterium
AGTGCGGATACAGTTGCTACACTGATAACTTCAGTCTGTCCTAAAGGGGAGCAACGACTGCGATCTAACCGATTTGCAGTGTTGAATGTGATATGCCAATGCAACTTTGGACAAAAGAACAACTAAAACTGGCGTTTCATCTCTATTTTCAGTTGCCATTTGGCAAATTGCATTCACGCAACCCTGAAATTATTGAGCTCGCGTCGCTCATCGGCCGTACCCCGGGCGCGGTAGCAATGAAATTAAGCAACCTTGCCAGCCTAGATCCACAAATTACCAGCACTGGACGAAAAGGATTGAGTGGTTCGTCCGGCCTCGATCGACAGGTGTGGGCAGAATTTCATGAAAATTGGGAAAAGTTGGCCGACGAATCAGAAAAATTAAGGAGAAAGCTTGGCGGCTCGGCATCCGGTCGTTTACAAATTGTCGCGGACGATGATTTTTCTAAGGATTATTTTGGGGAAACGCAACCTAGACTAATTAATCAACGAAAGAAGCAGTACCTTTTTCGGCGTGTCGTATTGAGTGGATATGGTGAAAAGTGCTGTATGTCTGGGTTATCCGAGCCGCAACTTTTGGTAGCGAGTCACATCGTGCCGTGGAGTAAAGATAAGGAAAACCGCTTAAATCCTAGTAACGGTCTGTGTTTGTCAGCGATACATGATCGAGCATTTGATAAAGGCCTCATCACAATCTCTAGCGATTTTAGAGTGATTGCTTCTAGAAAATTGAGACAGAAAAGTGGCGATTTTTTAAGAGATGCCATTTTGTCTTTACACCATAAACAAATTGCACTGCCAGATCGTTTCCAGCCAAAGGCGGAATTTTTAGACTGGCATCGTACTACATGGTTTGTCGATAACCGGGGTGTTTAAATGATTAAGTGCATTACACTGCATGAGGACACTTTTTATGAGCATTTCAAACCTTATCGTCATCCCAAAGCCAAATACGATACTTGGGGTGGCTATGGCCTCGAAACATTTGGCAGTGATTTGAATTTGATTCGTCGCCATCCTCCGGATTATGTCTGGACTGTTCTTGAGAATGGATTTAGCGATGATTGCTGGATAGTGCCCGAGTTTCATTATGTAAACAGAATTTGTTATCTACTGACCGAGTTGCCGCATTATTCAATCCCCATTGAATTCCGAGTCAAATACAGGCCGAGGTTATTTAATCTGACCTCGCTTGGATTGACGCGACAGATATCTCAAATAAAACGGTTGCAATCTGAGCGGCAGGCACTAAACAGATGACTGTGTCGATATTTCAATAATGAACCACGCCAACCCCAACCGTACCGCCGAACTCGCCCGCAACGTCGCCGTAGCCCTGCGTTTTAAACAGACTCAGGGCAAGCCCGAAATGCCGCAGGTCGAGAAGGAAGTGCTCGCGCCCAATTACGACCGGGTGCGCGGCGGCAATCTGCACCTCGCCAACAATGCCCGCGATCAGGGCTGGCCGCATCCCGCGCTGTATCTGCGCGCAGCATTGCCGGATCGTGTTGATGTGATGGAGCAGGTCATTGCTGATGGTGACCGGGTGGGGCTGCTGTTCCGTGTCACCGGCACGCACACCGGAAATTTTTTCGGCATACCGCCGACCGGCAGACGCATCGACGTTTATGAAGTCGCGCTGCTGCGCATCGTCAACGGCCAGATGGTTGAGGGCTGGTACATGATGGATGAGGCCGAGTTGCTGCGGCAGTTGGGCGCGAAGCTGCCGCTGCGTCCCGACGGCAAACTGATTGCGCCGCCATTTCCGCAGACCGACGATGCCGCGACCTTTTTCAAAAAGTTGGAAGATCAGCCGGTGCTGACTGCACTGGACCGCAACAAGCGCATCGCTGCGCGCACGCGGCTGTCGACGCAGGCCAAGGAGGGGATGGCCGTCGGTCACAAGAACCTGCGCTACGGTTTTGAGCACACGCGCGGCTACAGCAAG
Organism: Burkholderiales bacterium; assembly: GCA_038316355.1. Classification (GTDB taxonomy): domain Bacteria; phylum Pseudomonadota; class Gammaproteobacteria; order Burkholderiales; family SG8-41. Next base: position 1,948 of record JBBQAO010000036.1, read on the forward strand.
GTGCATGGCCATGGCGAACTCAATCTGAATGCGGCTTTCGCCGAGCGGTTTTACGGACTGGACGTGCTGCTGGCGGAGGGCAATCAGGTTTGGGTGCGCTTCAATGTCAACGGCATCCACAACGGCCCGTTCTGCGGCATCGTGCCGACAGGGGCCCGCATGGGTGTGAACGCGGTGGCGATGGTCAATTTTGATGACGAAGGCACGATCACCAGCAGCTGGACCTTTGCTGACGAGCTTGGTGTGCTGCTGCAACTGGGCCGGCCGAATCTGCTGCTCGAATAACAAGTCTGGAATAAGCGGGGGTGTTTCTCTGTTCTCAGCGTGAAGTGAAACCATCCACTGGAGGTACGCAATGAACAAGATCAAGACAGGCGTGACCGTAGCCGCAGTATTTCTGGCAATGGGCGCGCAGGCTGCGCAACCCAGTCCCGACATGTCGTTTTTCGTGACCAGCGCGGGTCTCGGCAAGGGCGCCGACCTCGGCGGACTCGCCGGGGCTGACCAGCATTGCCAGCAGCTCGCGACCGCGGCGGGTGCCGGCAAAAAACAGTGGCGCGCCTATCTGAGCACGACGGCCGCCGGCGCCACAGCGGCGGTCAACGCGCGGGATCGCATCGGCAGGGGCCCGTGGCACAACGCCGAAGGCCGGCTGGTCGCGCGAAACGTCGATGAGCTGCATACGCTGAACGGCATTAACCGCATGACGGCCTTGACCGAGAAAAATACCAAGGTCAACGGCCGCGCCGAATCACCGAACATGCATGACATCCTCACCGGTTCCAAGCCGGATGGCAATGTCGCAACCGGTGACAAGGACACCACCTGCGGCAACTGGAGCAAAAGCGGTGAAGGCGCGGCCATCGTCGGTCACCATGACCGCTGGGGCCTGCAGAGTGACGAGCCGGCGCGCTCGTGGAATGCGTCACATCCGTCGCGCGGCTGCAGCCAGGACAATCTGCGCGCCTCGGGCGGCGCGGGCATGTTTTACTGTTTCGCGGCGAATACCCGATAAACGCAGCGCGCATCAAACCGGCCGGGCGTCTATACCCGGCTTTTTTTCGTTCGCACCCCGGGATTTTATGTAAGTTATTGTGTAACTATTCAGTGCGAGCGGAAAGTCAAAAGCTTCCCTCACCCCGCCCTCTGCCGGAGGGAGAGGGAGAAAACCATCGCCGGGGCAAGCAAACACTTGGAATCGAGTAGCACGGGGGTTGCTCCCTCTCCCTCCGGGACAAGGGAACACTGGAAGCGGAGCAGAGGGCGGGGTGAGGGAAGGTCGCTGAGTTTGCCGCACGCACTGAATAGATACGTTATTGTTTTAATTAATATTTTTATCAGAAGCCAGCAGCGGCCCGTATCCCGTTGAACGGCGTTTCACTCTGCCCGGCATCTGTGCCTGATGGAAGAGATGTGCTCAGTAGCTGGTGGAAGCGGCGGGTGCGGGTTTGCGCTGTTCGGCGATGAAGCTGCGGATTTCGCTGGTCAGCCGCGGGTCGCCCTGAATGCCGGTTTTGCCGGTGTGCGACACGCCTTCGAGCAGCACCAGCTTCATGCCGGGGCGCAGGGTTTTGAGTTCCTGCATGTCCTTCAATGTATGGTCGAGCGTGCCAACGATGCCCATGGTCGGCACCTTGACTGCGGCCATCTGTTCCGACGTCACCGCCTGATCCTTGTAGCCGCGCAGCGATGCCGCGGTCGCCAGTTGGTCGAAATTTTTGTCAGCGCGGCAGGCGGTGATGCGCTGCTGGATTTCTTCTTCGGTCGGCTTCATGCCGGCCGGCGCCTGGCGCATGGCGCGGCTGCGGCTGATGCAGTCACGGGCAATTTCGGCGGCTTCGGTTTCGATGCGCGGGTTGTTGGCTTCTTTCGGCGAGCGGCCTGCGCCGGCAACCTGAACACCCGTCAGGAAGCGTTCCGGGTGCAGGGTCAGCAGTTGCGCAACGGTGCTGCTGCCCAGCGAGAAACCGATGATGTGTGCACGTTGGATTTTCAGCGCGTCGAGGATGCGCACCACGTCCAGTGCCTGTTGCCGGCCGTAGGCGGCGGGATCGTGCGGCGAATCGCTTTTGCCGTGGCCGCGGGCATCAAACGCAATGACGCGGAAATCCTTCGCCAGATTGTCGACCACGCCGCGCGAGGTCCAGCTCTCGAGGTTCGAGGTGCCGCCGTGCAGCAGCACGATGGCGTCGCCCTTGCCGGTGTCGGTATAGCGGATCTTGACGCCGTTGGCGTCGAGGTATTTGTCTTCGAAGGCCAGCGACGGTGCGGCGGCGAAACACAGCAGTAACACGGTGAAGCGGATGACTGGGTTCATGGTCCTCTTCCTTTGGTCGGTTTGTTGTTATTGATTGCGGTTGCAGCTTAGCGAAATCCGCGGTGCATATGCGTGCCCGTGCGGTTTCGCAGCACACTGCCCGCTCAGTGTTCAACCATCAGTTTTTTCAGCAATGCCGGATCGGGATCGAAGCCGAGCCCCGGTCCCTGCGGAATCGCGATGCGCCCATTGCGCGGATTGATCGCATCACCAAACGGTGTCTCGGCAAAATCGCAATAGAACCGTTCGATCCAGACTTCGCGCGACTGCGCCGCGCTGACATGGATGGAGGCGAGCAGCCCCGGACCGAAGTATGCCGAATGCGGCACCACGCGCACGCCGTGGGCTTCGCCCAGCGCAAACACTTTCTGCATTTCGGTGACGCCGCCGACCTTGGTGATGCTGGGCTGAGCGATATCGAGCGCACCGCGTTCGAACAGGCGGTGGAATTCGTTGGCGCTGCCGACGTTTTCACCGCCGGCCACGGCAATGCCGCCCTCGGCGCGCACCCGCGCGATTCCCGCATGGTCTTCCGGCGGCCATACCGGCTCTTCGAGCCATTCCAGATCAAGGTCCTGCAGTTCGCGGCAGATGACGAGCGCCTGGGCGACGGTCCACGGGCAGTTGCAGTCCACCATCAGCGGCACAGTGTTGCCGACAGCGCGGCGTGCGGCGCGGATGATGGCGGGATCGATTTCATGAATCTTGATCAGCTTGTAACCGCGTTGCAGCGCTTCGGCGATGCGCGGTTCCATCGCGGCGGTTTTGCCGTAACGCAGCAGGCTGGCGTAGGCGGGCAGGTCGGCGCGCGGGCTGCCGCCGAGCAATTGATACAGCGGCCGGTTGGCGATCTTGCCGGCAATGTCCCACAGGGCGATGTCGATCGCCGACAGCGCATACATCAGCGGTCCGTTGCGCCCGGCGCCATGGACGGCGCGCGCGAGGTCATGCATCAGCACGGCAATGGCGGTCGGGTCGCGGCCGATGCACAGCGGCGCGAGCATGCGGTCGAGCGCGGTGCGCGTTGCCGGCCACACGCGATGGCCGAAACCTTCGCCCCAGCCGGTGACGCCGGCGTCGGTGTCGACGCGCACCAGCAGCGTTTCCATCGCAGTGCGGGCCTGACCGCCGACCATCGGCGCATCGCCGGTGAGGACCAGCGGCATGCGGTTGACGAAGGTGGTGACGGCGGTGATTTTCATGTTTATCTTTTCTTCAGTTTGTTCAGTCCACCTTCGCGCCGGTGGCTTTGATGATCTTGGCGAATTTCCCGGTTTCCGATTGGATGATGCCGCGAAATTCCTCCGGAGTGCTGGTTACCGCCTCGAGGCCGAGACCGGCATAGCGCTCGCGGACTTCCGGCAGTGCATGGATACGAATAATTTCGGTGTTGAGTTTTGCGACGATGGGACGGGGGGTGCCGTGCCGGGCAAAAACCCCCCAGGAGTTATTGATGGCGTAACCGGTTACGCCGGATTCAGCGACGGTCGGCATTTCGGGCAGCAGTTCGGACCGCTTTGCACTGGTCACCGCGAGCGCCCGCACCTTGCCTGATCTGGCGTGAGGAAGTGCGATCGGCATATCCGAGAACAAGATTTCCAGCCGGCCGCCGAGCAGGTCGTTGAGAGCGAGAATGGTGCCTTTGTACGGTACGTGGACAATGTTCACGCCGGTCATCGTCTTGAACATGACGCCCGCCGGATAGGCGATGGTGCCGGCACCGCCGGAGCCGAAATTGAGAACACCCGGCTTTGCGCGGGCAAGCTGCATCAGTTCCTTTACTGATTTTGCTTCTACGCCGGGATGCACAACCAGCAATTGGGGAGCTGAAGCCACCATGCTGATCGGAGCGAAATCGCGCAGCGTGTCGTAGCTGACCTTGTAGAGGAAGGGGTTGGTCGCGAACTGGCTCATGTTGGCATGGAGCAGCGTGAAGCCATCGGCCGGCGCGCGCATCGCGAGCTCGGTGCCGATAATGCCGCTGGCGCCGGCGCGGGTGTCGATCACCACCTGCTGGCCCCAGGCTTCGGTCATTTTCTGGCCGATGATGCGGGCGCTGGTGTCGGAGGTGCCGCCGGGATTCCACGGCACGATCATGCGGATCGGTTTGTTGGGATAATTCTGTGCTGCAGCAACTGCCGGCATTGATGACGCAAGGGCGAGACAGAGCAGGCCAGGAACGGCGACGTTTCTCATTGTTCTCCTCCGCGCGGATGAAATACGTTCGGACAAATTGAAACCGGATTCAGGTTAACACTGCGGGCTGTGATGACAGGCTGCAGTTCGTTATATGTGGACCGTGCAGCCCCGTGGGTTCAGCCCGGAAGCAGAGGCACGGCAGTAGCGCAGGGTTCTAAGACGGGGTTGTCAGCCGCGACGCGGCTCGAACGCGAGCTTCACCGCCAGCGCGGCGAGCACGCCGCCCATCCCGGTCCGGTGTCCGGTGTCAGGTTACGGTTGCAGTACACCGGGGTCTTCGCAAATTTTTTGCGCCAGATGCTCGTTGACTTCGTTGTGGCGGGGAATGGAACTGCGTCTGTTCATCGTTGGGTTATGCCACCACGAATGATTGCCGCCTTCCCTGAGCAGCGAACAGCCGTGTGCGGTGAGATGTCGCAGTAAATCGCGACGCTTCATACCGCAATGTTCAGCTCTTCGTAGTCATTGCCTGCAGCGTTACGTGCATCCGCGCGGTTCATTTCCAATGCTTCACCCAGTGTCACGCGCCGGGTTTTCAGCAGTTCGTCGCGTGTAGGTTCCTGGCAGTTGACGCCAGGGACCTCCTCGATCCACCCGATCCACCACCGGCCATCCTGCTTTACAACGGCGGTATAGGTCTGATTCATGGTGATGCCTCCATGCGCGATTACCGTGGTGACGGAGTTATTCCTGTGAGCGAAATGTGGCAGCAGGGCTGGCATCACAACCTGAAATTCTTTTAAGATGCTGTTTTTATTGATATTTTTTACTTTCCATCGCGTAGCATGCGTTCGATGTCCGCCGCCGATTTTTCTTCCCGGGTCAGGCCGTCGGCATCGGGTTTGTCGGGCGCGTAGTCGGTCGGAATGTTGATTTCGATGTTGCTGCTGTCGCGCGCCGGTTTGGCATCGCTGAACGCAGTCACCAGTTGCGGATAAAACACCACCAGCAGCAGCGCGATGAGCTGCACCGCGACAAACGGCATCACGCCTTTGTAGATGTCGGCAGTTTTGATCTGCGGCGGCGCGACGCTGCGCAGGTAGAACAATGAAAAACCGAAGGGCGGTGTCAGGAACGAGGTCTGCAGGTTGATGCCGATCATCACCGCGAACCACACCGGATCGATGCCGAGTTTGGCCGCCACCGGGGCCAGCAGCGGCAGCAGGATGAAAGCGATTTCGAAAAAATCGATGAAAAAGCCGAGCACGAAGATCATCAGGTGCACGACGATCAGGAAACCGACGGCGCCACCGGGCACCAGTGTGAACAGGTGTTCCACCCACAGGTCGCCGTCAACCGCACGGAATACCAGCGCGAATACCGTGGAGCCGATCAGGATGAACATCACGAAACTTGACAGTTTCGTGGTGGCTTCCAGTGCCTCGCGCAGCACTTTCAGGTTCAGCCGGCGTTTGATGGCGGCCAGCACCAGCGCGCCGACCGCGCCCAGTGCGCCGCCTTCCGATGGTGTGGCGATGCCGGCGAAGATCGAGCCCAGCACCAGGATGATCAATACCAGCGGCGGCACCATGACCAGTGCTGCGTGGCGATAGAGCGGTGCGCCGCGCAGGCGGCGGGCCTCCGGCGGCAGCGCCGGTGCGGACGCCGGATGCACCATCGAGGTGATGAACACATAGCCGATCATCAGGATCACCAGCAGCAGTCCCGGCAGCACGGCGCCAGCGTAAATTTCCCCTACCGGCGCGCCGAGCACGTCGGCCCGCACGATCAGTACGCTCGAGGGTGGAATGATCTGCGCCAGCGTGCCCGAGGCGCAGATCACGCCGCTGGCGAGCCGCGGCGAATAGTTGTAACGCAGCATGACCGGCAGCGAGATCAGCCCCATCGCGATCACCGAGGCGGCGATGACGCCGGTGGTGGCCGCGAGCAGCGCACCGACGAAGATCACCGCGTAGGCGACGCCGCCGCGCACCGGACCGAACAACTGGCCGACGGCGTCGAGCAGGTCCTCGGCCATGCCGCTGCGCTCGAGTACCAGTCCCATGAAGGTGAAAAACGGGATCGCCAGCAGCAGCGGGTTGGCCATGATGCCGTAGAGGCGCTGCGGCAGCGCCTGCAGCAGTTCCGGCTGCAGCATGCCGAGTTCGAAACCGATGAATGCAAACAGCAGGCCGTTGGCGGCGAGTGCGAAGGCGACCGGGTAACCCAGCAGCAGCAAGGCCGCGAGGCCTGCGAACATCAGCGGCGCCATCAGTTCAAAGGCCATGCTTTACTGGTTCACCGGTCGCTCATCAGCGCAACTCAGTTGCGCAACTTTCTTGATGGTTTCCGACACGCCCTGCAGGATCAGCAGCGCAAAGGCGGCGGGCACGACAAGTTTGATCGGCCATCTGAGCAGGCCGCCGGCGTCGGTGGAGATTTCATTGACGCGGTACGACTCGACAAAAGCGGCCCAGCCGAACCACATCATGATCGCGCAAACCGGCAGCAGCATGAACACGTGGCCGAAAATGTCGATCCATGCCTGCGCCCGCGGTGAAAGACGTCCGGCGATGAGGTCGATGCGGACATGGGCGTTGTGTTTCAGCGTGTAGCCGGCGGCACCGAGGAACACCAGCGTAAACAGGTACCACTGGATTTCGAGAAAGCCGTTGGAACTCAGGTTGAAGCCGTAACGGGCAACGGCATTGCCGGCGCTGATGAGGATGCAGGCAAGGACCAGCCAGCAAGTGCCGCGGCCGGCATATTCGTTCAGCGTGTCGATGGCGCGTGACAGTGCCAGCAGCAGTTTCATGATCTGGATTCCTCCCTCCCCAGGGCGACATCATAAGGGGAACCTGACGTTTCGCATGATAAAATCCGGGCCCCAGCCGGCAACTCCTGAACAGTCCCAGCCCATGACCATTTTTGACGAAACCCTCGAAACCACCGATCCCGAAATTTTCCGCGTCGTGCAGCAGGAAGCGCAGCGCCAGGAAGACCATATCGAGCTGATCGCGTCCGAAAATTACGCCAGTCCGGCCGTGCTGGCCGCGCAGGGTTCGGTGCTGACCAACAAATACGCCGAGGGTTATCCCGGCAAGCGGTATTACGGCGGTTGTGAATATGTTGATATCGCCGAGCAACTGGCGATCGATCGCGCGAAAGAACTGTTCAAGGCCGGTTATGCCAATGTGCAGCCGCACTCCGGCGCCCAGGCCAATGCCGCGGTGTTTCTGGCGACGTTGCAGCCGGGGGATGCCATTCTCGGCATGCGCCTGTCGGACGGCGGCCATCTGACGCATGGTTCCAAGGTCAACATCAGCGGCAAGTATTACAGCGCCGCGTCGTACGGCCTCAATCCGCAAACCCAGGAAATCGATTACGACGAAGTCGCCGAGCTGGCCAAGGTGCGCAAACCCAAGCTGATTATCGCCGGCGCTTCAGCGTATTCGCTGGTCATCGACTGGAAAAAATTCCGCAAGATTGCCGACGACACCGGCGCGCTGCTGATGGCCGACATGGCGCATTACGCCGGTCTGGTCGCCGCAGGTCTGTATCCGAGCCCGGTGGGTATCGCCGATTTTGTCACCACCACCACGCACAAGACGCTGCGCGGCCCGCGCGGCGGGCTGATCCTCGCTGACGCCCGGCACGAAAAAGTGCTGAACTCGGCCGTGTTTCCCGGTTCGCAGGGCGGCCCGCTGATGCATGTGATCGCAGCGAAGGCGGTGGCACTGAAAGAGGCGATGTCGAAGGATTTCCGCAATTACCAGCAGCAGGTGCTTGATAACGCGCGGGTGATGGCGAAGGTCATGCAGGAGCGCAGTTACCGCATTGTTTCCGGCCGCACCGATTGCCACCTGTTTTTGCTCGATCTGCGCGACAAGCCGGTGACCGGCTTGGAAGGCGAGCAGGCGCTGGGCCGCGCCAACATCACGGTCAACAAGAATGCGGTGCCCAACGACACCCGCACGCCGACGGTGACCAGCGGCGTGCGCATCGGCTCCCCGGCGATGACGACGCGCGGCTTCAGGGAACTCGAAGCCGAGCGGCTCGGCCACCTGATCGCCGACGTGCTCGATGCACCGCAGGACGAGGCTGCCATCAGTCGTGTGCGCGGTGAGGTCAAGCTGCTGTGCGACGAATTCCCGGTCTACAAGTGACAGTGATGAACGCGGAGCGATGAGTGATGAGCGAAAAACCAAAATCCCCCGATGTTGAATTCAGTTCCGCACTCATCACTCATCACTCCGCGCTGCCTTTATGAACTGCCCTTTCTGCAAATCGGACGAAACCCAGGTCATCGACTCGCGCGAGAGTGATGACGGGGAGAGTATCCGCCGGCGCCGCAAGTGCGTCTCCTGCAGCAAGCGCTTCACCACGTACGAGACAGTCGAGCTGCGCATGCCGCAGGTGGTCAAGCAGGACGGCAGCCGCGCCGAATTCGACATGGCCAAGCTGCGCACCAGTTTCATGCGCGCCCTGCACAAGCGCCCGGTGCCGACCCCGCTGGTTGACGAGGCGATCGGCGCGCTGACCAACGAACTGCTGTCGCTGGGCGAGCGCGAAGTGCAGGCGCGCCGTGTCGGCGAGATGGTGATGCGCGAGCTGAAAAGGCTCGACGAAGTCGCCTATATCCGTTTTGCCTCGGTCTATCGCAGCTTCCAGGGCGTCGATGATTTCACCGACGCCATCAAGGAAGTGCGCAAGCCGGTCCGCAAGTAAGCTGAAGTCACAATCAGTCGCCCCTTCGGCGATGGTTATTGAGTAATATCAAAAACATGGCAACCTCTTTCAGCGGCATATTGCAGAGGCATGTTTTTTCACTATTGATGTAACTTTCAATAATTTCATGTTTACACCCGACGATTACCGCCACATGGCTTACGCGCTGGAACTCGCAGCGCGCGGCCTGTACACGACCACACCCAATCCGCGCGTCGGTTGCGTGATCGTCAAAAACAACAAGGTGGTCGGTGAGGGCTGGCATGAAAAGGCCGGTGCCGCGCATGCCGAGCCGACTGCTTTGCAGCATGCGCGCAGCAAGGCGGCTGGCTCCACGGTTTACGTGACGCTGGAGCCCTGCGCCCATCACGGCCGCACCCCGCCCTGCGTCGATGCGCTGCTGAAGGCGAAACCGGCGCGGGTGGTGGCTGCCATGCAGGACCCCAATCCGAAAACTGCGGGCAGGGGTTTTGATCAATTGCGCGCCGCCGGCATCCAGGTCGATGTCGGTTTGATGGAAATGGAAGCACGTGAACTGAACATCGGTTTTATTTCACGCATGACCCGCGGCACGCCGTGGGTGCGAATGAAAGTTGCCGCCAGCCTTGACGGTCGTACCGCACTGGCCAACGGCCAGAGCCAGTGGATTACCGGTGTTGAAGCGCGCCGTGACGGCCATGCCTGGCGTGCGCGGGCCTGTGCGGTGCTGACGGGTGTCGGCACGGTCAAGGATGACAATCCGCAACTCACGGTGCGCGACGTGATGACCACCCGCCAGCCGCTGCGGGTGGTGGTGGACAGCAGGATGCAGACGCCGCTGACGGCGAATGTCATCGGACCGGGCACGCTGATTGCTGCGGCCGGGGCGGACGTGCCACGCAGCGTGGCCTTGCGCGCAAAGGGCGCCGAAGTCGTGGTGTTGCCCAACCACGACGGCAAGGTCGAACTGCCGGCGCTGTTGCAGGAACTGGCACGGCGCGGCTGCAATGAAATTCATGTCGAGGCCGGATACAAGCTGAATGGTTCATTGCTCGCCGAAGGTCTGGTCGATGAATTGCTGATTTACATGGCGCCCTGCGTTCTGGGCGACACGGCAAAGGGCATGTTCCATCTGCCACCGCTGGCCAGCCTCGGTGAGCGGCTTAATATGAAGATCACCGATATCCGCCAGCTCGGTGACGATATGCGCGTACGGGCGCGGGTTATCCGGTGAACGGCTGATGTTCACCGGCATTGTCGCAGCCGTCGGTCGTATTGAAAATGTGTCGCCTGCACCGGGCGGTGTACGGCTGCGCATCGCGGGCAACGGACTCGCCATGGATGACGTCGCGTTGGGTGACAGCATCGCGGTCAGCGGTGTGTGCCTGACCGTAGTGGCTTTTGACAAGCTCTGTTTTGAAGCCGAGGTGTCGCAGGCGTCACTGGGCACGGTTGCGGGTTTTGCGCAGGGCGCCGCGGTCAACCTCGAAAAAGCACTGCGTCTGGCCGACCGGCTGGACGGGCACCTGATGACGGGGCACGTTGACGGCACCGGCACGGTATCGCGCTTCGAGCCGGTGGGGGATAATCGGCGGCTCGTGATTGCCGTGCCGCCGGCGATTGCGCGCTACATCGCGCGCAAGGGCTCGGTGGCGGTGGACGGCGTCAGCCTGACGGTGAATGCGGTCGAAGGTGATACGTTCGAAGTGAACCTGATTGCACACACGCTGGGCACGACGACATTGCGGCATCTGAAGCCAGGCGCGATGGTCAATCTGGAAGTGGACCTGTTGGCGCGGTATGCGGAGCGGTTGGCCAGTGCCCAGGACGCGGTCGCCGTGCACGATACACGGCGCAGTTAATCCCCGCTCTTCGTTTGCGGGATTTGTCGCAGGGCATCCGTCACCGTCACCGCGCCCCGGCACAGCGACGGGGCCGGACGCGCCTGATTCGACGACATGGCCGCAGGAAAACCGCCCTATCTCCGGGTGTTGTTGCCGTTTTTTCCGATAAAAATGCGGCCGGCAGTGTCGGCGATCCACTTTTGACGTTACTATCTTTCCGCGCTGTTGCTCGGGAGGCAGCGTTGCTGACCGGGAGACGGCGGCGATCGCAATAAAAACAACAGAACAGGAACGTTTGACGTGTATCGCGACCGGCAAGGGGACGGTGATAGCGATTTGTCCGGCAACGGTGACGTTGCCTTGGACGCTGCACGCACGTCCCTGACCCAGCCTGCTCGGTACAGCCGGTTCCTGGCCCATGTGATCGGCCCCGTGCTGCTGCTGGGCTGCGTCACAGTGGCACAGGCCCAAACACTGACCGTTGCATCCGGGCTGAACAGTTATAAAAATGTGACTCAGCCGGGGGCTCCCAACCCGTGTTCGGGTTGTCACATGAACGGTGTGCCGCCCAATGCTGCGGGCGGGTCCGTAAACCATCTGAACGCCTCGAACAATCCTGTCCTGCTCAAGAACGGGTTGATCAACGGCGCCGCGATAATGGGCGTCACATTTTCCCCTCTGCCCTCGGACGCGGTGATCCAGACGATGGCCATGTACATCGGCCAGTTCAAGGCGCCGGCGCTGACGGGAAGCAGTGCGGCGACCGCGCTGGTGAGATCTTCCGGCAACGTCGCGGCGACCGTCGATGTGTATCCGCGGCTGCTGACTAACGGGACTTCCGGTGTGCCGCAGGACGGGGGCGTTTCGGTGGTGTCGGCGCCGAATGCGGCGTCCACCTCGGTAAGTGTGGTCGATGGCGTCAACGTGCCACGATACAACCTCACCTACAACCCGAGCGCCACCTTGGGCGCCGACACCCTGACCTTCAGGTTCGTCAACCCGGCGTCCCCCGGCGGCGTGGACGGCACTGTCGCAGTGACCGTGGTTGGCATTTCCAGCGGCAACCTGACCACGACCACGGCGTCGGCGGTGAACTACCCGATCAATGTGATGGGGTCGGTGCCGACGTCGTACAGCATCACGTCGGGCACGCTGCCGTCGGGACTCACGCTGAGCACCACCACCGGCGTCATTTCCGGCACCCCCGATGCCAATACGTCGGGTACTTATCCGCTGCGCCTGCAGGCCATCACGCCCGCAGGCAGTGTCGACAAGGACGTCACCTTCACCGTGGTCGGTGTGCGTTTGAATGGTGCCAACAGCGGCGCGGTCCCTGCGGTCATCACCGGCACCCAGACCGTGGTGCTGGCAACCCAGACCTTTTCGACCAACGGCACGCTCTCGGGTGTCAATCCCTTCAGCGTGTCTGCCGGGACCCTGCCGTCGGGGCTGACGCTGAACACCGCCAACGGCCAAGTCACCGGCACTCCGACCAACGGCGGCAACACCAATGTGACCCTCAGCGTGGTGACCACGGCCGGGACGGTGGTCCTGCCGGTGCAGTTCCAGATCGCCTTCGGCGGCACGCCGGTGGTGACCGGGCCGACGACGGCCTCCGGCACTGTCGGCATCGCGATCAATGCGCCGGGCGTGCAACTGGTGGCGACCAACCCGATGATCACGAGTTATGTCGTGGTCTCGGGCATGCCCCCCGGCCTGTCGCTGAACACCGGCAACGGCCAGATCACGGGCATTCCGACGCAAAGCCAGAGCAGTGGCAACAGCAACGTGTTCAGCGTACTGGTCAATGCGACCAACGGCGTCGGCACGGGCAGCGACGCGACACTGAGCTTCACCATCAATCCGGGCGCCGTGCCCGCGGTATCCAACGCGACGCTGACGCCGTCGCAGAACGTGGCCTTCAGCTATGACGTGCGTGCCGGCAACGTGACCAACCTGCCGGTGTCTGTGCCGATCACCGGTTTCTCCGCAAGCGGGCTGCCGACCGGCCTCAGCATCAATGCCGCCGGTGTGATTTCCGGGATGACCGTACTCAGCGGGCCGTTCACGGCCCTGATCACCGCCAGCAACGGCCTAGGGCCTTCCACCAGCGCGACGTTTACCATCAACGTGACGCCCACCCTGGTGCCGGGCATCACCAGTCCGACCGCAGGCAGCGGGACAGCGCTGGCGCCGTTCCCGGCGACGCCGATCGTTGCGACGAATCCGCCGATCACCGGTTACAGCGGCACCGGGCTGCCCCCGGGATTGAGCGTGCATCCGGTGACCGGCATCATTTCCGGGACGCCGACGACGCCGGGTATGTTTAATGCCACGCTGTCCGCGACCAATGCCTCGGGCACCGGCACGCGGGCGGTGACCTTCCTCATCAGTGCATTGCCGCCGACAGCGGGCGCGGTCGGCATGACGGTACCGCTGAACACGCCGGCGACACTCGACCTGGCGCCCAGCATCGGCGGCTTCGGCGTCACCGGCGTATCCATTGTCAATGCGCCAATGCGCGGCGCGGTCACGGTCAGCGGCACCCGGGTCACGTACACGCCGGCGCACAATTATTTCGGCACCGATGAGTTCAGCTATGTCGGGTTCGGTGCCGGGGGCACCTCGCCGCCGGGCACGGTGTCCATCACCGTGGTCGGCCGGCCCGATCCGGCGCAGGACCCCACGGTCACCGGCCTGCTCACGGCGCAGGCCGACACCGCGCGGCGATTTGCGCGCACGCAGATTTCGAATTTCCAGCGCCGTATGGAGTCGCTGCACCGGCGCACGGAACCGGCGGGCGGCGGTAGCCCGCAAGGCACCGCCGGGAGCAGCGTACCCGCAACTGCAATGGCGGCCGCTGCACCGCCGGCTAAAGTTAACCCGCCGCTTGACGGCATGGGCACAGTGGCAGCCCTGCCCGGAGTTCCCGAAATTCAGGCGGTCCGCGGCGGCAACGGGTTGGTCGCGCCCCAGCCGTTTCTGCGCATGGGCCAGGCGCCGGTTGATTCGGCGGGCATGTCCCCGGGGGGTGGCAGTTCGGTCGGTTTCCTGTTCCAGTTGGCCAACGATGCCCAGATGTCCCTGAAAACGCGTTCGATCAACCTCGCCGCACTGGCCGGTCCCGGTGCAACTGCGCCAGGCGAAGACGCAGGGGGCTTCAGCTGGTGGATCGACGGCGTCGCAAGTTTCGGGTCGCGCGATGCCACCGGCTCCAGCAGCGGATTCAACTTCAGCACCAACGGTATCAGCATGGGCTTCGATAGCCGCTACAGCGAGCAGCTGACGCTAGGCGCAGGTGTCGGTTTCGCAAATGATCGTAGCCGGATCGGCACCGACGGATCCGAGAGCCGGGCCGACGCCTACACGGTGGCGGTATATGGCAGTTACCTGCCAACCCGCAATACCTTCGTCGACGCCTTGCTGGGCTACACCCGCATCGACATGGAGACGGCGCGTTTTGTCGCTCCGGCCAATGATTTTGCGCGCGGCAGCCGCAGCGGCAAGCAGCTCTTCGGCTCCATCGCGGCGGGGTACGAGCATCGCGAAAAGGGCCTGCTGGTGTCGCCGTATGGACGGCTCGACCTGGTCGTCGACCGTCTCAACCAGAGCACGGAAACCGGTGCCGGACAGTACGCGCTGACTTTTTTCGGGCAGAAGCAGAATTCCGTGCAGGGGGCGCTGGGTGTGCGCGCCGAATCACAGCATGCCACCAGCTTCGGCCGCGTGGCACCGCGGGTGCGCATGGAATTCCGGCATGATTTTGAGGGCGAGCGCCTGGCCACGATGGCCTATGCCGACCTCCTCAACGGTCCACGATATGCCGTGGCGACCGGTCCCGTTGTCCGCGATGCCCTGGTGTTCGGCATCGGCAGTGATTTCATCTTCCGCGGTGGCCTGACGATAGGCGCCGACTATGAACTGCAGCGCTCGCATGAACAGAACACGAATTTTGCGGTTCGCCTGCGGGTGTCGAAGGCGCTGGACGGCCGTGGTGCGGCATCCACCGACTGGCTGTCCGCGCCGCTGGATATCCAGGTCGACGCCGGTTACCTTTTCGACGACAACGTCGGGCGCGGCAAGGTGGACCAGTTGGGCGACCAGGCCTACAGCGTCAACGTGAGCAAGGTTGCGATATTCCGCCTGAACGCCAATACCCGCGCCATGGTGACCGGGCTGGTGGGTGGTGAAAAATTCCGCAACTACGACAAGCTCAGCCGGGTGACCGTCGGGGCCAACGGCGACCTGCAATACCGTGCCTCGGGAGAGTTTGCGGCGCCGACCTACGCCGTGTTCGCGCGCGCTGCCTGGGACGATTACGAATCCGTGCTGCGCAGCGGCTATCGTTATACGGCGGGAGTTTCGCTGAGCCAGCAGCTTACCGACCGCATCCGCCTGTTTGGCGCGCTGGCGCACAATGAGCGTCACGGCGAGAGCGCCGTGTTCATCAATCGTGACAACGCCGCACGGATCAACCTGGATTACGCGCTGGCGCCGCGCCAGACGCTCTACATCGGCGGCGAATACCGCCGCGGCGATGTGGTCTCCGGCACCAGCAATCCGGCGCTGGAGGATTTTAATATCGCGAAGGTGCTGGTGCGCGACGATGCGTTTCCGGGGCGGTTCTTCAGTTACCGGTTTGACGGCGCCACGGTGATCACGACGCTGGGCTACAACCTGGGACTGGGCTCCCGCGATTCGCTGGATTTCTCGTGGCGCCGCATCGAATCGACGCCGGACCAGCGGCCGTTTTTTGCAACCTCGCCGAGAAGTTACATCGTGAACCAGTACTCCCTCGTATACCTGATGCGGTTTTAAGGGTGCCTGACCATATGAATCACAACCGCCATGCAGTCCCTCTGAACACCACGGGTACCTTCCGTGCGGCCGGCCTGCTGCTGGTGACACTGTTGCTGACGGCGTGCGGCGGCGGTGGCGGTGATTTTTCGGGTGACCGGTCGACGTCGGCACCGACCCCTGCGGTGATTTCCGGCGTCAACAGTTTCCTGCTGTTTCCGAATCCGCAGCTGCAGGCCGACGGCAGCATGCAGATGAATTCTGCGGCGTATCCGCAGGCCTATTACGCCGCGATCGATCCGACGGGACTGCGGACCACGCTCAACGGGTGGAAGGCGGTCAACGGCTTCGGGTCGGGCACCGGAACCGAGCTGACGGTCGTGTTCGGCGATGTGCGTGACCTGGGTTACGGCCGGCGTATGACGGCGCGGATGAACGTCGATGGCACGGTGGCGGTGATGGTGGAAAACTACCTGGTCGAGCCTGCCGCCGGGTATACCTACAATCCGTTCAACCTTGCCGCAGCGGTCGTCCGGGACCCGCGCTGGCATATCGGCACCAATGCCATCGAATTCAGCCCGGGGCCGGCTGGCGGCGTGCCGTTTGCGAAGTTCTACACCTTCAATCCGGTGACCGGGGCGCGCGAGACTGAGGCCAATCTCGATGGCCGTGGCGGCAAGGCCATGCCGGGTCCGTGCATCTCCTGCCACGGCGGCCGTGGGGATCCGCTGACGCCTCCAGGCCCAGGCGGGCAGCCGCTGTTCCCGCTGGTGATGAACGCTGTGTCGGCGACCCGCGGCGACGTGCAGGCGCGCCTGCAACCGCTGGAAGTCGACGCCCTCGATTTCTCGGCGACGCCGGGTTATACCCGTGCCGAACAGGAAGCGACGATCAAGGCGATCAACCAGATGGTGCTGTGTACGTATCCGATCCCGGCGGCGGGCGGATTCCCGGAAGACGCGTGCCGGCGCATCGCCACGGTGAACGAGTGGCAGGGTGCCGCGGGGGCGCAGATCAAGAACGCCTATGGCGGCGACGGCCTGCCCAATGCAGCGTTTGCCGATACCACGCCGCCGAATTCCTTCCTGGTCGGCGGCCAGACCACGCTCTACCGGGACGTGCTGGCCCCGGCGTGCCGCGCCTGCCACATCCTGCGCGGCACCGGCAACCAGTCGGACATAGATTTCGAAACCCTGGCCAAGGTGCAGGGCTACGGCGACCGCATCAAGGCGCATGTGATCGACCGTGGCAACATGCCGCTGGCACGGCTGATTGCCGACAAGTTCTTCACCACCGGCATGGCCAATATCATGGCGACGTTCCTGGAAACGCTCGGGTTCACGGTGCGCGATGGTGGAGGCGCGGTGCTGATGCCGGGGCGCCCGGTTGCCGACCCGGGTCCGGCCCGGGTGGTGCGGCAAGGCGCGACGACGCTGTCAGCGGCGGGAAGCCAGTTCTCCACCGGTTACCAGTGGTCCATCGTGTCCGGACCCGGCGGCGCCACGTTGACCAGCCCGACCTCAGTGCAGCCGACGCTGACCACCATCGCCGACGGCAGCTACGTGCTGCAACTCGCCACCTCAAGCGGTGCGGTGCAGAGCACGCCGGTCCAGCTGACCGTGGTGGTCGACAACACGCTGACGCCAGTACCCGCGGCAATCCGCTTTGCTGACATCAAGGCCGTGCTGCAGGGCGGCGCGGGGTGCACCAATTCGGGTTGTCACTCGGCCGCCGGCGCGGTACAGGCGCCGATTTTCTTTACGAACATGGATCGAAACGGGGATGCCGTGGTCGGTGATGCGACGGACGACCTGTGGTTCTACACGGAACTGCGCGGGCGCATCAACTTTACCGACATCGTGGCGAGTCCGCTATTGCGCAAGCCTTCGGGCAATAACCACAAGGGCCTGCTGGTGACCGGATTCGATACCACCGCCGCACCCGGCCAGGTCGCGCGTGTCAGCTACGACCTGTTCCTGAACTGGATCCTCAACGGCGCGTCGCAGTAAAGGCTGCGCTGAGGGCGGGCGGCGTTGAGCTGCCTGCGTATTCCTGCTACAGGGTCGCTGCTCAGTAATCCCGGCGCGGTGCGTTGTAGATGTCGTTCGAGAATACGAACGGCGGTGTGCGGCCGACCAGTGTTTCGATCAGCGCCAGTTCCTGGTCGGTGTGGTTGATGAACGGCGCGCGGCGGACGTTGTTGCCGGGACTGCCATTGGCTGCGATGTAGAGCGGCATGTCGTGGTGCGTGGCGGTGACGGTCTGCCTGCTGGCGGAATCGGTGGCGGAGGCCACGTCGGCCACGCCATAACAGGTGCAGAAATAAGTCTGTTCGGGATCCGCCTCGGCGTACCAGCCGGTGCCGCGGATGCCGATGGTTGCGGTCGCAGTCTGGATGCGCATCGGCTGATTGCGCGACACCGACAGCACCTTGCCGGTCACCAGCCGCAAGCCGGTGACCAGGGCGGACACCAGCGACTTGGATTCCGACTGTAGCACCAGCCGGCTGTCGGCACGCAGGATCATGGACTGGGTGTTGACGACGAAAATGATTTCGCTGTCCTTGCCGGTCTCCACCGTGTCGCCGGGAACGATGCGGGTCTCCGTGGTGGCTGGCTTGCCGTTGACCGAGGCCTGGCCGCTGATCCGGTAGATCGAGCGGTCGGGTGGCAGCCGTTCCGGCTGGCGACCGAAGATCTGCGCCCAAGCGCCGGACATCCCCGTCGAAAAAAATCCCGCGGCCAAAACCTTCACCAGCAGGCGGCGGCGCGGGTCGTCAGCTTCGCCAGACCTTTTCATCAGTGCTCCCTGTATCAGCGTCCCGTTCCGGGATCGGTGTTCCTGTGCCGCGTACCATGAGCCAGTACTGACGGGCCGAATTTGTTGGGATACTAGCACAGGCCCCCGGGCCGGCAGGGTGCGGGGCGCGGGCGGTCCGGGTTCCCGCCGGATGCCGCACGCTCCAGCCATAGGTGGCAACCGGGAAGCTAGTAGAATTCGCCCTGTGCACGCAGCCGTGCACTGCCGCAGGTGGTTTTCCGGGGTATTTTTGGACGATTCATTTCACGGTTCGTGGCCGCCAGCGCCTGCGCAGGCCCGCGGACGACATGGAAAAACAGCAGTGCAATCAGGAAAGAACGACTTGGCCATCAGTTCCACTGCCGACATCATTGCCGAGATGCGCGCCGGGCGCATGGTCGTGCTCGTCGACGAGGAAGATCGCGAAAACGAAGGCGATCTGGTCCTCGCCGCTGAATTCGCTACGGCCGAAACCATCAATTTCATGGCGCGTTACGGCCGCGGCCTGATCTGTCTGACGCTGACCGAGGAGCGTTGCCGGCAATTGAACCTGCCGCTGATGGTCAGCAACAACCGTTCGCCGATGGGCACCAATTTCACGCTGTCGATTGAAGCTGCTGAAGGCGTCACCACCGGCATTTCGGCGGCGGACCGTGCGTGCACGGTGCAGGCAGCGATCCGGCCCGATGCCGGTCCGGCCGACATCGTGCAGCCGGGACATATTTTTCCGCTAATGGCGCAGAACGGCGGCACCTTGGTGCGGGCCGGGCATACCGAGGCCGGCTGTGATCTGGCGCGGCTGGCTGGGGTGATGCCGGCGGCGGTGATCTGCGAAATCCTCAAGGACAACGGCGAGATGGCGCGGCTGCCGGACCTGATCGAATTCGCTGCAGAACATAAACTGAAAATCGGCACCATCACCGACCTGATCCAGTACCGCAGCAGTACCGAATCGCTGGTCAAACGCGCGACTGAGCGCGACATCGACACCGCGCACGGCACCTTCCGGCTGGTGGCCTATACCGAGGCGGCAAGCCGGCAGACCCACCTCGCGCTGGTGCGTGGCACATTCACTGCGCGCGACGAAGTGCTGGTGCGGGTACATCAGCCGGTATCGCTGATCGACCTGCTCGACACCGGCGCGACCAGCCACTCGTGGAATCTGCATGACGCGATGGCCACCATTGCGGGTGAAGGTCGCGGCGTGATCGTGTTGCTGCACCGTCAGGAAACCGCGGCGGAATTGCTGGAGCGCGCGCGGCCGCAGCATGAGCGCGGCGGCACGGCAAAAATCGTGCTGCGCAATTACGGCATCGGTGCGCAGATCCTGCGCGACCTCGGCGTGAAAAAGATGCGTGTGCTGGCGCAGCCGCTGCGCATGCCGAGCATGGCGGGTTTTGACCTTGAAGTGACGGGTTATCTGCAGCCGCCGAAAACGGTGAATGGGTGAAGGAGTGAAGGCGTGAAAGGGGACGACAACATGCTGGGCGATATTCTGGAAGCCTGTAATCTCATCGGGAGATGCAGTGCCACGTTCACACATTCACACATTCACACCTTCACGGTCCAGCCATGAGCCGTTACGACGACATCGAAGAACTGGAACCGGAGCACAGGGGCGCGGGCCTGCGCATCGGCATCGTGATGGCGCGTTTCAGCATCGACATCGGCGACGGGCTGCTGTCGAGCTGCACTGCGGCGCTGGTCAAACACGGTGTGGCGAAAAAAGACATGTACATCGTCACCGTGCCCGGCGCGCTGGAAATTCCGCTGGCGCTGAAAGCGATGGCGATCAGCGGCCAGTACGATGCGCTGGTGGCGCTCGGTGCTGTGATTCGCGGCGAAACCTATCACTTCGAAATCGTATCGAACGAGTCCGCGCGCGGTATTGCCGATGTGCAGCTCGAAACCGGTGTGCCGATTGCCAACGGCGTCCTGACCACCGAGAACGACGACCAGGCGGAGGTACGCATGAAACAGAAGGGTCTCGACTGCGCGCTGGCTGCGATCGAGATGGCGCATTTGCTGAAGCACTTCAGGTCGGCCGCTGAAAATATTTAAGTCATTGTTTTTAAACAGTTATTTTTCACGCTTGGCGTGAATGTCTTACCGGAACATCATGAAATCCAGCCGTCGCCGTTCGCGCGAATTCGCCTTGCAGGGCCTCTACCAGTGGCAACTCGCGGGTACCGATCCTCAGACCATCGCCGAGCAACTGAGTGATGCCGAAGGTTTCAACAAGATCGATGGCGAATATTTCCAGCTGCTGCTGCACGGCGCGGTGGCCGGTGCTGTGGAGATGGAGCAACGCATTGCACCTCTGCTCGACCGCGCCTATAAAAGCCTGTCGCCGGTGGAGCGCGGCATTCTGCTGCTGGCCGGTTTTGAATTCGAGAAATGTCCGGAAGTGCCGTACCGCGTGGTGATCAACGAAGCAATTGAACTGGCCAAGTCCTTCGGCGGCACCGACGGCCATAAATATGTGAACGGCGTGCTCGACAAGATGGCGATGCAGTTGCGCGCCACCGAGGTGCAGGCCGGGCGGAATAAGTGAAAATTCCGTGACTCATGGCTGGAACAAGCCTCTGATAAGGCTGTGATGTTTGGGATGGTGATCGACAACCTGCTGATGGAATGAACCATGGAAAAAGTCTATGCAATGGATCCCCGGCTGAAAAAACGCATTTATGCTTTTTATCTGGCCGGTTTTCTCAATCTGGCGCTCGCGCTGTGGGTGCTTTTTTACGGTGGCGAACTTGATCAGGGCGCGCGCACGGTCATGCTGCTGTTCTTCTTCGGCTTCGCCGCGGTGGATTTCTGGTTCCCGACCCAATTGAAAAAGAAATATGCCGAACAACTGGCCGAGTTCAAGCGCATGCAGCGGGAGCAGGCAGTCAACGCCCCTGAAGGACAGCCCAAGCCCTGATTTCGGGTTTGCGGGAGGGGCTGCATCCAAATCCGCATGCCTTGTGTAGTATCGGGCAGCAACCCTGGCACCTGCGCCACCGGGCATGACGACGATGAACACCGAAACCGATGATTTGCCGCTGGATTTCGAAGCAGCACTGTTGCGTTGCGCTCAGGGTGACCAGTACGCCTTGCGCGCCATCTACGAGCGCGAACGCCGCTGGCTGATGGCAACGGTGCTGCGCATCGTACGCCGGCGCGAATTGGCCGAGGAAGTCCTGCATGATGCCTTCCTGCAGATCTGGCGCAAGGCCGGCACGTATAACCCGCGGCTGGGTTCGGCGCGCGGCTGGATTTACACGGTAGTGCGCCACCGCGCACTGAATGCCCTGCGTGCGATCAGCAGCTCACCGGAGCGCGATGATGAGCGGTATGAGGAATTGCTCGAGGCGCATGCGGCCTGGCAATCGGTGGATGACTCCGCGGAAAAACGCGCACTGGCGCAGTGCCTCGAACGCCTGGAAGAACAGCGCCGGCAGTCGGTGCTGCTGGCCTTTGTTGATGGTTATTCCCATGAGCAGGTGGCGGCGCAGCTCGGCGCGCCGCTCGGTACTGTGAAGTCCTGGATCCGCCGTGGCCTGATCGCGTTGAAGGAGTGCCTGTCATGATTCCCGTCGACCCGGTCGAACGCGCGGCCACCGCTGCTGAATACGTGGTCGGCACTTTGTCTTCCGCCGAACATGATGAGGTCGCGCTGGCTTTGCCGCGCGACGCCGGCCTGCAGCAGGAGGTGTATTTCTGGCAGGACAAACTGCTGGCGATGACGCGCATGCTGGTGCCGGTGGAGCCGTCGCCGGCGGTGTGGTCACGCATCGAACAGAGCCTCAAAAAAGTCAGGGCGCACCGCAGTGCCGCGCCGGCACAGCCGTGGTGGGAAGGCCTGACCTTCTGGCGTTTCGGCGCGGCCTTCGCCTCGGTGCTTGCCGTGGTGCTGGCCTTGCAACTGAGGCCGGTCGATGCGCCGGTGCCCGGCACCCGTTATCTTGCCGTGCTGCAAAGCCCGGACAAGCAGGACGCCGGCTGGATCGTCGAGGCTTCTGTCGGCGGCAAGCTGCGCCTGATTCCGCTGGGCACGACCGCGGTAGCGCCGCAAAAAGCACTGCAGTTCTGGACCAAGGCACAGGGTGCCGGCGCGCCGACCTCACTGGGGCTGGTGCCGCCGGACCGGGTGACCGAAATTGACGTGGCCAGCCTGCCGACGCTGGAACGCGAGCAGTTGTTTGAGCTGACACTGGAGCCGGAAACCGGGTCACCGATCGGCCGCCCGACCGGTCCGATCCTGTATGTGGGCCGCACGGTGGTGGCGAAGGCTAACTGAAGTACGGACGAAAACGAACGGGCGCAAACGGACGGGCGAAAACGAACGGGCGGAAACGAACGGGCGAAAACGAACGGGCGAAAACATTTTCGCCCGGGCTGCATCCAGAGCCGTGCCCCGCGGGTAATAATAGGTGAGACGCCGCCATCCGGCAGCTCACCTACCGACACTACTCAAGAGGACACATCATGTTCAAGCCCTTGCTGACGACCGTATCAATCGCCGCTTTGCTGGCTGCCGGCACCAGCCTTGCCGCCACTGACAATGCTTCCCTCCCGGAACCGGTGCGCGTGCCGGCTGGCCATGCAGTCATGCTGGAAACTCTGGGCGTCGGCGAAATCACCTACGAATGCCGCGAGAAAAAAGACATGGCGGGCGCCTTCGAATGGGCGTTTGTCGTCCCGGTCGCCACGCTGACCGACATGCAGAAAAAAACCGTCGGCAAATACTACGGCGGACCGACCTGGGAAGCCAACGATGGGTCAAAAGTGACCGGCAAGCAGGTGGCAGTGGCGCCGGCATCCGCGGGTAACATCCCGCTGCAACTGGTCAAGGCTGAGCCGGCAATGGGCAAGGGCGCGATGACCGGCACCAGCTACATCCAGCGCCTCGAGACCAAGGGCGGTGTCGCGCCTGCGGCGGCCTGCAGCATGGCCAACAAGGGTGCGAAGCAGCAGGTTGCGTATCAGGCGAAATACGTGTTCTACAAACAGAAGTAGAACGGAACACGCGCAGGAGCAATCATTGAACAAGGGCCATTGCATGGCCCTTGTTCATTTTGTTTGTTGATCAGGCGCTAACGGGTATCCGCCATGCGCAACAGCCGCGCCGCTTCTTCGGCGCGCGCGTCATCGATTTCCCGCACCACGCTGACCAGATCGACCGGTTTCAGCGTCTGTTCGAAACGCCCGGTCAACTGGACCTCCGGCGTCAGGGCGCCGCTTTCATAGAGCGACCAGATTTCCTTGCCATATTCAGTGGTCAGCAGTTCCGGCGCGTAACGGCCGAAAAAGTTGGTCAGGTTGAGGACGTCGCGTTCCAGCATGCTTTTCGCATGGTTGTTGCCCGCGGCATCGACGGCCTGGGGGAGATCGATGATGACCGGGCCGGCGCTGCCCAGCAGCACGTTGAACTCTGAAAGGTCGGCGTGCACCACGCCGGCGCACAGCATGCGCACCACCTCCACCATCAACGCTTGATGGCAGGTACGGGCTTCATCCGCGCTGAATTCCACGTCATCAAGCCGGGGCGCCGGATCGCCATTGGCGTCGGTCACCAGTTCCATCAGCAACACACCTTCGTGGAAGTTATACGGCACGGGCACGCGCACGCCTGCGGCGGCGAGACGGTACAGCGCGTCGACCTCGGCGCTTTGCCAGGCCTCTTCCTGGGCTTTGCGCCCGTAACGCGTGCGTTTTTCCATGGCACGGGCGCGGCGGCTGTTTTTGGTTTTGCGGTTTTCGGTGTAATCCACCGCTTGGCGGAAGCTGCGCTTGTTGGCCTCCTTGTAGACCTTGGCGCAGCGGATCTCTTCGCCGCAGCGGACGATGAACACCGCCGCTTCCTTGCCGCTCATCAACTGGCGGATGACGTCATCGACCAGGCCGTCTTCGACCAGGGGCTGGAGTCTTGCGGGGATTTTCATGGAGTGACGGGCCGAACCTGCTGTAGCGGAGCCCTATTATGGGGCTTTGTACCCGTTTGCCGTGCCCGTGTATCAGTGCGCTCCAGCCTGCAGAATCAAACGGTTCAAATGGCCGTGGTTTTCACCAGCCGCGGCGCCGCGACCGGATCGAAATCCACCCAGTCGCCATCACGCCATTCGCCGTCCGCCTCTTCGATATCAGCTGCGCCTTCCCTGCGCAGGGTGGCAATCACCCGCTGTTCATTCAGCGGATCTGCAATGCGCACTGACAGCATGACGCCGCCTGGACGATTATCCGGGGCATGCGCTTTGTCATCGTCATCGCCCAATCCGTGCAGGGCGCCACCCAGTGATCCGACATAAGCGCCGGTTGCAGCAGCGGCGAGCGCGACCACGGGGCCGCCCAAGGCACCGACCGCACCTGCGGTAAGGCCTGCGGCAATGGCCGTGCCCACTGCAGATTTCCCCGCACCTTCTGCACCGGGGTCTGCATCTTCGTCGCCGCCCAGTGCATAGGCATCGTGCTGGCCTGGCGGGTTGTTGTGAAAAATACAGATGTCCGTGGTTTCAATATATTGCCCAAGCAATACCGCGACGGCGTCAGCGCCGTCTTTTGATTGAAATCGTCCTGCGATGATGCGTTCCATTGCATACCCCTTTCGCGCCGCGGCCGCTGACCTGGCCAGGCAGGGAATTTCAGGTTATTGATCAGGGAGGGCCGGTAACCAGAACAGATAATGCTGCGCTCCATCACGATGTTCTGTTCGTTATCGTACGCAAGGTACGGAAACCACTGCTTGGGCGCTGCTGATGTGGGTGCCACGAAACAGGGTGAAGTCGCGATGGCAGCCTGAGGGGAAAACCACCGATGTCTTGCTGATCCGGGTGAACTCATATGCACCAAAGGGACTGAAACGGCGACGTTGCGCCGCGAATTGCGGGTTCAGGGCACAATACGATCCCATATGCCCAGCGAATTCGATCTCATCCGCCACTACTTCACCCACGCCACACCGCGAACCGTGCTCGGCGTGGGTGATGACGCCGCGCTGATCAGGGCGGGCAAGGGCCAGTTGCTCGCGGTGGCCGCGGACATGCTGGTCGCCGGGCGGCACTTCTTCAAGGACGCCGATGCGGAATCGGTCGGTCACAAGGCGCTGGCGGTGAACCTGTCGGATATGGCGGCAATGGGTGCAACACCGCGCTGGGCGACCATCGGCATCGCCTTGCCGCGCGTCGATGCGCGCTGGGTGGCGGCGTTTGCCAAAGGTTTCATGACGCTGGCGCGCAAACACGGTGTCGACCTGATCGGCGGTGATACCACACGCGGGCCGCTGAACATCTGTGTGCAGATCATCGGTGAGGTGCCGGCGCGTCAGGCCTTGCGCCGTGACGGCGCGAAAATCGGTGACGACATCTGGGTGTCAGGCACGCTGGGTGATGCCGCGCTGGCAGTGGCGGCGGAAACAAAACGCATCAAAATTAAACCCGCCGAACTGAAACAGGCGGTGCAGCGCCTTGACCGGCCGCTGCCGCGTGTGGCGCTGGGCCTGGCCTTGCGTGGCGTGGCGCGCAGTGCGATCGATGTGTCGGATGGTCTGGCTGCCGACCTCGGCCATATCTGCGAACGGTCAAAGGTGGCCGCAGTGGTGGCCTTCGAGCGTCTGCCGGTGTCGGCCTTGCTGCGGCGCCATCTGCAATCACCGGTGGCGCAGGCTGCTGTGATTTCCGGTGGTGATGATTACGAATTGTGTTTTACTGCAGCGTCGGCAAAACGGGCGGCGGTTGAACGTGCGGCAGTGTGTGCGCGGGTTAAGGTGACGCGTATCGGTCGCGTGATTCGTGCGCCGGAAGGGGTGTGTAGTGTGGTGGTCGTGGACCGCGACGGATTACCGCTGCCGCTAAGGCAAAAAGGGTTTGACCACTTTGGCGGAAGAAATTAAGTGGAAGAAGTTCGAGGTTTCTGCAGCGAGTGGACGAAATGATTGCCCCTGCAATTTTTCGATGATTTTTGTGTCATCGCCATCGCAGGAATGCGGTCGCGCCTCATCCGCGATCTTATTGCCGGGGTGAATATGATCATTGCAGAGGAGCTGACTTGAGCAGGATTGCTGCGTGTCTTGCGACAGTGTTTTTTGGGGTGTTACAAACCCCGTCGCAGGTTACAGCGGCCTCCGCATAGATGATACGCATTCCTGCGGGCGCTTTTTTCATGGGTAGCGATACCGGGTCCGATGACGAAAGACCCGCGCATACGTTGATGCTGGCGGAGTTTTTAATTGACCGCTTGCCGGTGATTAACCGCCGTTTTGCGGAATTTCACAACGCTGTCCGCCCTCTCAACCCCCGAGGCGAGCGCCTGTTTGATGTCGATGATCCGGATGCCCGTATCCGCAGAAACACGGGGCAATGGCTGGCAGACCAGGGTTACGAAAATCATCCCGTTGTTGAGCAAGCGCAGGGCGCAATAACCGAAGGGCATTGCGCCGTATGGATTGACAACTGGTGTAATGCGCCCTGAAAGAAGTCCTCTTGAGAGGCGTTGCGCTTATTACAGGAATTTAAGGGGCCAAGCTCGATATCCAAAGAAGTCAGAGCAAGCCACAAGAAAATATCGAGATCAGCCCCATCAAAAATATATAATAAAAACAATTAGTTATAAGTATATTTCGTAAAATGGCACCGGCTTGCCGAAAACCGCTGTGATCGATACCATGGTCGTCATACGAATACATGATCGATGAGGCTTTATGGAAACGCTGACCATTTCCCCGAAATTCCAGATTGTTATTCCCAAGTCGATACGCGAAGCGATGAAGCTCTCGCCGGGACAGAAGGTGCAGGCTGTCGCCTACCTTGATCGTATCGAGTTGATCCCTGTGAGGCCGATCAAGCGCATGCGCGGATTCCTCAAGGGCATCGATACCGATGTGCCGCGCGACGCGGATCGGGTGTGAACGTTGTCGATTCTTCGGGCTGGCTGGAGTACATGGCCGATGGCCCCAACGCCGGATTTTTTGCACACGCCGTGCAGGCCACACGCGACTTGATCGTGCCGTCCGTCAGTGTCTACGAGGTTTTCAAGCGCGTGCTGCAGCAACGCGGCGAAAACGCGGCACTGCAGGCCGCAGCCCTGATGCAGCAGGGTCGGGTTGTTGAACTGACAGGGCCTCTGGCACTGGCGGCGGCGCATCTGAGCATCGAACAATCGCTGCCGATGGCCGACAGCATTATGCTGGCGACAGCACGGGCATACGATGCAGTGCTGTGGACGCAGGATGCGGATTTTGCGTCCATAGACGGGGTGAAATATATTGTGAAGAAGAGGTGAAGTCGGCTGGGATATTTGAGCTTTGCCCCTTTGATTCACCTTTGATTCCTACAACAGAAGCCCTTTCCCTTATTCATCATGACCGACCACACCCTGGGGTTCTACAGCACCGCTGATTTACGCGAGGCTGCGCGCCGCCGCCTGCCCAAAGGCCTATTCGAATTCATGGATCGCGGCAACGACGATGAAGTCGCCATGCGTGACAACTGCGCAGTGATGGAAAGCATCAAGCTCAAGCCGCGCGTGCTGAATGATGTTTCCGAACGCAATCAGCAAATCACCCTGTTCGGCAAAACACAGCAGATGCCCGTGATCGTCGCACCCACCGGCTCCGCCGGCCTGGCGTGGTACGAAGGCGAAATCGCGCTGGCACGCGCGGCTCGTGCGCACGGCATCCCGTTCACGCTGGCGCTGGGTTCGATGACCAGGCTCGAACGCGTCGCCGCGGAAGCCGGCGGCAATTTGTGGTTCCAGTTTTATATGTGGCCCGACCGCGCGCAGTCGTATCGCGTGATTGAGCGCGCGCGTGACGCCGGCTTCGAGGCGCTGGTGTTCACGGTGGATACGCCGGTGCCGCCGGGGCGCGAATACAACCTGAAAAACGGCATGACCATTCCGTTCAGGTTCACCACCCGCAACACGCTGGATGTGCTGACGCATCCGCACTGGCTCGCCGGTGTGTGGCTGCGCTACATGCTCACGACCGGCACACCGCGCTACCAGAATTTCCCCGAGGAAACCCAAACCAAAATCACCGCGCTGCCGATGGGGCGCTCGTCCAATTTCTGCCCAAACATTACCTGGGACGATGTCCGCGATCTGCGCCGCATGTGGCCGCACAAGTTGATCGTCAAAGGCATCCAGCACCCGCACGACGCGGTGATGGCGGCGGATTGTGGCGCGGACGCCGTGGTGATCTCCAATCACGGCGGGCGCGTGCTGGACGCCGCACCCGCGCCCATCGTCACGCTGCCGCGCGTTGTGGAAGCCGTGGGCAAGCGCATCACGGTGATCGTCGATAGTGGCTTTCGGCGCGGCGCTGATGTGATCAAGGCGCTGGCGTTGGGCGCGAACGCGGTGATGCTGGGCCGCGCACCGCTGCATGGTGTCGCCGCCGCAGGCGAAGCGGGCGCCGCGCGTGCGCTGCAAATCTATCGCGATGAGATTGACCGCGTGCTGGCGCTGGTGGGTTGCACGCGCCTTGATCAACTCACGCGCGAGCATGTCGATATGAGCCGGCTGCATCACGGAGCTGAGCTGTGAAACTGTGACAACCCGGCAACATACCGCTGCAAGTCACCAGCGTGGAAAATCCCTGGCCCTGGCCCCGTAATCTACGCCAGCGCGATGCCGGTTGCCCGACGGGTAAGAGGCGTTTATCCTCCCTACACTTCCGGCAATGGCCGAATCATGACATCAGGATGAGCTGTTATGACCAAGAAAAAAGAGGGGCAGAGGATGCACCGCTCCGTTGTGAAAACCCGGAAAGAGCGATTGGCCCTGGGCACCAAGGTGCCCGAGATGACCGCGACAAGCCCGCTGGCTGATCCGAACGCAACGAAGAAAGAGTGTAAAAAGTTCTACGAGCGCGAGCTGCGTCGGCTTTATATCGAGCTGGTGAAGATGCAGGAATGGGTCAAGCACGAGGGTAGCAAGCTGGTAGTCATCTTTGAAGGCCGTGATGCCGCGGGCAAAGGCGGCGTCATCAAGCGGATCTCCGCGCCGCTGAATCCGCGCCACTGCCGCGTGGTGGCGCTCGGCACGCCGTCCGACCGCCAGAGGACCCAGTGGTACTTCCAGCGCTACGCTGCGGAATTGCCGGCGGCGGGCGAGATGACCTTGTTCGACCGGTCCTGGTACAACCGCGCCGGCGTCGAGCGCGTGATGGGCTTCTGCGACGACGCCGAATACTGGGAATTCCTGCGGTGTTGTCCTGAATATGAACGCATCCTCGTGCGCTCTGGCATCACGCTTGTGAAATACTGGTTCTCGGTGAGCGACAAGGAACAGGAGCACCGCTTCATGGACCGTATTTCAGATCCGACAAAGCGCTGGAAGCTCTCGCCGATGGATCTTGAAGGGCGCATACGGTGGCAGGCCTACTCCCGCGCCAAGGACGACATGCTGGTCCACACCGATATCGATCAGGCCCGATGGTACGTGGTCAATTCGGATAACAAGAAACGGGCCCATCTGAACTGCATTTCCCACCTCCTGAGTCTGATACCGTACAAAGAAATTCAGCCGGAAAAAATCAAACTCCCCAGACGCAAGCCCGAATTGCGCGAGGGCTACGATCGTCCGCCGCTGGAAATCCAGAATTTTGTTCCCGAGATTTACTGAGTTTCACATCGATCAGGGACCAACGACCGTGACAAATCATGCTCCGATATTCAGCGTAAACGTCGATGCGACGGGCGTCACGATCGAGAAAATCGATCCGGGACACCAGGGCTATCGCAAAGCGAGCAAAACCGTGATCCGCCGCCAACGCGACGCCATCGAGCTTTTCCGAAAACTGAAGGCAGACTCCAAAGGCTTCAACGGCACCTATTGCTTCAATTTCCTCGACACCGCCAGAACCTTCGCCATGCTGCGTCTGCAGGAGCAGACGCAGCAGATT
>JBBQAO010000131.1:0-7739 GCA_038316355.1 Burkholderiales bacterium
GCTCGGCGATGTCGAGAATCGAGATGTTCTCGAAGCCCGCGTTGTAAACGCCCGTGTGCTGCGGATTGTCGAGCAGGAAAATATAGGCGTCGGTGATGTCGTCGATATGTATGTTGGGGCGCGTCTGCTTGCCGCCGAATACCGTGATTTTCCGCTTGGTCAGCGCCTGCATGGTCAGCATGTTGACCGACACATCGAGCCGCATGCGCGGCGAATAACCGCAAAGCGTCGCCGGACGCAGTATCTGCACCACCATGTCATCCTTGTACGACAACACCACCCGTTCAGCGACCATCTTGGTCTTGTTGTATTCGGAAATCGGCTTCAGCTCGAGATCCTCGGTGACCTGATCCTCGTCCTTGATGCCGTAGACGCTGCCCGAGGACGCGTAGATGAAGTGCTTGATGCCTTTACGCTGCGCCTTGTCAGCCAGTTGCATCGTGGCCAGCGCGCTGACTTCCCAAGTGAG
Organism: Burkholderiales bacterium; assembly: GCA_038316355.1. Classification (GTDB taxonomy): domain Bacteria; phylum Pseudomonadota; class Gammaproteobacteria; order Burkholderiales; family SG8-41. The sequence continues at coordinate 470 of JBBQAO010000131.1, forward strand.
CTTCGGGTCCAAATCGCCGCAGGGATCATTGGCGATCGACGACAGGTGGATGATGGCATCGACGCCGTCGAGGTTGATTTCCTCGATGTTGCGCACGTCACCCTTGATGACCGTCAGCTTCGGATGCGGCTTGAGGTGATTGCCGAACCACATGATGTCGAACGCGATGACTTCATGGCCCGCTGCCAGCAGCTTGGGGACCAGCACCGTGCCTTTGTAGCCGCAGGCGCCTGTTACGAAAATTTTCATGCTCGATTGCTTTAAAAAAAGAAAAGTTGTGTTTGATCAGCCCGGCTGCAACACCGCATCCGGCCAGCGCAGCCCCGGCATACCCTCACGGCGGATTAAGCAGATCAAGCCGTTCAGATGGATTCCAGCTTTACCAGCTTGCCATGGTCAAGATGCATGATTTTATTACAATTCTGCCGGATCAATTGTTCGTCATGCGATGCCAGAATCAGGATTCGCGCCTGGTCCACCATGACCTGGAGCCGTGACTGTGATTTGCGTGAAAACTCTGCGTCACCAACGCTCATCCACTCGTCCATCAGGATGATATCCGCCGGGACACTGGTCGATATCGCGAACGCCAGCCGCATCGACATGCCGCTGGAGTACGCCCGCATCGGCATGTGGATGTAATCGCCGAGTTCAGCAAATTCGCAGATCTCGTCGACCAGAGGTTCGATCTCCTTGCGCGTCAGGCCCATGATGATTGCGCGCAGGAAAATATTCTCGTAGCCGGTCGATTCGGTATCCATGCCGAGCGTGATGCTGAGCATGGTCGCCAGCTTGCCGGTGACGTCCATGGTGCCGCTGACCGGCTCGTAAGCACCGGCAATCGTGCGCAGCAACGTGGATTTGCCGGAACCGTTATGACCGACGATGCCCACCCGGTCGCCTTCCCTGAACTCGAAGCTGATGTCGTTCAGCGCCTGGATCACCACACGGTCAGCAGCATCCCGGGCCAGCAAACCGCCGGTCGCAGCGCGGATAAACGTATTCTTCAACGAACGGCTGCGGCCCCAATACATCGGAAACTCGACCACCAGATTTTTTGCAATGACACTGGTCACGGTCATACCCAGTAGGCGATACGCGCCCGGAAGCGACTGAACATCATCATCATCACGGCATAACCAGCAACCGTGATCCACAATACTACCGTCCAGGACAGTAAGCTCGCCCCACCGCTCACCAGCGGTGCCCTGATGATTTCGATGAAGTGATACAGGGGGTTGATCTGCGCGGCCCAAATATACTTACCGAGCATGTCAGCCTTCCACATCACTGGTGTCAGGAAAAATGCGACCTGCACGACGCTAGCGATGATTTGCGGAATATCACGGAAGCGGGCACATAACAGACCGACAAGGACGCCAAACCACAAAGCATTGAGCGCCAGTAACAGCAACCCCAGCGGCATTTGCAGCAAATGCCAGCCCAACTCCGGCGGATAAAACAGGAACACCAGGACAACGATGACCAGATTATGGCCAAACATGATCAGATTTTTCCAGATTACGCGCAGGATGTGGATGGTCAATGGCAACTTGATCTGCTTGATGAACCCTTCAGCCGCAATAAAAGCGTTGGCGCATTCATTAATCAAATTGGCGATCAGCATCCATACGACGAAGCTGATCGCAAGATAGGGAAAATAGGCCCCGATGTCCTGGCCAAAAAGCCGACCGTACAGCGGCCCCATGCCGGCAATCATCGCGCCAGTGCTGATGGTCAGCCAGAACGGCCCAATCACGGAGCGGCGATAACGCTGACGGATTTCCTGCCAGCCCAGCATCGGCCAGATATGGATGCTGGAAACGCCGTCTTTAAGGTCTTTCAGAGCAAGGGCAAAGTTGCTTGGGCGCGCGGTTTGCAAAGGGAGGGCCTGCGAGAGAAATCTATGAAAAATATCTATGAAAAACTCAATGTTTTCATCATTTTACTATATGCCCCGCAGACCAACCAGTTGTCGCGTTACCGCGACAATCAGGCTAATGCCCGCTTCGCGAAAAACCGCAGCATGCTTTGGCTGTGCCACAACAAATAATGCAAGTTACGATGGCTGGAGCGGCGCGCGTCGTGGGTCGCGCGCACAGCCGGCAATAACGCGACGCGCAACTGCCTGCGCTGCAAGCGCCAGCACAGGTCGACATCTTCGTAATACAGAAAGTAATCCTCATCGAACCCGTCTGCGGCGCGGAACGTTTCCGCACGGAACACCATGAACATGCCCGCGATCCAGTCCGGGTACAGCGGCGCCTGCCCCAGGTCGTAGTCTGCGCCCCGTGATCCGGACCATGCTTTTTTGAAAATGCTCGTCGGCGTCGGGAAGCGGCGCGCGCTGTCCTCGATACCGCCGGCCGGATTGACAATCAGCGGAGCCGCCACGCCAATCGATTGATCTGCGAGCAATGCAATCAGTTTCGTAAAAGGATCCTGCGCAAAACGGATGTCCGGGTTCAACACGCAGAAATGCGCCGCGCCTGCCAGGCCAAATGCCGCGTTATGATTGGCGCCGAAACCTTTGGCCGCCGTGTTGTTCACCACTTTGACCGGAAACGGGAAAGATGCGACGTTGAAAGGCAAGGTCTCCGGCTTGTTCAGTGTGAGTATGACTTCCAGCGGTATTGCACAATGGGCGGCAATATCCAGCAGCAGCGCGGCAACCAGCGCGCCCTGCTGGTGGCTGACGATCGAGATGCTGATAACGGGTTGTTGTTCCATGGCGGGCTATTGTCCTTACATTCAGTTATCCGCACCAGTCCGGCGCACGCCCGGTGCACTGTGCGCAGCCGCAACAGCTGACGGCAGCGGCGACGCATGACAGGCGTGCAATCCGTGCTGGTCACCGGCGCCGCCGGCTTCGTCGGCCAGGCCCTGGTTGCCGCGCTGCAAGCACAGCATCGCGACCTGCGCCGCGCCTTGCGCCATCCTGCGCCCGGCACCGGCAGCAAGGATGTTTTCGTCGGTGACATCGGCCCGGATACCGAGTGGCGGCAAGCACTGCAGGGTATCGATTGCGTGGTACACCTCGCCGCGCGCACTCATGTGCTCGACGAACACGACATCGATCCGCTGCCGGTCTATCGGCATATCAATGTCGATGCCACGCGCCGTCTTGCGCAACAGGCCGCAGCCGCCGGCGTGCGCCGTTTTGTGTTCCTGAGTTCAATCAAGGTCAATGGCGAGAGCACAGACACTCGTCCGTTTACCCGGGACGATACGCCGCAACCGCTGGATGCCTATGGCATCAGCAAGCACGAAGCAGAAGCGGCACTGCGACAGATCGGCGCCGAAACCAGCATGGAAATCGTGATCCTGCGTCCGCCGCTGGTCTATGGCCCGGGCGTCAAAGGTAACTTCCTGCGTCTGTTGCAGGCCGTCGCGCGCGGCACACCGCTGCCACTGGCGAGCATCAACAACCAGCGCAGTCTGGTTTATATCGGAAACCTTGTGGACGCAATCATTGCCTGCATCGATGCGCCGGCCGCCGCCGGAAAAACATTCCTGGTCAGCGACGGCGAGGATATCTCGACACCAACGCTGATCCGCAAACTCGCCGCGGCCCTCGGCAAAGCGCCGCGACTGCTGCCCTGCCCGCCGGCGCTGCTCCATTGCGGCGCGGCGCTGCTCGGCAAACGCGCGGCGGCGATGCGCCTGACCGGATCGTTGGCGGTAGACAGTTCCGCGCTCCGCCAGGAGCTCGGCTGGCAGCCGCGATACTCGCTGGACCAAGGACTCAACGCGACTGCGCAATGGTCTCATCCGGGCCAAAATCAAGGGCGCTCAAAAGGCGTTTGAAAATCGACTCGCCACCCCGGCGAAAGCCGGGGTCCAGAACACGCACTGGGAGCAAACGCGGCAAAAGCTACAGGGATTGGAAAATACTCGAACTTGACCGGCAAAACCTGCATTGGCATAATCTGCCAATAGATCCCCCTGGAGACCGCTATGCCTACCCGCAACGTCGTATTGACCAATCACCAAGCCTCGTACGTCGAAGGCCTGGTGTCCAGTGGCCGTTATCAAAATGCCAGCGAAGTTCTGCGTGAGGGGTTGCGCCTCATTGAGCAGAGAGACGCAGAAAACGCTTCACGCCTGGAAGCCTTGCGCAGCGCCGTTCGGGTTGGTGGCGCTGATTTCGATGCCGGGCGGTTCTCGACTTTTGAATCATCGGATGCCCTCGGATCGCACCTCAGGTCTGTCGCATCAAAGGCCATCGTGGTCGCGTGAGTAGTGCTTGGAATGTTCGGCTTGGTCGACAGGCTGAACAAGACTATGTTGACATCGCGATGTGGACGGCCACGACCTTTGGCGCTGGGCAGGCTGAAACCTACGCGGAGACTATTTCTCTGGCCATTCAGTCATTGAAGGATGGCCCGGATATTCTGGACGCCAGATCTCGCGACGAGATTGAGCCTGGCATTTGCACCTTGCATGTTGCTCGGCATGGCCGCAAGGGGCGGCACTTTTTGGTCTTCCGGGTTGGTGAGAATCAGAACATTGATGTACTGAGGTTGCTACATGACAGCATGGACCTGGCGAGGCATATACCTGCATCCAATGATCAACCGCATCAGCGGGGTTGATGGTTAATTACGCAAGCTGATTCCGGAAAATCATCCAGTTTTCCGTTGAATTCGGGAAAAATCTGCTGACCCTGAGCAGCAGAGACCAGCCAGCTTGCTGCGTTTATAGACCGGTCACCGCGTCATTCCATCAATCACCGGTCATTGCTGATGAATATTTCGTGCATCAACGCATATCCCGGCGAGTGGCAGTGATACCTGTTGAATCAAGTACTTAACCCGACTGCGCAGTGGTATCATCAATGCACAAGATTAAAATAACACACCAACTTTAAGCGCATCGTGTGGCCAGCCATTGCCATTTCCATCATCTCGTTCGTTGTAGCTGCACTGGCCGTCGGCTGGCTGGCACGCGGCCGCGCAGCGCGCCTCGCGCTGGATGAGCCCAATGCCCGGTCTCTGCATGCGACGGCCGTGCCACGCAGCGGCGGCATCGGCCTGCTGCTCGGAATTGCCGCAGGCTGGGCATACGCTGCACCGCTTCTGCCCTGGGGCTTCTGGGCTGCATTGGTATTGCTGATCGCCGTTTCACTGCTGGACGATCTGCGCGGCCTGTCTGCCGCCCTGCGTCTTGCCGCGCATCTGCTCGCCGCTGCACTGGCCGCACCGGCATTGCTCGGCATGCAGGAGTCCCTGCTGTTGCTCGCGCTTGCGGTACTCGCCATCGGCTGGATGTGTAATCTCTACAATTTCATGGATGGCGCCGACGGACTGGCCGGTGGCATGGCGGTCTGCGGTTTCCTCGCGTACGCGACAGCCGCCTGGCTTGCCGGCAGCATGCAGTTCGCGCTGCTGAACCTGGCGATTGCCGCCGCCGCCGCGGGATTCCTGCTGCACAACTTTCATCCGGCGCGCATTTTCCTCGGTGATGCCGGCGCGGTGCCGCTGGGTTTTCTCGCCGCAGCATTCGGCATCATCGGCTGGACGCAGCACGACTGGACCTGGTGGTTTCCGCTGCTGGTGTTTTCGCCGTTCATCGTCGAGGCCAGCGTGACGCGGGCACGGCGCTTGTTGTCGGGCCTCCGTATCTGGGAAGCGCATCGTGATCATTATTACCAGCGGCTGGTGCTGCTGGGACTGGGCCATCGCGGCACTGCATTCGCCGAATATGCGTTGATGGCCGCCTGCGGGCTGGCGGCGCTGTGGGTGATGACGTTCACCACGACCCTGCAATATGCGGCACTGGCCGCTGCGGGCGTGTTGTATGTTGCATTGATCATTGTCATCGAGCGCGCCTGGCGCGCGCAGCGGGCGGCGCGTGTTTAATTTCCGCATCATGCTGGCCATAGGCCACGACCTCGCGGCCGTTGCCGTCGCGTGGCTGCTTGCCTTTGCCCTGCGTTTCAACCTGGAGCTCCCGGAGCCGTACCGCGAGCAGGCGCTGGAATCCGTGCTGTGGGTGGTGCCGCTGTATGGGGCATTGTTCCTCGGCTCCGGCCTGTATCGCGGCATCTGGCGTTTTGCCAGCCTGCCCGATCTGCAGCGCATCATTGTTTCGGTCACGGTCGGCGCACTGGCCGTCGCGGCACTGCTGTTCATGCTGCAACTGATCGTGCCGCGATCGGTGCTGGTGATGAGCCCGGTATTGCTGGTGATGATCATGGGTGGCAGCCGGCTGGCTTACCGCGGCTGGAAGGAACGCCGTCTCGGCACCCTGATCCCCACCAGCCGCGAACCCGTGGTGGTGCTCGGCGCCACCGAAGCCGCCGCCAGTCTGATCAAGGATCTCGCGCGCAGCCCGCAATGGCAGGTGATCGGCGTATTCGACGACGACCGCGCCCATCACCGCCGCCAGATCCATGGCGCAACGGTCTATGGCGCCATCAGCGATCTGCCGGCGCAACAGTCGCGGCTGAATGCCCGGCACGCCATCATTGCAATGCCCGAAGCCAATCACGGCGAGCGCCGGCGCGCCGTGGAAATCGCACGCGCCGCCGGACTGCAGGTGCTGACCGTGCCCTCCTTTGACGACCTGATTACCGGGCGTGTCACGGTGTCGCAAATCCGCAATGTCGAACTCGACGATCTGCTCGGGCGCGACCCGGTCAGGCTGGATACGGCGGGACTGCGCGAGTGGCTGGGCGAACGCACGGTGCTGGTCTCGGGGGCGGGCGGCTCGATCGGCGCCGAACTATGCCGGCAGGTCGCACGTTACCGGCCGCAGCGCCTGGTGCTGCTGGAAAGCAGCGAGTTTCCGCTGTACACCATGGAGCAGGAGTTCCTGCGGCAGATTCCCGGGGTTGCAATCAGCCCGGTGATCGGCGATGTGAAAGACCCGCAACGCATGCAGCAACTGCTGTCGACCTTCAAGCCCACGGTCATTTTTCATGCGGCAGCCTACAAACACGTGCCGCTGATGGAAAACGACAACGCCTGGCAGGCGGTGCTGAACAACGTGCTCGGCACGCGCGTACTGGCCGAGGCGGCGATCGCGAACGGCGTCGAAAAATTCGTATTGATTTCCACCGACAAGGCAGTCAATCCCACCAACGTGATGGGCGCCACCAAACGCCTGGCAGAACTGGTCTGCCAGGCGCTGCAGCAGCGCGGCGGCACCCGTTTCGTCATCGTGCGTTTCGGCAACGTGCTCGGCTCCACCGGCAGCGTGATCCCCAAATTCCGCGAACAGATTGCCGCCGGCGGCCCGGTCACGGTCACCCATCCGGAAATCACCC
>JBBQAO010000145.1:0-5875 GCA_038316355.1 Burkholderiales bacterium
CTGGAGTCGGACGACCCCTACTGGATGACGCTGCGTGCGATGTACGCTGAGGGGCTGTCCAGCCTGGTGGCACAGATACCGGCGCCGCCACAGTGGGGCTGAGCCGCCCGCCCTGCCGCTGACACCCACGGCCACTGCAACCGACCTGAAGACGCCTTGCGCAACAGCGCCATTGCACATTTCGACCAACTCGCTGACCGCCAACCCGCGCGCGGGGATAGGAATTTCAGAACACCATTTTGAGCATGCCGCCACTGTATCGCGCGTCAAGCCTGACGGTCAATCATGTGCGATTTATCGCCCTGTCTGGCCCGTAGGTAGACGCAGATGTTGGCCAAAAAAATTAACCACTTGAGCGCGAAAGTTCGCCGTCAAGCGAGGCGACTGATTGCCCTTCAAACCGCATCAGGCGTGTGTGGCGCATTCAGCCATCTTGCTTTATCATGAAACATCAAGATAAATCATGATGGAGGCAGACATGACCATTCCTGTTCGCGAGAAATTCTCCTCCCAAGCCGCACCTGACGTGCTGGCGGCGCTGCGTCAGCTTGCCGAATCTCAAGGCCGCCAGTTCCAAGCCGTACTCGACGAAGCCCTTCGGGACTACATCGACCGCCAGCAGAAGGAGCGGCCACGTCGACACGTAATGGCGTCGTTCGCGTCCAGCCTTGATGAATTCAACAACCTCTACCGCGAGCTGGCCAAGTAAACGGTCATGCGCGGACGCGATTACCTGACGGTGGCCGATGTGCTCGGAATGCACGCAGTGCTGATGCAACGCTACGGCGGAGCGCCGGGGGTGCGAGACCCCGGCGCCCTCGAATCCGCGCTGTACAGGCCGCAGACCGGCTACTACGAGGACATCGTGTCCGAAGCAGCAGCGCTGCTGGAGAGCCTCGCCATTAACCACCCCTTTATTGATGGCAACAAACGCATTGCCTTTGCCGCCGCTGATGTTTTCCTACGGATCAATGGCTGGCGTCTGCAACGGCCGCCGATGCAAATTCACACCGGGATGATGCGGATGTTCAAGGCGGGCCACTTCGACATCGCCCATCTGGAACCCTGGTTGCGTAGCTTCGCAAGCAGTGCGGAATGAGGACATGTCCCGTCAGCCAACCGTCTGACATCGGCATTGATTCGCACAAATTTCGCGCGCGAGCCCCGGCGCTTTCCAGTCATTTGATTTAAATGAAGAAATTACGGCTTCTCGAAGATTTGATTCCTGCCGCTTTCGCCATAATTTTATTGTTTAAAAACAATGACTTATGTTGCGATACCAGCTGGCATATTTAATCGCGTACGCGCATGGGGATTTGATGACCCCATCTGCCATTTTTCACTATATTATCAACAAGATATTCCTTCCCTGCAGACAGTAATCCGATTGCGAATAATGGAAACGTACGCTCGGCAAAATGCCCCCAAAACACTGACCATCGCCCAGGAAGAACTGCGCGGAATCTCCCGCACCGTCGCCGAAATCGAATGGCTGCTGCTGATTCTGGTACTGCTGTATCAGGTATTCGAAGGCCCTGCCGCCGAAGATCGGGTGGCCATCTCGATGGTGTTGTTCTTCTATACCGCCTTCGTCCTTAGCTTTCGTTACACCAACTTTTACACCACAGAATCACGCTGGAAGATTGCGATCGAAACCTTCGTGATGATCATGTTCATCACCTGGGTGCTGTGGTTCACGGGAAAGCTCACGAGCCCTCTGGTCAACGCCTATCTGCTGGTCATCATCACCAGCGCGCTCACACTGGGCAAACTCGCCACGATGCTGGAAATGGCGCTGATTGCCGCCTGTTTCATACTGCTTGGAGAACACTCCAGCGCCGGCGAGGTGTTGTCACTCGCCTATATCGGCGGACTGACGGCACAACTGGCACCGATGCTCCTCGTCGCCTATATCACCACCATGTTCTCCGCTGACATCCGCTTCGGCCTGAATCAGGCCAAGCTGCTTTCGGAAACTGATGAACTGACCGGCCTGTACAACATGCGTGGTTTCAGCATCGTGGTCAACCGTCTCTTCGCCCAGGCTGTACGCTACAACCGACCGGCGACCATGCTGATGATCGACTCCGACAACCTCAAGGCGGTTAATGATAAGCACGGCCACGAAGCCGGAAATCGTCTGCTGAAGCAGGTTGCGAAATGTATTGCGACAGAATTACGCCATACCGACGTGCTCGCGCGTTATGGCGGCGACGAATTCGTGGTGCTGTTGCCGGAAACAACGTCCGCTCGGGCAGTCGAGGTGGCAGAACGGATTCGCCAAGCGGTCGCCACGACGCGGCTTGAATTCCAGAACGCGCGCATCGATACCAGCGTCAGCATCGGGCTCGCCTGTTATCCCGAGGACGGACGCGGCATCGATGCCATTCAGGCTCGCGCTGATCGCGCCATGTATCTTGCCAAGGAACAGGGCCGCAACCAGGTCATGAAATTCGCGGCCTGATTGTTGCGTACCGTGATCGCAGCAACAGCGCAGAACGATCAAGCCATCGCCGACTGCGCTGCAGTCACAACAATCTCGATCCGGTAATCCGGATCCGACAGCGCCGCCTGCACTGTGGCGCGGGGCGGTGCCGAGCCCACGCCGACCCAGACATCCCAGACCTCGTTCATTGCCGCAATGTCCTTGATATCGGCAAGGAAAATTTGTGCGCGCAGGATGCAGGCCTTGTTGCTGCCCGCCTCTTTCAGCCGCAAATCCACCTGCGCCAGTACATCGGCCGTCTGGCTGCGGATATCAACAGCTTTGCATTCCGGCACCATACCCGCCAAATACACGACACCGTTAAAAATGGCCGCTTCGCTGTAGCGCGCTGCCACATGCAGTCTTTGCAAACCCATCGAATGCTCCCCTTGGTTGATATCAATGCGCCCACAATTGTCGACTTTCATGCAGCGCCGCGCAACGGGCACGGCGCCGCTTCCTGTGTTTTAATCCCGGCCATGCTTTCCTACCGCCACCAGTTCCACGCCGGCAATGTTGCCGATGTGTTCAAACACACCATGCTGACGCGGCTGCTGCTCGCATTGGCAAAAAAAGACAAACCCTTCGCCATGCTCGACACCCATGCCGGCATCGGCCGTTACGACCTGACGCACGCCTGGTCGCAAAAAACCGAGGAATGGCGGCACGGCATCGGCCGTGTCTGGGCGCGTAGCGATGCCCCGGCCACGCTGATGCCCTACCTCGAAGCTGTGCGCGCCGATAATCCCGACGGTCACCTGAAACACTATCCCGGTTCACCGCGCATCGCGCGCCGGCTGATGCGCGCGGATGACCGGCTGGTGCTGTGCGAACTGAACAAGGACGACTGTGCGGCGCTGAAACTCCTGTTCACCGGCGTACGCCACACCGCAATCCATAACCAGGACGGCTTTCAGGCGCTCCGCGGATTCCTGCCGCCGCCGGAGCGGCGCGGCCTGACCTTCATCGACGCCTCTTTCGACCAGGCCGATGAATTCGGCCGGGTCACCCGCACCGTCAAGGAAGCCTGCACACGTTTCGCCACCGGCATGGTGGCGGTATGGTATCCGCTGATGGCGCCCTCCGCGATGCAGGCCTTCACGCGCAGCCTGCAGGCCATGGGCCTGCCGAAAACGCTGCAACTGGAATTGTCGGTGTATCCGGAAGACTGGACCGCCCACATCCGCGGCAGCGGCATGATCGTGGTCAACCCGCCGTTCGGACTGGATCGGGAAGCACCAGCGCTGCTCGACTGGCTGTGGCGGGCAATGTCAGCGGAGAAACGGGGTGGCACGCGCTGCGAGTGGCTGGTGACTGAATAAAAAAACGCCGCAGGATCTGCGGCGTTTTATCGTAAGGACTGAACCACTCAACCCTTGGTGCGGCTGCGGTATTCGCCGGTGCGGGTGTCGATTTCGATCTTGTCGCCGGTGGCGCAGAACAGCGGCACCGGGATTTCAAAACCTGTGCTCAGCTTGGCCGGTTTCAGCACCTTGCCCGAGGTATCGCCGCGCACCGCGGGTTCGGTGTAAATGATCTCGCGCACGATGGTCTGGGGAATTTCCACCGAAATCGGACGATCTTCATACAACGTGACTTCGCAGGGCATGCCGTCTTCGAGGTAATTCAGCGAGTCGCCCATGTTTTCCTTGTCGACTTCGAACTGGTTGAACTCGGTGTCCATGAACACATAAGACGGTTCCGCGAAGTAGGAGTAAGTCACCTCCTTGCGTTCGAGCTGTACGACATCGAATTTTTCGTCGGCGCGATAAACGGTTTCCGTGCCGCCGTTCGACAGCAGGTTTTTCAGTTTCATTTTGACCACCGACGCATTGCGGCCTGATTTGCTGAAGTCGGCTTTGAGGACGACCATCGGAACATCACCGACCATGATCACGTTGCCTGCGCGGATTTCCTGTGCGATTTTCATACCCAAATACCCTTGATTAGCCGGAGTAAAAAAGGCGCTATTTTACCCTGTTGGCCACAAATCCGACCAGTTGGCGGGCCATGCCAGCCTGAATGGCCAAATTCCGGGACCAGCGGCCGGCGTGCGCCTCGATATCCCCCTGAACTGCCCGCAATGCCGGCCAAGCCGCCCCCAGTCCTGCAGGGGTGCCGGTCCAGCAGCGCCAGAACTCGCCCAGGGCAGCCGCCGACTCGGGGGCCAGCCCGGTGCAATAACGATCCAGGAAAGCCTGCAGTTTGCGCTGATGCGCGCCGTCACCCTGGCGATAAGGTTGCCAGACCAGCGGCCGCGCGGCCCATTGCGCGCGCACGAAGGAATCTTCACCGCGGACAAAATTGAGGTCGCAGGCCCATAACAGTTCGTCATATCGCTCCTGCGACAGAAACGGCAAGGCACGCACCTCCAACTCACCACGCCGCCACGGACCTTGGTCATCTGCGGTTGCACCAAAAAACGATCGCACAGCCGGCATTAGCGTACCACCCGGTACCGCGACCACCACCGGATTTGCATCCTGCGCCATCGCTGCCAGCAATTCGGCAACAGGCGCATCGTCATAGGCAAACAGCGATACCGTCAGCGCGCTCCCGGCAGCATCTGTAAAACCCCTGTCTTTGAAATCCATCCCGCGCCAGAACGCCTGTCGCGCTGCCGCGTCAAAAGCATTCCTGCGCGACTGCAGATTCGCCTCGCGCAACAAGCCGCCGGTGGCCGGCGTGAATCCGGGAAAGAAAAAGTAGCGCGGCAATGGCAATCGCGGGTGCGGCGAAGACAAACCGTGGTGTTCATCGACCCAAGACTCCGCGCTCAGGTATTCGAGCACGATCCACAGCGGCGGATGGTTACTCGCCGCCATTGCGGCAACATAACCTTCGGGCAAGCCACAGCCAAAGGCTTCGATCACCACTGCCGAATCCTCGGGCAGCGACGGCGCATTCTGCCAACGACAAACGATGATGCCGTCGGCTTGCTGTACGGCTGCAACCGGGTCCAGCGCGGGATACAGCGCATGCAATGCAGCCAGATCATCGATCCACAGACGGAGACGCAGCCCGTGTTCACGATGCAGTATCCGCGCCAGACGCCAGCACACGCCGGCGTCGCCGAAGTTATCAACGACCTTGCAGAAAATATCCCAAGTGGGCGAAATGATATGCATGGCGACCATAAGCGGCCCCGATTATGCAGCGTCGTACGCTGAAGGCGTTAGTTCCCCGCTTTGCTCCGCAACCTGCTGACGAAAAAAAACCGGGCTTGCGCCCGGTTTTTCTGGAGCGTCCAGCTTAGGCAGCCTGGATGTTGCTCGCTTGTTGCTTGCCCTTGTTGCCGGCGGTGATGTCAAACGTCACCTTCTGGCCTTCTTTCAGGGTTTTGAAACCGTTCATGTTGATGCCCGAGAAATGGGCAAAGAGGTCTTCGCC
>JBBQAO010000155.1:0-3823 GCA_038316355.1 Burkholderiales bacterium
ACAAAGCCGGCAAACACCAGGAATCCGTGGACACGCTGGCCAGGGCGATGAAAATTCTCGACGTTAAATAAGCGGCTGCTCACAACAGTCGCACGTAAAAATCCCCGCCGACCGGCGGGGATTTTTTTAACGACGCATCAATCTTTAAAATATTAACCCGTTAAGGCAACGGCTACTGAGTTCTGTGCCGACTCTGCCGACAACTATTTGCTCTGGTCAGCCTTCAGATTGCTGCGGTCCGCCGAGATGTCCTTCTTCTCGCCTTTAATGGCTTGACGGTCCTTGTAAATCCGTTCTGAATCTTTCGATTCTGCAGCCATTTTGCCTTCCGACTTGTCGGATTTCAGCATGGCCCGATCTGACTTCAGCTGCTTTTGCTCTCGCTGCAATGCTGATTTGTCGGATTTCTGCTGCAGCGAGCCCGGCTTGTCGGCTGCGATATCCTTTTTTTGACCTTTGACAGCCTGGCTATCCTTATAGACCCGCTCCGAGTCCTTCGACTCAGCCGCCATTTTCCCCGACCCTTTGTCAGCTTTCATCCGGGCCTGGTCCGTCTTCAGTTGCTGATTTTCCCGCTGCGATGCCGCCTCGTCCGATTTCATCTGCGCCCGATCTTCCTTGACCATCGGTGAAGACTGGGCATAGACCGAAACTGAAGTCAAAGCAAAAGCTGCCGCTACTGCCGCCATACCTACTTTATAAATCGATTTCATGATGTTTTCTCCTTTGCAGACGTTGTATCCAAATGGATGCATTACATCTGACGCACTTTAAAATTCGTTAACTTTCAAGCCTCGATATTCCATTAACGATCCGACTGCCATAACCACCTGCAACAGCTTGAATGGCCGGCACATCACGATTGTTGCCGCTGTGATCCGCCAGACTCTCTCAACCGGCCTCTATGGGAACAAACAAACGCGCCTGCTCTCGCTGAATAAGCAGGGCAATACTCTTGCCATGCTTGGACGTAAGGTTGCGCAGTTCCTCGACGTTCCTGACTGGCGTGCCATTGACCGCAAGCACCAGATCACCCGGCTGTATACCCGCCTTCGCTGCCGCACCGCTGACTTCTTCAACCAGCAATCCGCCATCGAGCTTCGCCTGCTGCTGTTCCTGCGGATTCAGCGACCGCACGGCCAGACCCAGTTTGCCGGTCTCCTCTGCAGAGGATCCGCCCTTGCCGGCGACTGTCTCCGGCTTGGCTTCGCCAACGGATATTCTGATGTCCTGCGCCGCCCCCTTGCGCCAGATGCCGAGGGTCGCTGTCGTGCCCGGCCGCAATTCGGCAACCCGCGCCGACAGATCGATCGATCGCGAGATGTCCTGGCCATCGAGCGACAGAATCACGTCACCATCCTTGAGGCCCGCCTTGGCGGCCGGGCTACCCGGTTCGACTGAACTGATCAGCGCGCCACCAGTCTGCTTCAGGCCGAAGGACTGCGCCAGGGACTGATTGACCTCTTGGATGGTCACGCCCATGCGGCCGCGGCTGACCTTGCCGTGTGCTACCAGCTGATCCTTGACCTTGACCACCATGTCGATGGGGATTGCGAACGACAGGCCCTGATAACCGCCGGTGCTGCTGTAGATCTGCGAATTGATGCCGATCACTTCGCCGTTCAGGTTGAACAGCGGCCCACCCGAATTGCCGGGATTAACCGCAACATCGGTCTGGATGAAGGGCACATAAGTGCCGTCGGGCAGTGAACGCGATTTCGCGCTGACGATGCCGGAAGTCACGGTGTTCTCGAAGCCGAACGGCGAACCGATGGCCACCGCCCATTCACCGACGCGCACCTTGTCGGAATCACCCAACCGCACAGTAGGAAGATCCTTTGCGTCGATTTTCAGCACCGCAACATCGGTCTGCGGATCGGTGCCCAGCACTTTGGCCGTGAACTCGCGACGATCGGTCAACCTGACCGTCACCTCGGCTGCATTCGCCACCACATGCGCATTGGTCAAAATCACGCCGTCAGCACTGATGATGAAACCCGAACCCTGGCCGCGGGAAGGCGGCGCCTGCTCGGGCATCGGCAGTCCGAAATGGCGGAAGAATTCGAAAGCCGGGTCATTGGGGTCGAGGTTTTTGGCGCCGTTGTACGCCGTCTTCACGTTCTGCGTGACACTGATGTTCACCACGGCGGGACCATAACGTTCCACCAGTCCGGAAAAATCCGGCAGCGCGACCAGCGGCCTGGCCGCGGTTGTGGCAACGACCGGCGCTTGGGCATGCACCGGCTGATAAGCGCGGTAACCGCCAAAACCCAGCGCCACAAATACCGCGGTCGCAATCAGCGATTTGTTCAGCAATGACTGTTTCATGAAAGTCTCCACAGGTTTTAACGGGGATGCACCTGCACCCTCTGACGAAACTCATGCTGAACGTGAAGACTTAAGGCCGGCTTAAGATCGAAAAATCAAAGTAAAAACTACTTTTGCCCGGAAAAGAGCACCCGCACGGCAAGACCCGTGCCCTCCGGCGCATCGTCCAGCGTGATCCGGGCACGATGGCGCAGGGCAATGTTGCTAACGATGGCCAGGCCCAGTCCGCTGCCGGGACTTTCGCTGCCAGGACGCCGGTAAAAACGGTCGAACACGCGTTCGCGCTCGGGCGCAGGAATCCCCGGCCCATCATCTATAACTTCAAGAAGAGCTGCATCCCCATCACGCCGGACGCTGACATCTACCCGCCCGGCTCGGGCCGCGTAACGCAATGCATTGTCGATCAGGTTGCCGAGCAGGATGCGCAAGCCTTCCGGTTCCCCCTCTATGGTCAGGGAATCAACGCCGGTGACGCCCAAATCCACGCCGTTGGCATCGGCCAATGCCGAGCGTTCCGCGACCACGAGCCGCGCAAGCGCCGCCAGATCTACCGGCTCGGTTACGCGCTCCGCGGTGTCGGGGCTTTGTCGCGCCAGAGTCAGCAATTGCTCGACGACACGGGTTGCTCGGGCCAGCCCGCTCCTGACGACGGCAAAAGCCGCCGTACGCTCGGGATCGGAAGCAGCGCGCTCAGCGAGTTGTATCTGCAACATCAGCGCGGCCAAGGGCGTACGCAGTTCATGGGCGGCATCGGCCACAAAATCACGCTGTACCGCCAACACCCGCGCCAGGCGCTGAAGCAGATCGTTCAGCGCATCAACCAGCGGCCGCACCTCTTCCGGAAGCGCTGTCGCAGGCAAGGGATCCAGTGCGGACGCCGTACGGACATTGATGGCGCGGGCGACGGTCTCCAGCGAACGTAACTCCCGGCCCACCACAAACCAGACGATCAGCCCCAGAAACGGCAATAGCAGCAGGAATGGGCTTAACGTGTTGAAAGCCGATGTCGCGGCAAGGCGGTTGCGGACGCTCATCGGCTGCGCGACCTGGATCGTGATGCCGCGCTCCTGAGTCGCGAATACCCGCCACAGGCCGGCTTCGGTCTGCACCGTATCAAAGCCCAGGCGGGCCTGATTGGGCAGGCCCGTATGCGGTCGGGAAAAATACATCCGGACGCCATCGCGGCTCCAAACCTGAATGACAAAATCGAACTCATCGGTCAATTCCGCGGGATCCACGATCAGGCCTTCAAAATTGCGGTCACGCAGCGCCAGCGCCATCTGCCGGAGGTGATAATCAAAGACCTCGTCCAGTTCGGCACGTGCCTGGCGGTACACCCCCCACGCGGCAACCATGCCGGCGATCAGCAGAGCGCCCAGCAGCCAGACCAGCAGCTTGCGACGGATTGAGGTCATACCTTGTAACCCACGCCGCGCACATTGCGGATGAAATCCGTGCCGAGCTTGCGACGCAGCGCATGGATATGCACCTCCAC
>JBBQAO010000066.1:0-19976 GCA_038316355.1 Burkholderiales bacterium
GTAATTGGTAATTGGTGCTTGGGATGGGCACGGAATCGGATATTTCACCTCGTTCACAAATTACCAGTCACCAGTCACCAGTCCCTATTTACCACCTAAGCTTCTCAGGATGCGCCGGCTTCCTGCAGGCGGACCAGATACTGCTGCCACATGGTTTCCTGTTCCAGGCCATAGTTGTGCAGCAGGTCCCAGGAGTAGATGCCGGTGTCGTGGCCGTCGGAAAAACGCAGCTGAATGGCGTACTGGCCGACCGGTTCGACGGCGGTGATGGTGACTTCCTTTTTGCCGGTCTGCAGCACTTCCTGCCCCGGACCGTGGCCGCGCACTTCGGCGGACGGCGAGTAAACACGCAGGAATTCGCAGGGCAGGCGGAAAGTTTTGCCGTCGGCAAAGGAAATTTCCAGCGCGCGCGTCGTCTGGTGCAGGGTGATTTCGGTGGGTTGCGGCACGTTTTTGCTGAGTCCAGCCATGTCTGATGGATCCGAAAGAGTTCCGAAAACGGCAGTCGGTGCATCATAACCGAGACCGGTGAACATGCAAAAATCCGCTTTAAATGCAGCGGCTTACAGGTGTTCATTGCAGTGTTGTCATGCGCCTGTAACAACAGGGTCATAATATCGCGGAAATGAAAACCCGCATGGAGCGCATATGGCCGCAACGATACTGGTAGTTGAAGACGAGCCGGCGATCCAGGAACTGGTGGCCTGCAACCTGGAACTGGCCGGTCACCGCACATTGCGCGCCGAATCTGCCGAGCAGGCGATGATCATGGTGCGCGAGGAATTACCGGACCTGATCGTGCTCGACTGGATGCTGCCCGGCATCAATGGCGTCGAGTTTGCGCGCCGCCTGCGCAGCGACAAGCGCACCCAGACCGTGCCGCTGATCATGTTGACGGCACGGGCGGAGGAACAGGACAAGCTGGCGGGTCTCGAAACCGGTGCCGACGATTACATCACCAAGCCGTTTTCACCGCGGGAGCTCAATGCGCGCGTCAAGGCGGTGTTGCGGCGGCGTTCGCCTCAGGCGACCGATGACGTCATAGAGGTGGGCGGGTTGCTGCTGGACCCCGCCAGCCATCGCGTGACCGGCAACGGCACGCCGTTGCTGCTGGGCCCCACCGAATTCCGTCTGCTGCATTTCTTCATGACCCATGCCGAACGCGTCTACACGCGGGTGCAGTTGCTGGACCAGGTTTGGGGCGACCATGTTTTTGTCGAGGAGCGCACGGTTGATGTGCATATCCGACGCCTGCGCAAAGCACTGGAGCCGACCAGTCATGACGCGCTGATCCAGACCGTGCGCAGCTCGGGATACCGGTTCTCGGTGAATTGAGCGGACCAATTCAGGCAAGCGAATTTAAGCAAGCTGATCCGGCGCAATTCGCAGCCAATTCACGGCAGTCCGCCGTGCGATAATCGGTATTCAAGAGGACGCGCAGTTGAATACTATCTGGCTCCAGTCGGCATTGCGCCTCGCCATGGTGGCATGCATCAGCCTGCTGCTGTGGCCGGTTGCCGGCGCGACCGAGGCACTGGCATTGTTTGCAGCGTTGCTGCTGATCATGCTGCTGCAGCACCTGCGGCATCTGGCGCGGCTGGCGCAGTGGCTTGCGGATCCGCGACCCGAGGCCTTGCCCGAAAGTTCAGGCCTGTGGGAAGACGTGTTTGCCGCGTTTTATCACCTGCTGCGCCGTCAGCGGCGCAGCGAATCCCGGCTCACCGCGACATTGCAGGATTTTCGCCAGGCCGGCATGGCGATGCCCGACGGACTGGTGATTGTCGACGGCGCCAATCAGATCGAGTGGTGCAATCCCAAGGCCGAGCTGCATTTCGGACTGGATGCTGCGCGTGACGCCGGGCAGCTGGTGACCTATCTCGTGCGGCAGCCGCAATTCGCTGAAGCACTGGATGCCGAGGGTTACGCCGAACCGCTGACGCTGCGCAGTGCGCGCGGCGGCGACCTGATCCTGTCGGTGCTGATCGTGCCCTACGAAGCCAACCGCAAACTGATCATCAGCCGCGACGTCACCGACCGCGAACGTGTCGAGACCATGCGCCGTGATTTTGTCGCCAATGTTTCCCACGAGCTGCGCACGCCGTTGACGGTGATCGGCGGGTTTCTCGAAACCATCACCGACATGGAAACGCCGAACCCCGAATTGATCCGCCGTTCGCTGCCGATGATGAGTGAGCAGGCGAAACGCATGCAAAGCCTGGTCGAGGATCTGCTGGTGCTGTCGCGGCTGGAGTCCGCCGGCAATCCGGCACGTGAGGAGCCGGTCAATGTGCCGGACATTGCGCGCGGGCTGTATCACGATGCGCTGGCGCTCTCGGCGGGACGCCACAAGGTGACACTGCTGCTGGAGAGTGCGGCATGGGTCAATGGTGCCGAAGACGAATTGCGCAGTGCATTCGGCAACCTGGTCAGCAATGCAATCCGCTATACCCCTGCCGGCGGCGATGTCCGGCTGTCATGGAAGGCAGGCGCTGACGGCGGTGCGGTGTTTGCAGTGCGCGATACCGGCATCGGCATCGAGCCGCAGCATCTGCCGCGCCTAACCGAACGGTTTTACCGGGTGGATCGCGGGCGTTCGCGGGAAACCGGCGGTACCGGCCTCGGTCTGGCAATCGCCAAGCATGTGGTCAACCGCCATGCGGCGAAACTTGAAGTGACCAGTGAGCTCGGACGCGGCAGTTGTTTCAGCGTGATTTTTCCCGACAGTCGAGTCAGCACAGCGCGCGCCGCCGTTGCCACGGCGAATGAGGTGCGCACGGCTTGATGCGGTTTTTTAAATCCGCTGCGGTCATCCACGGAGACGGCTGGCGCCCACGGCCGAGACCACTTCCGCAATCACCGGCGCCCAGGCGCCGGGCGCCGACTGTCTGAACAGACGGCACACCGGATACCAGGGACTGCGGTCGCTGTTCTCGTGCCAGTACCAGATTCTGCCCAGAGCATATGGCAGCATGACCATGGTCGGTTTGCCCAATGCGCCGGCCAGATGCACCGTCGTGTTGCTGACCGAAACCACGATGTCGCAGGCGTCGATCAGGGATGCCAGTTCATCAATGTGGTGAAAATTGTCGATGTCATCGACGCGTGCCAGTTCAAGCCCGGCGTTTTTCTGCAGCGCTGATCGTTCGTCCGCAGTATCACCGTATTGCAGGTCGACGCATTGCACGCCGGGCAGGGTGAGCAGGGCCGCCAGATCCGCCAGAGGCATGCTCTTGAATTCACCCACCGCCGCGTTGGTGCTGCGCCAGGAAATCCCGCATAACCATTTGCCATCGGCGCCCAGGCGGGCCCGCAGTTGCCGGGTGCGGACCGGGTCAGCCTTCAGGAATCCTGTGCGGTGCAGCGGAAAACTTTCCCGGTTCCTGCGCAGCTGCGCGCCGATGTCGCCCAGCGCGACCTGGACATCGAAGCCGTCCAGCGCCGGCAGATCGGTGAGAGACACGAACCGGATGTCGGTATAAGACCGCTGCAGCAAGGGAATCAGGCGCGGGTCGATGGCCACAATCAAGCGCCGGGCGCACGTGCGCAGTTGCTCGAGCATGCTGCTGTGCAGGATCTGGTCACCGATGCCCTGTTCGCCCCAGGCGAGCAGCACACCTTCGACATATTCACCGCGCCACGCCGGTTGCGCGAACTGCGGTTGCTGTTTGCCGCGCTGGCCGATTTCCCAGCCGCGGGCGTAATGCGTCCAGCCGCGTTCGAAGTCACCCAGCAGCAGGCGGCACAGCGCTTCGTTCCAGAACGGGCGCGCGCTTTCGGGCGCGAGTTTTTGAGCGCAGGCGTAGTCCTCGAGCGCCGCTGCGTGCCGGCCCAGCATGACCCGTGCATTGCCGCGATTCTGGAATGCGTCGGCGCATGAGGGGTCAAGGGCGATGGCTTTTTCGCAGATGGCAACAGCCTCCTCCGGCCGTTGTGAGCGGAGCAGCGCATTGCCCAGCCGGCTCATGAATCCCGCATGGTCCGGTTCCAGCGTCAGCGCGCGGTGGCAATCTGCGATTGCGTCCGCAACCCGCCCTAATTCCGTCAGCACACTGCTGCGATTGACCAGCACTTCCGGCTGATCCGGTTTGATCTGCAACGCCCGGTCAAGATGGTCCAGTGCGGCAGTGTGACGACCTGTTGCGGCCAATGCGTTGCCCAGGTTGCCGAGAATGCCCGCATTGCCGGGGTCGTCTGCCAGCGCAAGCTGATAGTCGGCGATGGCTTCGTCGCAGCGTTTCAGGTCCACCAGGACGTTGCCGCGATTGAGCAGCGCTTCCGCCTGGTCCGGGGCGATCTGCAGTGCGCGATCAAGGTCTGCCAGGGCTTCCGCATGCCGGCCGAGCGCCGCGAGGGCATTGCCCCGGTTCGCCAGCGTTTGCGCGTGGTCGGGCGCGATGGCCAACGCCCGGTCGTAACTCGCCAGTGCTTGCGTCAGCAGCCCGAGGCCGGTCTGCGTGTTGCCGAAAATCATCCATGCGTTGACGTCGGCGGGATTGAGCGCCAGCAGGCGTTCACAATATTCGCGGGATTCCGGGTACTGGCCTTGCTGCTGCAATACGGTCGCGAGATTGTTGAGCACGCTGGGGCGATCCGGCGCCAGTGCCAGCGCCTGCCTGTAGAGGCGCTCGGCGACGTCCAGCCGTTTCCCGTTTTGCGCATCGAGTGCGGCAAAAAACAGTTCCTGCGCCTTGGCCAGGTTCGTCATTGCGTGCTTATCAATCGGATGGGTCCGGGATGCGGGGATTCTAACTGGTCGCAGTCTGCGCCCACGGATTTGCCCGGCGCGAACCGGGAGCGGCGCTCAGAGCGTCATCAATTCCGCGGCAATCGCCTGCGCCAGTGCGGCGGCGCCGGGTCGGGTTGCCGCGCCGTCGCGCTGCCGCGTGCCCCAGACCGGCTGGGGAAAGTGGGGATCGTCGCCAAAACGCGGAATCACGTGCCAGTGCACGTGCGCGACCATGTTGCCGAGGCTGGCGAGATTGATCTTGGCGGGAGCGAGTATTTGCCGCAGCGCACGCTCCACTGCAAAAACCACGTTCATGCAATGCGCCCGGTCTGCAGCACCGAGGTCGCTCATTTCGCGGACATGCGTGTTCCAGATCACGCGGCAGAATCCCGGATAACCCGGCTCCTCGATCTGTACCACACGACAACGCGCGTCCTGCCATAACACAACACCACCCGGCGTCGCGCACAATTCGCAGTTCATGCGGTGTCTCCCCTGAACAGCCAGCCGGCCGCACCATAAACCAGATCGCAGCCGTGCGCGACTGCCGCCTCGCGCCATGCGGGAGAAGCCGGACACAAGGCTTCGCGCAATCGCTGTTTGGCGGGGTGGTCGGGACCGCCGTCGCCGTGGTGATGCCAGCGATTTTCCTCGCGCAGCGCGTGTAGCACGCGCAGCGCTGACCAGGTGCCGATTTCCTGCAGCACAAATTCGACGCGCGCATCAGGCAGCAGGCGCGGCAGTGCTGCGCCCAGGCTGCCGCGCACGGTGTAGGCGCCGGGTGCTGTGGCGCCGCCGGCGAGCGGACGTTGCAGCGCGCGACTCAACACTGGCAGTGGCGTCGTGCCGACCCCGGGCTCGACCAGCACCGTGTCTGCGGCGTGCGGACCCAGTCCCGTATGCAGGTCGATGGCGAAAACCGCCTCGGTGGAGGCCAGTTGTGTCTGCAGCCAGTCGATGAACAGGCGCGGCCCGGGCTGCAACTCTGCGCCGCCGTAAAACAGTCCGCGCGGATAACGGTGCTGGCCATGGGCGATGGCCTGACGCACCGCGCGCACGCCGTGGCGCAGGCCGGCTGCGCCCAGGCGCAGCGCAAACGCGTCGCGAGCCGGTGGCGATGCGGGATTCAGCAGCGCATCAAGGCGTTTATACAGCGGCGGCGCACCGGTCCAGATGCCGTCGTCAGGGTGAAAATTGCGATTGAGATCGACATTATGCTCATTGGCGCGCCGCAGCCATGCCATGCCGTAGGGATTGAGTACATGGACCAGAATCAGCGCGCCGTCAGCGGGCAACGGCGGCGGGGCGGCCAGCAAGGCCAGTTGCGCTGCGGATCCGGCAAAAGCCTCCGTTCCGTGCACACCGCTGATGTGCAGCATGACCCGCCGCGGCCGGCGTGCGCCCAGCCAGGCAAAATCGATGGTCAGGGACTCGTCATGCGGGCCCCGTGCGGCAAGCGGCTGCGCGTCAAGGGCGGCACCGGCACGCAGCGCCGCTGCGCGGAAACGGGCGCGCGCACCGGCGTAGTCGGGCGAGAAAAAATCGGCGCCGGCGGCGCTTGCGCGGGGCGCAGCCCGCTCAAGCGGCAGCGAAGGTTGCGCGCTCGAAATTGGAGCCACTGTCGAGCAGGGCGGTAAGACGGATCTTGCGCGGTCTGCCGTCTTCGAACATGTCGAGTATGCGGCTCGGGGCGTAGGTGCCGGGACTGACCACGATGGACGCCGGTTCGCTGGCCGGGCCCCCGTCGAGCAGCAACGCGCGGTCGTAGGGTTTGTCGATGTTCGACACCCGCGCCGCGACCGCCTGGGCTTTGGTGCGCAGCAACTGGAATCCGAGCCAGGTTGAACCGTCGGTTCCGATCGTCAGGCGTTGTGCGACGCCGAGAAAGGTTTTGCCATTGGGGGCGACCAGGCCGAGCAACTGGTTGTGCGCCAATCGTGTCGCATTGGACGGATTGTTGCATTTGCCGAGGATGCCGGTGGAGCTTTGGTTGACGACCGTCCAGGTTTCCAGGGTGCGGCTGCGCACCGAGGCCTCACCCACCGTGGGACCGTCCACCCGCTCAAATCCTGCCATGTCGAAACGCGCCCGCGACGACAGGCCGGCGTCGGGAGGTGCGAACGGTTTACCGCTGATATTGAAATGCATCGCCGCGATGGTGCCGGACATCAGCACGTTGAATGCCGCAGTTTTACGCTCGTCGCCGCGGCCGGTGCCGGGCGCCAGCCAGTCGTTATGCAGGCTGAGTATCAGCTTTTCGCAAATGTCCCGCGGCACCATGCCGAGGCCGAGTTTGTCCGGGCTTTGTGTCTTCAGCGAGATCGCGGTCTGTCGCAGCTGGCCACCGATTTTTTCGATGTTGAGGTAACGCAGGTTGTCGCCGGAGAGGTTTTTCAGCCGGCGCGCGCCTTGTGCCGAGCCGAGATCCACGGCCAGTGCCATCTCGCGGTTTGCGACCACAGGCGTTTTGGACAGGCCACCCAGCGCCACCCACTGCGCGAGCACCCGGTCCACCGTGCCCATCTGCCGCAGTGACAGGGCATCCGGGTTGGCGCGTTGGGCGAGCACGATTTGCAGATACGCCAGGTTGACCGTGCTGCGGCCTTCACCTTCGCTGACCGGTGTGTCAGTGACCTCGGCGCTTTCGGCAAAGGCATAAAGGCGATGCAGCTGTTCCCACAGCGCGCCGGGCACCGCGTGATAGGCGCGATTGTGCGCAATCATCGCAAATCCGGCGCAGCGCAGCGCGCGATAACAGACCAGATCGGCGTGTTCAGCCAGTTCCGGCGCAGCCCCGGCCATGTCGGCAATCAGTGATTCGTAAGCATCGGCCATAGCGCGCCACAGTGCGATGCTGCGTTCGAAGATTTCGCGGGTGTCCGGATCGAAGGGTACCGGCTGGCCCCAGTATTCCCGGCTGCGCACGTGCTGGGTTTCCAGCGTGGTGTTGCGCAGTGCTTCAAGAATCTTCAGCCGTTCCCCGCCGGGAACCCCGGCGTCGACGAGCAGTTTCAGTTGGGTCAGCAACTGCGCCTGACGTTGAGCGGGCAGCGCGGCGGCAATCTGTGCGAGGAACGTTTCCGTTGCCGCGAGGTTGGCTATTTTGAGAAGTCCTGGTGTGGCGCTCAAGACGGTGGCCATGGCGTATCCCGTTCTGATTGGGTCCGCATTATTCCGGTTGAAAGAAAAAAGTCGCAAGTGAATATGTCACATGTCGCCAATTCACGACAACGTTCAGGTTTTATCGCCGGGATCATGTGCCAAATCACACGCATCACAGCAGTACCCGTTCGATGCCGCCGTTGTTGGCCTTTGCCACGTAACTCTCCATCCAGTCGGCGCCGAGCAGGTGGCGCGCCATTTCGACGACGATGTAATCCGCTTCAATATCCGCGTCCTGATTGTAGCGCGCCAGGCCCTGCAGACACGAGGGGCATGATGTGAGAATTTTCACCTTCGCATCAGTATCGCCGGTACGCAGTTGCGCCGCACCGCGCCGCAGTTCCTCCTCCTTGCGGAAGCGTATCTGGGTCGAGATGTCGGGGCGGGTTACGGCGAGGGTGCCGGCTTCGCCACAGCAACGGTCGCTGAGCGCCACCGGCGTCGCCATCAGCGTGTTGACCACCTTCAGCGGCGCATGCGTTTTCATCGGCGTGTGGCAGGGATCGTGATACATGTAACGCGTTCCCGTAGCGCCTTCGAGTTTCACGCCGCGCTCCAGCAGGTATTCGTGGATGTCGAGCAGCCGGCAGCCCGGAAAGATTTTTTCGAATTCATATTTTTGCAACTGGTCCATGCAGGTGCCGCAGGACACGATCACGGTTTGGATGTCGAGGTAATTCAGCGTGTGCGCGACGCGGTGGAACAACACGCGGTTGGCGGTGGTGATGGCCTGGCCTTTGGCCTCTTCACCGGCGGCAGTCTGTGGGTAGCCGCAGCACAGGTAACCCGGCGGCAGCACAGTTTGCACGCCGAGGTCGAACAGCATCGCCTGCGTGGCGAGGCCGACCTGGCTGAACAGCCGTTCGGAACCACAGCCGGGAAAATAGAACACGGCCTCGGAATCCTCCGTGATTTTAGTGGCATCACGGATCACCGGCACCATGCGCGCGTCTTCGATGTCGAGCAGAGCGCGCGATGCCTTTTTCGGCAGTTTGCCGGGCATCGGCTTGTTGATGAAGTGGATCACCTGTGTGCGCACCGGCGGCTTGCCCACAGTGGCCGGCGGGTGGCGCGTCTGTCTGCCGGCGAGGCCCAGCGCTTTGGCCGCGCTGTGTGCGATGCGCTGGACTTTGAATCCCCAGTCGATCATCAGCTTGCGCATGATGTTGATGGTGCGGGGATCGGTGGCGTTGAGAAACAGCATGGACGCTTTCGCGCCGGCATTGAAGCGGCGTTTGCCGTGCTGCCGCAGAAAGTTGCGCATGGCGATCGACACGTCGCCGAAGTCGATGTCCACCGGGCAGGGGTTCGCGCACTTGTGACAGATGGTGCAGTGGTCAGCGACGTCGCCGAACTCGTCGAAATGATCCAGCGAAATGCCACGCCGGGTCTGCTCTTCGTAGAGAAAGGCCTCGATCAGCAGGCTGGTGGCGAGAATTTTGTTGCGCGGGCTGTAGAGCAGGTTGGCGCGCGGCACGTGCGTTGCGCAGACCGGTTTGCATTTGCCGCAGCGCAGGCAGTCCTTGATTGAGTTCGCAATGGCGCCGACGTCGGAGTGTTCGAGGATCAGGCTTTCTGCGCCGAGCAGCGAAAAACTCGGTGTGTAGGCGTTGCTCAAATCAGCCGCAGTTTCCCCATTCCGCAGCAGTTTGCCCTTGTTGAAATGGCCATGCGGGTCAACCCGGTCTTTGTAACCCTGGAATGCCGCGACACGTTCCGCCGGCAGAAACTCGAGCTTGGTGATGCCGATGCCGTGTTCGCCGGAGATCACGCCGTCCAGTGATTCGGCCAGCCGCATGATGCGCGCCACGGCATCGGCGGCTTCCTGCAGCATGGCGTAATTGTCGGAATTGACGGGGATATTCGTGTGCACGTTGCCGTCCCCGGCGTGCATGTGCAGCGCGACAAACACCCGCCCGCGCAGCGCCAGACGGTGCGCGGCGTCGATAGCCTCCAGCACCTTGGCAAACGGCCGGCCGCTGAAGATGTCGGCGAGGTGCGCGCGTACTTCTTCTTTCCACGATACGCGCACGCTATGGTCCTGCAGCACGTGGAACAAAGAGGAAGGCTGCGGGGAGGGCGGCGATGAGTGATGAGTGATGAGTAAAAGCCCCATGACGCACCCTGCTTTTCACGCAACTCTGCTAACGGTGTGTCGATATGGTCGAGCAGCCATTGCCAGCGATTGTGCGTGGTGGCGATCAGCGCCTGCGCGCGCTCGACGCGATCGCCGATGACTTCGGTCGCGGAAACCCCGGCTTCGGGCTGCACGACCGGCAACTCGCTGCCGACCACCGCAGCCACGGCGTCGAGGATGCGCAGCTTGTTGCGGATCGACAGTTCGATGTTGATGCGTTCGATGCCGTCGGAATAATCGCCGAGCCGCTCCAGCGGGATCACCACGTCCTCATTGATCTTGAAGGCGTTGGTGTGGCGTGCAATGGCGGCAGTCCGTGCACGATCCAGCCAGAAGGTCTTGCGTGCCTCGGCTGAGACGGCGATGAACCCCTCGCCGCCGCGGGCATTGGCCAGCCGCACCACTTGCGATGCGGCAGCAGCGACGGCATCCTCGTTTTCACCGACGATGTCGCCGACCAGCACCATTTTCGGCCGGCCGGCGCGGCGTGACTTGGTGGCATAACCCACCGCTTTCACATAACGTTCGTCGAGGTGTTCGAGGCCGGCGAGGATCGCGTCGGGATTGGCGTCGAGGTAATGCTTGATTTCGACGATGGAAGGCACGGCGACACGGACCGCGCTGAAAAATTCCAGACATACCGTGCGTATCGCCGGCGGCATGCGGTGCAGTACGAAGGTGGCTTCGGTGATGATGCCGTCGCAGCCTTCTTTCTGGATGCCGGGCAGGCCGCCCAGCACCTTGTCGGTGACATCCTTGCCGAGACCGCGCTTGCGGAAGGTCGAGCCGGGAATTTCGAGAACTTCCGCTGCACCGTCAGGGGTTTTGCCGTCACTGGCATAACGCGTGACGCGGAAGCGGGCGACGGCGATGTCATGAATCTTGCCGAGGTTGTGGTCGAGGCGCTCGACCAGCATCCACTGCGCGTCCGGCGTCACCATCTTCCACGACGCCAGGTTGTCCAGCGCAGTCCCCCACAGCACGGCTTTTTTGCCGCCGGCATTCATCGCCACGTTGCCGCCGATGCAGGAGGCATCGGCTGAGGTCGGATCGCAGGCGAACACCAGTCCTGCGCTTTCGGCGGACTCCATCGCGCGGCGCGTGACCACGCCAGCGCCGCATTTGAGAACCGGGACCGCTTTGCCGGTACCGGGCAGGGTGATCTGTGCAATGGCCGCCAGCGTGTCGAGTTTTTCGGTATTGATAACCGCCGAGAGCCGGGTCAGCGGAATGGCGCCGCCGGTGTAACCGGTGCCGCCGCCGCGCGGAATGATGGTCAGCCCGAGTTCGATGCAGGCGGCGACAATATCAGCGACTTCTTCGGCATGGTCCGGGTTGATGACGACGAAAGGGTATTCAATGCGCCAGTCGGTGGCATCGGTGACGTGGGATACCCGCGCCAGTCCGTCGAACTGCACGTTGTCGCGGTGGGTCACCCGCGTCAGGCGCGAGAGGGCGCGGCGGCGCAGCACCAGCGTGTCTTCAAACTCGGCTTCGAAAGCGGTGACTGCGGCTTGTGCTGCGGCCAGCAGTTCGGCAACACGCGGGTCCGGGGTTTCACGCCGGGCCTCGATGCCGGCGAGCCGGTTGCGCATGCCCGCGACCAATGCAGCCCGGCGCTTGCGATTGCCCAGCAGATCATCCTCGATGTACGGGTTGCGCTTGACCACCCACATGTCGCCGAGCACTTCGTAGAGCATTTTCGCCGAACGTCCGGTGCGGCGCTGCGCACGCAGATCGTTGAGCAGATCCCAGCGCGCGGCGCCGAGCAGCCGGATCACGATCTCGCGGTCGGAGAACGAGGTGTAGTTATAGGGAATTTCCCTGAGGCGGGCGGTCATGATGCCAGTGCGGAGCGCAGAGTGATGAATGAGGAGCGGAAGACCGCGGCGCGCGCGATGACGGCGATGCGCGCAGGAGCAACATATTAGCGCAACGCGGCAATGCCGGCATTACACGCTGAGTGCGGCAATTACCCAGTAACGGGCGAATTTGCCCACGGCGATGAACAATGTGCACCACCAGACATTGAGCCGCAGCCAGCCCGCGGCCACGCACAGCGGATCACCGAGCAAGGGCACCCAGGACAGTAACAGGGCCGGGCTGCCCCAGCGTTTTACCGTGTCCATACCCCTGAGCGGCTTGGTCGGCGGGATCAGGCGGCCGATCAGGTAGGAAGACAGGCCGCCCAGGGTATTGCCGAGGGTGGCCACAGCCAGCGCGGCCCAGAACTGGCCGGGATGCAGTTTCAGCACGCCAAACAGCACGGCCTCCGACCCCCCGGGCAGCAGGGTGGCGGCCAAAAAGCTGCTGATAAACAGGGCGCCTAGGCTGACGGGTGCATCCACCGGGGGTTGGGCTTTGAAATCCTGATTTGAACAAGGGCGCCGGGTTCTTTAAACTCCCGTGTCCCCCGCCCGGGTCAGTCGAACGAGATGTGTTGAACGAGATATGTTGAACGAGATGCGTTGAACGAGATGCGATGATCGAGTAGCGTTGAACGGGAAGCGGGGGCCAAAGGGCAGCCGACATGAGCGCATTGATTTCCGAAGAATACCGCAAGATGCAGGAAGAACTGCATCGCAACCCCAACTACGGTGTGGCTTCCGTCCAGTACGCGCCCATTGTGGCGCAGGTACTCGAACAGGTGCGCCCCGCAGAACTGCTCGATTACGGCGCCGGCAAGGGGCGGCTGGGTGAAACACTGAAGACGCTGATGCAGCATCCGCCGCAGATCCGGCACTATGACCCCGCGCGTCCTGAATGGGCTGCCGTGCCGCGACCCGCCCCCTTCGTTGCCTGCATCGATGTGCTGGAGCATATCGAGCCTGAACTGATCGACAACGTGCTGGATGATCTGCAGCGCGTCACCGCCGGCCACGGTGTGTTTACGGTGCATACCGGCCCGGCAGTCAAGCTGTTGTCAGACGGCCGCAACGCGCATCTGATCCAGCAGCCGCCCGCCTGGTGGCTGCCCAGATTCATGGACCGTTTTGACTTGGCATTTTTCCAGCGCATGCCGCAGGGGTTCTGGATCGTGGTCGAGGGCCGGCCCGGTGGCCCGGCTGCGGCCCCGGATTCGACCGACCAGCCACAGGGCCTGTTACGCAGGGTGGTCAAGTCCGCGTTGGGTTAAGTTAAACAAGCAACCGTTTTATTTTTATCCGCAGTTCTCCAAAAGGAAAAAAAGATGAGTTATGCCATTGATTTCCCCGGCGCCGTCACGCTGCCCGTAGTCGAGAGCAACAAGACTTTTCCGGTCGGGCGCATTTACTGCGTCGGCCGCAACTACGCAGAACACGCGCGTGAGATGGGCCATGACCCCGACCGCGAGCCGCCGTTTTTTTTCATGAAGCCGGCAGATGCGATTGTGGCCAATGGCGCGACCATTCCCTATCCGCAGGCGACCAAGGATCTGCACCACGAAATCGAGATGATCGTCGCCATCGGCAAGGGCGGCTCGAACATTCCGGTCGAAAAAGCGCTGGACCATGTGTTCGGCTACGGCGTCGGTCTCGACATGACCCGTCGCGACCTGCAGGGCGAAGCGAAAAAAATGGGGCGTCCCTGGGAGATGGGCAAGGCGTTTGACGACTCGGCGCCGTGCACCGCACTGAAAACGGTGGCGATGGTCGGCCATCCGGGCAAGGGCGCGATCTGGCTGAAGGTCAATGGCGAAGTCAAACAGAAGGGCGATCTGGCGGACCTGATCTGGAACATTCCGGAAACGATTTCGTACCTGTCGAAGCTGATCACGCTGCGCCCCGGCGATATCATCATGTCGGGCACCCCGGCGGGCGTTGGCCCGGTCAAGGCGGGCGACAAGCTTGAAGGCCACGTCGAAGGTGTCGGCGAACTGACGCTGACTTACGCGAAGTAGTTCAGTCGAAGTAGCTCAGGCCAAGCAATGCAGCGCCTCATCAACGATGAGGCGCTTGAAGCTGCAACTCAGGCAAAAAACCCGGCGCACCCGCATCCAGCGGGTGCGTCTGCCGGACAGGCCGGGCTTTAATCCGCCTTATTTCTCCGCAGCGCCGGGGAATGTCATGGCCATCATTTTTTGCGAGCGGGGCTGCTGCCGTCTTCGGGTGCAGCACTGGGGAATGTCATCATCATCATTTTCCGGTCCATGAACTGCGTCCGGGTCAGCATGCCTTTTTTCGGGCCATCCATCCGGTCATACTGTGCGCCCATGTGATCCATGTATTCCTGGCGGCTGACCATGCCGTCTTTGTTCGTGTCCATCATTCTCATTCTGGGTTCCGTCCAGAACATTTCGCCCATATTGGGAGCGGGAGTTCCGGTGCTGCCTTCGGGTGCGGCACTGGGGTAGGGGGATTTGGCGGGCGCCTGGGCAGATGCCGAGGCGGAAGCCAGTAACGCCACGGCCATCATGCCGATCGTGGTTGCGGTTTTAAACTGCTTGAACATGGTTGTTTACCTCTTGATGTTTGAAAATTATTGGTTTGGATTGAGTGTCGATTCAATCCATTGCGCATGGATGTGGTCCGGACCATGTGCTTACCGGGCAGGCGGAATCAGACAGAAGTATGGCCAGAGAGATTCAATCGGTATGTGCGTTGCCACACATGTTGACCCGCGCATCGTGGCCTGCGCATCGATTTCCGGAGCGTTAATAACCGGAGAATGGCGCCGTGACCAATGCAATGGCAACGCGCTTTGGCTGGGGCCATTGACTTCAGTTACGATTGGAATCCGAAAATCACGACGGCTCGAAGGGATGAGGGGTTATGCAAAAAAACAGACTGGGAACACAGGGGCCGCGGGTATCTGTGCTGGGCCTCGGCTGCATGGGCATGTCGATCAGCTACGGCGAACCCGACGATGCCGAATCGATTGCCACCATGCATCGTGCGATGGAACTCGGCTGCAACCTGCTGGTCACGTCGGATGCCTACGGCAGCGGCGTCAACGAGGCGCTGATTGCGCAGGCGATCAAGGGCAAACGTAACCAAGTGCTGCTCGCGACCAAATTCGGCAATCTCGGCCTTGCTGCGCGCGGCGGTGGTGATGCCCCGGCGTTGAGCGGCGGACATCCTGAGTACGTCAAGATGGCCTGTGAAAAAAGCCTGCAGCGTCTGGGCGTGGATGTCATCGACATCTACGGCCTGCATCGCGTCGATGCGACGGTGCCGATCGAAGACACCGTCGGCGCGATGAAGCGCCTGGTCGAACAGGGCAAGGTGCGGCATCTCGCGCTGTCCGAGGCGGGCGCACAGACCATCCGCCGCGCCCATGCCGTGCATCCGATCGTGGCCGTTGAAACCGAATATTCGCTGTGGAGCCGCGATGTCGAAACCGAAATCCTGGCGGCCTGTCGCGAATTGGGTATCGGCTTCATGGCCTATGCCCCGCTGGGCCGTGGATTCCTGACCGCCACGATCAAGAGCGTGGATGCACTGATTGCCAAAGACCGGCGTCGCGAACACCCTCGGTTCCTGCCAGAAAATATCAATAAAAACAATGAGTTACTGAAAACTCTCGAGGCGATAGCGAGCGCTCACAAAGCGACCCCGGCGCAGATTGCACTGGCCTGGCTGCTGGCGCAGGGGCAGGACATCGTGCCGATTCCCGGCACCAAGCGGCGGAAATATCTTGAGGAAAATCTTGCGGCTACCGCGCTGACGCTCAGCGCCGCCGAACTGGTGCAATTGAGCGCGGCGTTTACACCGGGTGTTACCGCCGGTACGCGCTATCCGCAGAAGCAGTTAAAGGCGCTGGGGATCTGATGCTTAAAAAAATCGTGTCTATTCAGTGTGTGCGGCAACTTCAACTTTTTTCCCTCACCCCTGCCCCTTGGGACCAGGGGACACTTGAAGCGGTGCAGAGGGCAGAGGTGAAGGGGCTTTTGACTTTTCGCCCGCACTGAATAGACGCAAAAAATCCGAGTTGTGTGAAATCCTTACTGGGTATTACTTAAGGAGCGCGCCCATGGCAACGGTATCCTCACCAGCAAAGGGCAGGTCACCATTCCCGAGCGGGTAAGGCTGGCCCTCGGCATTACCCCGGGCAGCAAGGTTGAATTCGACATCGACGGCGGCGGCGCAAGACTCAAGCTGGTCAAGAAGCATGCCGCCTCGCACGTCGAAGGCGGTCCAGGGATTCTCAATTACTCTGGCCCGCGGATCGCGATCGAAGACATGCACGGTGGCAAAGCGATGAAAAAGGCGGGCAGGCATGCGCGTCGTTGACGTTTGTAAAAAGGCGGGCAGGCATGCGCGCCGTTGACACCAACGTGCTTGCCCGTTACTACCTGCATGACGATCCGGCACAGGCGCGGATCGCCGCACGGATACTTGCCGCCGGCGACGTATTTGTGCCCAAGACCGTGATGCTGGAACTGGAATGGGTGCTGCGCTCCGTCGCTGAGCAGCCGGCCGGCAAGGTGGCGGACTGCCTTGCACACCTCATGGCCTTGCCCGGGATTACGATTGAAGATCATGACGAAGTCGAGGATGCGTTGCGCCATTGCCGACGCGGGGTCGACTTCGCCGATGCCTTGCCTCTGGCGGCAAGCCAGGCTTGCAATGAGCTGCTGACCTTTGATGATCGCGGTCATGCGCGCCGTGCGGCAAAGCCCGGTCTTAAGCCTCCGGTCAGGGTTCCGCCAACCTGACCCTGACCGCCGGTCTTTGCCGGCAGATTCGGGGGGTGGCTGAACTGCAGTTAAGCGCTGCGGAACTCGCGCTGTTGTCGGCGGCGCTTCCGCCCGGCGTGACCGCCGGTACGCGTTACCCGGAAAACAACGGAAGGCGCCGGGCATCTAGCTAGATACGGGGCGCCGTCACTTCAGGGTCGGTTTCCGGGCGGCGGCAATGCCGCCAGCGCGTCGCGCACCTCTCGGATCACGCCCGTCCAGTCGCCGTCTGTCGATTGCCGGAAAATCCGCACGTGCGGATACCACAGCGCATCGCTGCGCCCGGCTTGCCACCACCAGAAACGGCCCACCGAACGAGGCAGCAGCAGAAAAACCTGTTTACCCAGTGCGCCCGCAAGATGGGCGGTGGTGTTGCTGATGGTGACGATGACATCGCACGCATCAATCAATGCCGCCAATCCGTCAATATCATCAAAGTTGTCGACAGACTCGACGCGCGTGACCTGCAAGCCACGGGTGCTCGACAGGCGCGCGCGTTCCTCGCGGGTATCGCCGTACTGCAGATCCACGAATTGGCAGTCTGCAACCGACAGCACGGGCACAAGTTCGGCCAGCGCGATGCTTTTCCGGTCGCCGACCGTGTTGTGTTTGCTTGACCAGGACAGGCCGCAAATGCGTCCGCTGTGAGTGCGCCGCAGCTCACGATGCAATGCACCGGAACGAATACTGTCTGCTGTCAAAAAAGCTTTCCGGTTCACCATGCAGTCATCAACGGATCCGCGGAGAAAGGTCCCAAGGTCGCCCATGGACAGTTGAAAATCAAAAGCATCACTTTGCTGCAGGGCGGCCTCGACGGTTGTGAAGTGACAGGTCGGAAACGAGCGCCTGAGCAGAGGATGCAGTCGTTGATCCACGGCAACAGTCAATCGCCCCGCTCTGGATCGCGCCTCCGCCAGCATTGAGGCATAAAGAATCTGGTCGCCGATGCCCTGTTCGCGCCACACCAGCACATGGCCGGGCGTTGGAGCCCCGTCCCATCGCGGCTGCTGAAACCCGGGCAGCGCCTCTTTGAAGTCAGAGGTGCCCCAGCGCCAGGCGAATTCCCGCCAGCCTTGTTCGAACTCGCCGTTGAGCAGCAGCATGGTGCCCAAACTCAAGTGTGCCCGGCTGGTTGCCATGTCGGGTGTTTTACTGAGGCGGATGGCCGTAATGAAGTCATAGCGCGCGGTTTCGTATTGATCGGTATGGAACAGCGCGGCACCACGGGAAACGAGTGCTGGCAAATAATCCGGTTTAATCGCTATTGCCTTGTCGAAGTCAGCTATTGCTTCATGCAGGCGGCGCATTTCGCTCAGAACGCTACCGCGAGTGAAGTGTGCGTCGGGTGAAGCCGGATACAATCCCAGTGTCTGATTGGCGCTTGCCAAAGCGTCGTCGAACTGGTGCAGTTTGGCCAGGACTTGCGATCTGTTGTTCAATGCTTTCGGCATGGCCGGATTCGCCCGTAACGCGCGGTCGAGACAATCCACGGCCTCTTGCGGGCGGTCCAGAGCGAGCAAAGCGCCGCCACGGTTGCTGAGTGCCTCGGCATATTCCGGTTTCAGTCGCAGTGCCTTTTCTGTGTTTGCCAAAGCTTCCTCCGGCCTTTCGAGAAGAATCAGCAGTTCGCTCAGATTATTCAGTGCTTCCGCATAATCCGGATTGAGGCGCAGTGCTGCCTGATAACAGGCAGAGGCTTCATCGATGCGCTCCACGCCGCGCAGTGCTTTGCCGAAGTTGTAGTGAAATTCCGCATTCTTCGGCTGCAGGCGAACCGCGCGTTCAAAAAAACCGAGGGATTCTTCCTGCTTGCCGCTGCTTTGCAGCGCAACGCCGATCAGCGATTGGGTTGCGGCGTCAGCGGGCTTGAGCTTTGCGGCGCGTTGCAGCCACGGCAGGGCACTTGCGGCGTCACCGGTTTGCAGGGTCAGCAATCCAAGCAGATGCAGGGCCTCGAAGCTGCGTGGCTGGCGAGCGACGATCTCCCGGTAAAGCGCCGCCGCGAGGTCCCGTTGCCCCTGCTGGTGCTGCGCCTGAGCCTGCTGCAGCAGTTGTGCGATGGAATGACGCGAAGACACGTGTTTGATGCGCTCTGGCGCA
Organism: Burkholderiales bacterium; assembly: GCA_038316355.1. Classification (GTDB taxonomy): domain Bacteria; phylum Pseudomonadota; class Gammaproteobacteria; order Burkholderiales; family SG8-41. Next base: position 18,784 of record JBBQAO010000066.1, read on the forward strand.
GGGATGGTTTCCGGGGGGGTGCGCTCGATCAATCTATCCGAGGGCCTTGGTGCCGGCATGCAGCATGGCGTCGCGCTCGGCAAACCACTCCTGCGAGTACTCGCAGTCGCGGTACTTGTCGAAATACGGGCCGCCCAGCGTGTAGTGCACCAGCGCGGCATCCTGGCGCGGTGCGTTGTAGGCGACCAGGTGATTCCACTGCGGCGGCAACGCACCGATCAGCTGGTCGTCGTCCAGCCATTTGAACTGGTGCAGTTCGAGGCCCGATGCGCTGTTGACGAACTCCGGCGTCAATGCGCGGCAGCGCGCGTTGTTGAACAGCATTACGCTCGACCAGTTTTTCTTTTCGTATCGGGTCTGCGGTTCGTTGAGGAATTTGCGCTCCTCCGTCGGCACATGATCATGCTTGACGACCATCACCGCGTAACGTTCGTCGCGCAGTGCCCACAGTTTCGCGATGTCCTCGAGTACCAGCATGTCGCAATCCATGAAAATCGACCAGCCGCTGTAGTCCGACAGGTGCGGTGTGAGGAATCGCGAGAACGAGAAGTCCGTCGATTGCAGCGGGTGCCGTTCGCGATGAAACACGCTTTGTAACTGCGACAGCATCAGCGGCGCGATGGCGACCGGGGCGGACGCGCGGCGATGAATACTGTAAGCCAGCACACTGTAGGCTGCGGCTTCACGACCGTCGTAGCCAATGAATATTTTGATCATAAGTCTTTGATTATATTGAATTCAGTGAGGTTGTTGCGGAAGCTTAGCATGACTGCGGCGCGATGACGGTTGTGCCATATCAAGTTCCGCCACGGCGCGCTGATCGTCGATGTATTTTATATGTGACGATGGTCAATAAACTGATGATTCTTCCGTGCAACAAACAGCATCTTAGTCCGTGATTATTTTGAGTAATTTCTTGTTGCACCGATGCCGAAACATGACAATTCGCACAGCCTCGCTACTCGGAGGAGGCGCAGGTCGCAGAAGTCAGGCTGGATTAATTTCCAGACCGGGCGTAGCGGCAAGCCACATAACTCTTTAGGAGATCTTCACGCATGAACAAGAAACTGATGGCAGTCGCCGTAGCCGGCGCGCTGGCCGCGCCCGCAGTGGCGCTGGCACAAAGCACCGTGCAAATCTACGGCAATATCTACATGGAATACGCGTACGTGAACACCGGCGCCAACACCCCC
>JBBQAO010000051.1:0-25259 GCA_038316355.1 Burkholderiales bacterium
GTGCATGTGAGCGCTGTGCGGCATCGATCATCCGTTCGAGATTTCGCCGCATTACGGCGAGGTCCGTGCCGCGCAGGCCGTCGTTGGCGCCGAGAGCAAGGATCACAACGGCGGGGCGGTGGGTGCGCAGGGCGTTGTCGATGCGATTGGCGCCGCCCAGCGTGGTTTCACCGCTGATGCTGGCATTGACGACCGTATAATCGATTTTTTTCTGTTGCAGGCGCTGCGCCAGCAGTTGCGGCCAGTCTTCCCCGCGCGCAAGACCGTAACCTGCGGACAGGCTGTCACCGAATACGAGTATGGCTTGCGTCGCCGTAACCGGCGCAGCAAAAAAGCTGGCGAGCAAAAAAACGAACAAGGACTGCAGACGAATCAGCATGAGCGCTCAACTTTCAGAAAAAACCCCAGCAAAAAATCCGGACTTCGCGGTGCGCGTGGCAAACCTGACCAAGCAGGTTACCACCGGTGATTCCACATTGACCATTTTGCGCGATGTGAGTTTCAGCATCGCCGCCGGTGAAGCGGTGGCCGTGGTTGGTGCTTCCGGATCCGGCAAGTCGACACTGCTCGGGCTGCTCGCCGGGCTCGACACGCCGACTTCAGGGGTTGTCCACGTTGACGGTCAGGATCTGTTTGCGCTGGATGAGGATGGCCGCGCCGCGCTGCGCGCGCGCCTGCTCGGATTCGTGTTCCAGTCCTTCAACCTGCTGCCGTCGATGACCGCGCTGGAAAACGTGATGCTGCCGCTGGAACTGGCCGGTGCGCCGGATGCCGCAGGCTCTGCACGCGAACTGCTCGGTCGCGTCGGCCTCGCGGCGCGACTGACGCATTATCCGAAACAGCTCTCCGGCGGCGAGCAGCAGCGCGTGGCGATTGCCCGTGCCTTCGTCACCCGGCCGTCCTTGCTGCTGGCTGATGAACCCACCGGCAATCTCGACGCCGCAACCGGTGCTGACATCATCAACCTGATGTTTGAACTGAACCGCGAGCAGGGGGCGACTTTGATCCTGGTGACCCATGACGCCGAACTGTCAAAACGCTGCGGCCGCGTGCTGCAACTGGCCGGCGGAGTATTGCAATAGTGGGCTGGTTATCGATTTTTTCCAAAAACATGACAGCCCCGGCAAAGGCATGTTTTTGTCATTATTCATGAAGTCTTTAATCAAGGAAATCGGTCTTGCGCTGCGTCTGCTGGCGCGCGACTGGCGGGCCGGTGAACTGACGCTGCTGGCGGTGGCAGTCGTGGTGGCCGTGGCCGGTGTGACCACGGTGGGCTTTTTCACCGATCGCGTGAATCAGGCGTTGAGCCGTCAGGCCAATCAACTGCTCGGCGCTGACCTGGTGGTGTCCGCTGACCGGCCGCTGGATGCGCAGTTCGAGTCGGAGGCGACGCGTCTCGGACTGCAGGTTACGCGCATGCTGCGGTTCCCGAGCATGGCTGCGGGCAACGGCCAGAACGTGCTGGCAGAGATCAAGTCAGTGACGGCCGGATATCCGCAGCGCGGCGAATTGCGCATTACCGATGTGTTGTATGCGCCGGACCGTCGCGCGACTTCGATTCCGGCGCCCGGCAGCGTGTGGGTGGATGAAAAACTCTACACCCGCTTGCAATTGAAACCCGGTGATGCCGTGGAAGTGGGGCAGAGTCGCCTGCCGGTGTCCGCGATCATTACCCAAGAACCGGACAGCGCCATCGGCTTCATCAATGCCGGGCCGCGGGTGATGATGAATGAAGCTGATCTCGCCACCACCGGGCTGGTGCAGGTCGGCAGCCGTATTCGTTACCGTGTTCAGGTCGCTGGCACGGCCGCTGCGGTGGAGGTCTACCGCGCCTGGGTGGAGACGCGGCTGACGCCGGGGCAGCGCGTGGAAAGCATTCAGGATGCGCGTCCCGAAATCCGCTCGGCACTGGAGCGCGCGGAAAAATTCTTGAGTCTTGCGGCCTTGTTCAGCGTGGTGCTGGCAGCCGTGGCAGTTGCATTGGCCGCGCGGCGTTTCCTGCAGCGCCATCTCGATGCCTGCGCGGTGATGCGTTGCCATGGCGCGTCACGGGGGCGGGTGGTGCGTTTGTATGTGTTCCAGTTCATTGTGCTGGGTTGCGTCGCCAGTCTCATCGGCTGCCTGGCGGGACTACTGGCGCAACATGCGCTGGCGCTGTGGCTGGGCGGTCTGGTCACCGTTGATTTGCCCGCTGCCGGTCCGCTGCCAGCGCTGCATGGTTTTGTCACCGGACTGGCCTTGCTGCTGGGATTTTCACTGCCGCCGCTGCTGGCGCTGGGCAAGGTGCCGCCGCTGCGCGTGCTGCGCCGTGATCTCGGCGCGCCCGACAGCATGGGCTGGCTGGGTTATGTGCTGGGTATTGCTGTCATCGGCGGTCTGATCATCTGGAAAGCCGGCGAACTGCGCCTGGGGCTGCTGGTGTTTGGCGGCTTCGCTGCGGCGATGCTGGCCGCCGGCCTGCTGGCCTGGGGCGTGATCGTTGGCGTATCGCAGATGCGCAGCGCAGGCGTGTCCTGGCGCTTCGGCATTGCCAATCTGCGCCGACGGCGACTGGCCAGCGTGTTGCAGGTGGCGGCTTTGGGGGTCGGAGTGATGGCCTTGCTGACACTGACCATCATCCGCGGCGAACTGCTGCAACTGTGGCAGGACAGCCTGCCGCCGGACGCACCGAATCGTTTCATCGTCAACATTCAGAAAGAGCAGATCCCGGCGCTGGAGAAATTTTTCAAGGCACAAAACATTGCCATGCCCGAACTGCATCCGATGGTGCGGGCACGTCTGACCAAGATCAACGAACGCGCGGTGTCATCCGCCGACTATGCCGATGATCGCGCGCGCCGCCTGGCGGACCGCGAATTCAACCTGTCGTGGGCGACGCAGATGCAGCGCGACAACCAGTTGGTCGCCGGAAAATGGTGGAATATAAGCGGATGGGATAAAAACGGGTGGGATAAAAACGGGAGGGGTGGGGATGGAAAGCCGCAGCGCAGTGACCAGTTCTCGATGGAGGACGGTATCGCGCGCTCGCTGGGCGTCAAGCTCGGCGACGTGCTGACTTTCGATTCGGCCGGCAGTCCGTTTTCAGCGGAAGTTACCAGCCTGCGCAAGGTGAACTGGGATTCCTTCAACGTCAATTTTTTTCTGGTGGCGCCGCCGGGATTGCTTGAGCAGCAGCCGGTCAGTTATGTCAGCAGTTTTTATCTGCCGCCGGGCAACGTCGGGTTGCTCAATGCGCTGGTCAAACAGTTTCCCAATTTCCTGCTGATCGATGTCGCGCAGGTGCTCAACCAGGTGCAGGCGATGATCACCCAGGTATCGCGCGCGGTGCAGTTTGTATTCCTCTTTACGCTGCTGGCGGGGCTGGTGGTGCTGTATGCCGCGATTGCCAGCACACAGGACGAACGCCTGTATCAGGCCACCATCATGCGCACCCTGGGTGCCAGCCGCGTGCAACTGGCGCGCGCCAACCTCGCTGAGTTCGCGGTGATCGGCGCGCTGGCCGGGTTGATCGCTGCCGCCGGTGCCAATGCGCTGGGTTATGCGCTGGCGAGCCGCATCATCAATGTCGGCTACAGCTTCAGCTTCACGGTATGGGCGGTGGGCATCCTCTGCAGCATCGTCGGCATCGCGGCGGCCGGTTATCTCGGCACACGGCAGGTGCTGCGGATTTCGCCATTGCGTGTGCTGCGGCAACTGTCTTAGCGCGCCAAACAAAATGAAACTCACCCTCTCCCCGCTCGCGGGGAGACAAGGAAACACTTGGAGTGAAGCAGGGCAGGGTGAGGGGGCTGCGGGAAAGCCATTTGTCAGCGCGTAACTTCCTGCGCCAGGGCCGCCCCGGTTTATACTCCAGCGAACTGGTAGATGCGCCGGCCCAAGCCCATGACTGAATCCTCGTCTATTTATATCTTATTGATTTTATTGGTATTTTTGTGCATCGTCAGCGGTGTGATGATGGCGCAAAGCCGCACCGTCGCACTCACGGTGCGCAACCTGCAGCAGGCGCTGGAGGACAAACACCGCGCGATGCTCGGCGACCTGCATGACGGACTGACCCGCCAGGGTGATCGTCTGGGGGCGCAGGTGACGGAGGCGGGCGACAAACAACGCCTGAGCACCGCCGAAGAATTGAAACAGACGCGCGATGTGCTGCATGCCCTGCGTCTGACCCTGATGCAGGAAATGGGCACCCAGCGCGAAGCCATGCTCGAGCGTTTGTCAGCAACGACCGAAATCCTCAATACCAAAATCGACGCCCGCCTCGGTGAAATCGCCGGCAAGGTCAATGAACGCCTCGATGAAGGCTTCAAGAAAACCAACGAAACCTTTGTCAATGTGATGACGCGGCTGGCGACCATCGACGAAGCACAGAAAAAAATCGAAAGCCTGACCGGCAGCGTGGTCAGCCTGCAGGAACTGCTCGGCGACAAACGCGCGCGCGGCGCCTTCGGCGAAGTGCAACTCGAAGGCCTCGTGCGCAATGTGTTGCCGTCCAATGCCTACGAGATGCAGGCGACCCTGTCCAACGGCACCCGTGCCGACTGCGTGCTGCGCCTGCCGCCGCCGACCGGCATGGTCGCGGTCGATTCCAAGTTCCCGCTGGAAAACTATCACCGCATGTTCGAGCCGGCAGCGAACGACGTCGAGCGCGCATTGGCGCAGAAACAGTTCCGCCTCGACATCAAAAAGCATGTCGACGACATCGCGCGCAAATACATCATCGCCGGCGAAACCGCGGACGGCGCAGTGATGTTCGTGCCGGCGGAAGCAGTGTTCGCGGAAATCCACGCCCACCATGCCGAAACCGTCGAATACGCAATGGCGAAGCGGGTATGGATCGTGTCACCGACCACATTGATGGCCGTGCTTAACACCGCGCGCGCCGTGCTGAAGGATGTCGAGACTCGCAAACAGATTCATGTCATCAAGGAATCACTGGCGCGTCTGTCGGTGGAATTCGGCCGCTTTGACGAGCGCATGAAGGATCTGGCCAAACACATTCGCCAGGCCTATGACGATGTGGAGAAAGTGCAAGTCACCAGCGGCAAGATTTCGCAGCGTTTCGCCCAGATCGAAGGTGTCGAGCTCGATGAAGAAGAGCCTGAAACCGCCAAGGTGCTGAAGCTGGAGAAATTGGGCGATGGCCGGGATGGCGCCTGAGTTGGTGGGCATGACGGGATGGTTTGGCCGCTGGCGCCGTGCGCGTGCGGTGCGGCGCCAGGCCATCGATGCACGGCAGTGGCAGCAGGTGGTGTCGCGCTTCTCGTTTCTGCGCATGCTGCCGGCGGCAGACCAGCGCAGGCTCTATGAACTCGTCGCCGTATTCCTCGACCGCAAGGCGATCAGCGGTGCCGGCGGCCAGGACATGACACGGGAAATGCAGCTGGTCATCGCCGCACAGGCCTGCCTGCTGGTGCTGAATCTCGATCTCGATTTTTATGATGATTGGGTCGAAATCATCGTTTATCCCGATGAGTTTGTCATCGACCACGAATACATGGACGAGGATGGCGTGATGCATCACGTGCGCGCGCCGGCGAGCGGCGAAGCCTGGGAGCAGGGCCCGGTGATTCTTTCCTGGCGCGATGCCGAAGAGGCCGACGGCGGCGACGGCTACAACGTGGTGCTGCACGAATTCGCGCATAAAATCGATATCCGCAACGGCACCGCCGACGGATTCCCGCCGCTGCATGCCGACATGGACCGCCAGGCGTGGACCGATACGCTCAGCGCGGCTTTCGAGGATTTCCAGCAGCGGCTGGAGCGGCGCGAGGAAACCGCGCTCGACGAATACGCCGCGGAAGACCCGGCGGAATTTTTTGCAGTATTGAGTGAACTGTTTTTCGAGCGGCCGGATGCGCTGGCGAAGATGTACCCTGCGGTCTACGGCCAGTTCACGCAGTTTTACCGGCAGGATCCGCTGCTGCGCATGCGCCCGGCCAGCAACAGGGCTTAATATGAAAATTCTATCCTTCTCACTGTCAGGCTCCCTCTCCCCGAATTCTTTCGGGGAGACAAGGGAACACTTGAAGCGAGGCAGGGTTGGGGTCAAGGGAACACTTGAAGCGAAGCAGAGGGGCAACCACCCAGTGCATCACAAACCCAAACAATAATGACCACCACCACGCCAAACCTCATCCTCGCCGCCGACATCGGCGGCACCCATGCCGGGTTTGTCATCGGCGAACAGCAAGGCGAGAGTTGCCGTGTGTTATTCGAGAAATCCTATGCCAGTCGTGGCTTTGCGGATTTCGGTGCAGTGCTCGAACGCTTCCTGTCGCAGCCCGAAGTCGCTGCCGCGCGGCCACAAATAACTGCAGCCACATTCGCCGTCGCCGGCCCGGTGGCCGATGGCGTATCAACGCTGACCAATCTCGGCTGGCAGGTCGATGCCGCGGACATTGCCCGCCGTTTCAGTTTGCCCGCAGTCAGCATCATCAATGACTTTCATGCCGCAGGTCTGGGCGTCATGCAGTTGCCACAAGCGAGCCTGACGACGCTACAGGCCGCGGAAGCAGCGGAACACGGCACGGCGGTGATCATCGGCGCCGGTACCGGGCTTGGTGTCGGCATCATCAACTGGGATGGTGCCGCCTGGCGCGTGTTGCCGTCCGAAGCCGGCCATGCCGATTTTGCCGCCACTGACGAATTGCAGGACAAACTGCTGATGTACATGCGCCGCAACTTCGGCCGCGTGTCCTGGGAGCGGGTGATTTCCGGGCCCGGTTTGATGCGCGTGTTCAGCTTTTTGCAGGATAGCGGCCTCGGTGTACCGTCAAAGCAACTGCTCGATGCGACCAAGCGCCACGGCGCCGATCCCTCCGAAGTCATCTCTGAATACGCGCTGGCCAAACTCGATCCGTTGGCGGTGCGCGCGCTGGACCTGTTCATCTCTGCCTACGGATCGTTTGCCGGCAACATGGCACTGGCTGCACTCGCGCGTGGCGGTGTTTATATCGCCGGCGGAATCGCGCCGCGTATCGTCAATCGGCTGAAGGAGGGCGGCTTCATGCGTGCTTTTAATGCCAAGGGTGCGTTTGCTCCGCTGCTGTCGGGGATACCGGTGAAGGTGGTGATGGATGCGCAGGTGGGGTTGAGGGGGGCGTTGCGGGTGGCGGGAAACACCCCTTAGTTCTGATAAAAATATAATAAAAACAATAAGTTATGATACATCTTTCGATGCGGATTTTATGGGGCGCTGCAAATGACAACCAGGCGCAAGACGAAATTCATTCACGAAAGCCGCCACGTGGCTGAGGTCGAAGTCGAGGTCATTGAAGACGAGACTTCGTGGTCACCGTATTTGTCTCTGGAAGATGCGCAGCGTCTGGATCAGGTTCGCGATGCGCTGAGAAGCGGGGACATCAAAAGGGCTGCGCGGATCGGGCAGGTTATACGTTGGAGCCTGTTGCTTGAGGTGAGTTGTGATGGAGCGGTGCATCCGAGATGCGTGATTGCAAGGCGGTATCTGCCCCTATTCTTTCGAGGCGCTGGAACACGAAGTCAAGGAATTGCGCCGAGCCAACGAGATTCTGAGGCCTGCCAGTGCGTTTTTTTCCCACGCCGAGCTCGACCGCCGATTCAAGTCCTGAGGAACTTCGCTGACAAGCATCGCGGCATCTACGGAGTCGAGCCGGTCTGCAATGTATTGCAGATTGCCCCGTCTGGTTGCCGACGCCGGTACCTTGGGTTTGGTGAAGCACTCAACCCGGCGCATTTCCGCAGGCGGACTTACGCTACCTGACGGAAAGGTAATGGTCGCGCGGCGCCCGGCGGCTACTTGACCAGCAAGCGTAGCCCGTAAGGAGCGAAGCGGATTACGGGGTCACGGCTGAATCACCAATCATTAATGGGAAGTTCTATGGTAAATCCAAAATATCAGGCTTACGCACTTCTGCAGAAGCTCCCTGAAGACGCAAGCTATGAAGACATTCAGTACCATCTCTACGTTCTGCAGAAAGTGCGGCGTGGCCTGTAGCGTGTGGAGTCAGAAGTAGTTGTTGCTCATGGAGATGCTGGGGCGCGCCTTGGTCAATGGCTCGCATCCGAGGGTGAATGAGCGCATTCCCGTAATCCGCTTCGCTCCTTACGGGCTACGGGTCAGTTGCTGCCGCTGTTGGCAGCGAGTTCTTCCCGCGTATTGATATTCCGAAACGCGGCTTCATCAGCAAAACTCACTTCCACCACCTTCAACTGCGAATACCACAAGTCGATCTTGCGCCCGCCGGATTCAAGGAAGGCAGTCAGACTCTGCAACACGGATTTCCGACACAGACTGAACACCGGATGCGGCTGATCACCAGTCTTGGCGACAGCAAGTTCGGCGTTGTTCGCATCCAGCGCAGCTTTCAGTTGCGCCACCAGATCCAGCGGCAGGAACGGTGAATCGCAGGGCGCGGTGACCACCAGCGGATGCGTGGCTTCACTGAGGCCACGGTGCAGGCCGGCCAGCGGGCCAGCAAAGCCGCTGATGGCGTCGGGAATAACCCTGTATCCAAGTGTTTGATATTGTTCAATATTCTGGTTGGCGTTGATCAGCAGTTCATCGACCTGCGGCGCGAAACGTTCGATGACCCAATGCGCCATCGGCTCGCCGCGCAATAGCTGTAAGCCTTTATCCACGCCGCCCATGCGCCGGCCTTGACCGCCGGCCAACAATATTCCGCTGATCTTGTCGCTCATGTTGAAAAGCTCAGGCGACCAGCGTGCGGGTGACGGGTTTGACGAAACGCTCGCGCCCGGTGAACAGCAGGTAGTGTTTGTTGACCGCGCGGCCGATCATGGTGATGCCGGTGCGTTGTGCGACGTCGTGGCCCATTTGCGTGAGCCCGGAGCGCGAGACGAGGAAGGGAATGCGCATCTGCGCGGCCTTGATCACCATTTCCGAAGTCAGCCGGCCGGTGGTGTAGAACACCTTGTCCGAGCCGTCGATGTCTTGCAGCCACATCAGGCCGGCAATGGCGTCCACTGCGTTGTGGCGGCCGACGTCTTCGACGAAATGGAGGATCTCGGCGCTGTCGCCTTTGACTGAGGCGAGTGCACAGCCGTGTACCGCGCCGGCGCTTTTGTAGATGGTTTCATGGCGGCGCACCGCGTCGAGCAGGGCGTGCAGACCTGATTCGCTGAGTTGCACGTCGTCGCGCAGTTTGATGCTGTCGATTTCTTCCATCAGGTCGCCGAACACCGTGCCCTGGCCACAACCGGTGGTGACGGTGCGTTTGCTCATTTTTTTAGTCAGACCGCGGATCGCCTTGCGCGTGGTGACCGCGGCGGAGTCGGTTTCCCAGTCGACTTGCACGGCGGCGATGTGATCAACCGAAGGTACGAGGCGCTGATTGCGCAGATAACCCAGCACCAGCGCTTCCGGTGCCTGGCCGAGGGTCATCAGGGTGACGATTTCGCGCTTGTCGATGTAGATTGTCAGCGGATGTTCGCCGGCGATCGGCGTGGCCTGGCTTTCGCCGTGTTCGTTGATGGCGTCGACTTCAACGGTCAGCGGGCGGGTGGCTTGGGTGATTTTGGGTTTGGTCACGGGTGGTATGGCAAACGTTTCAGCGGTCCCTCTCCCTAGCCCTGCTGCGCTTCAAGTGTTCCCTTGTCTCCCCGCAAGTTTGCGGGGAGAGGGGATTAGGTGGGGGGAGGGTGTTATCCGCCGATGTAGGACATCTCGATTTTCTTTAACGGCACGGTCTGCTCGCTGCGGATTTCTGAATAGCGATCACTGCGCTGCGTCCAGACCTTGCCGATGGCGGCATGGATCTCGTCGTCACTGGCGCCGCCGCGCAGCAGCGCGCGCAAGTCGTGGCCTGCAGTGGCGAACAGGCAGGTATAGAGCTGGCCTTCGGTGGAAATGCGTGCGCGGGTGCAGTCGCGGCAGAAGGCCTGGGTGACTGAGGCGATGACGCCGATTTCGCCGGAGCCGTCCTTGTAGCGCCAGCGCGAGGCGACTTCACCGGTGTAATTGGGGTCGGCGGGTGCTAGCGGCATTTCCGCGGAAATACGCTCGACGATTTCACGCGCACTGACTACATCGTCCAGGCACCAGCCGTTGCTGGCGCCGACATCCATGTATTCGATGAAACGCAGGATGTGGCCGTGTTCGCGGAAAAAGCGCGCCATCGGCACGATGCTGTCTTCGTTGAGGCCGCGTTTTACCACCATGTTGATCTTGATTGGATCGAAACCGGCAGCCGCTGCGGCGTCGATGCCGTCGATGACTTTGCTGACCGGGAAGTCGACATCGTTCATGGCCTTGAACACGGCATCGTCCAGCGAGTCGAGGCTGACGGTGATGCGTTTTAATCCGGCTGCGCGCAGGGCCGCGGCTTTTTTCACCAGCAGGGAACCGTTGGTGGTCAGGGTCAGGTCGAGTCCGGGAATTTCGGCAAGCATGGCGATCAGGCGTTCAACGCCGCGGCGTACCAGCGGTTCGCCGCCGGTGAGGCGGATTTTTTCGATGCCGTGCTGTGTGAACAGGCGGGCGAGACGTGCGATTTCCTCAAAGCTCAACAACGCCGAGCGTTCGAGGAACTGGTAGTCGCTGCCAAAAGTTTCCTTGGGCATGCAGTAGACGCAGCGGAAATTGCAGCGGTCGGTGACCGATATGCGCAGGTCGCGCAGGGGCCGTCCCAGACGGTCGCTGGTTGCGGTGGCGCGGGTTGCTGTGATGCGGGCTGCGGGCGGGATTGGGGTCATGGATGGCCTGAACAGACGATGATTATGGCAAAGGCCGCTCCCTCGGCGCAAGGATGCCATCACTTGCAAATCAAGTATTTACCACGGCTTTGCGGTTGAATCCGGGGGCCTGCTGGCGCAGAATGCGCGCATGCTTGCATCCGAGACCGTTGAATCGCGCCGCTGGCCTGCCGCAGTGATCATGCAGCGGACGGTGCTGACCAATCGCTGGGCCAGCGAAAAATGGGAAGCCGGCAGCGTGGTGCCGGATCTGGAGCCGGGAGCCGCACCGCGGGTGATTGTGCAGAACGCGGAAATGACCCAGGTACTGTTTGCTGGTCTGGAGATCAAGCTGCAGCCCGACGAGGCCGAGGGCTATTACATGAACATCACCTCGCCGCTGCCCAAGGTGTTTGTGCTGTGGCGCATGGGGGAAGTCTGGGCTGAACCGAATTTTCTGACCGCGAGTTACAACGAAGGCGCGCGCTGGCTGGACAGCAGCGAAAGCGTGGATGGCGTGCCCTTGCCAGCGGAGTTGGTGCCCTGGCTGGCGCGTTACTGCGAACAACACTACCGCCCGGAACCACCGAAGAAGAAAAAATACGCGAGCAACAAGGACAAGGGGCGCATGGGCAACTGGCGGCCTGACAGGTAGTCTTGCTTTAAACCATGACGGCACCTGACCAAAAACCGAAAGAGACCGCCGAAGAATTCCTGTCGCGCTGGTCAAAGCGCAAGCAGGAATTACGCGAAGAAGCATCGCGCGCGGAAACTCTGACCCCGGCAAAACCGGCAGCGCCGGCGACTGCGGCACCGGATCTGCCGCCGGTGGACAAGCTCAACATGGATTCGGACTACCGCGGTTTTTTTCATCCCAAGGTGGATGAGGCATTGCGCCGCACGGCACTGAAAAAACTGTTCAGCGATCCGCACTTCAACATCATGGATGGCCTCGACACCTATATCGATGACTATTCCATTTCCGATCCGATACCGGCGGCGATGCTGGCTGAGATGAAATCGGCGCAGGACATACTGGGCTGGGCCAAAGAGACGGAAGAGGAGGCGGAGCTGCGGCGCAATCCGCCGTCGGCCGATGCCGGGAAAGAAACAAAACAGCTTGTGGCGGACAAGGCCACTATCATGCCTGCCGCAGATGTGGTGCAGCCGGAGCTGGCCAACCCCGTGTCTGATGACGACAAGCAAAGTGCTTAGAGCGCTTGACAGAAAGGCCAGACCAATTAATCGCCGATGAACGCCGATCAGCCCGGCCTAAGAGCGTTCTGTAGGCGGAAGTTATAGAAAAATGGCTTACGTTGACTCAATGTGCTGCTTTTCCGAATTTTTTGATTTTATCGGCGTTAATCCGCGCACCCCTCAAGGGGGTATTGAAAAGAATTCATCGGCGGTTAAGGTTTTCTGATGTTGATAGGGTCCCTTAGACTCAGCACGTAAACTCCGCACCAATCAATTTTTTGCAGGAATGCCATGCGCCAAAAGCCCCTGTTGTGCAATTGCAACCAGACCATGCAGGTCGACGGAAAAAAACTCGCCAGTGCGATTGGCATGACAGAAGCCCCGGCGGTGCAGAGCGAAATGTGCCGGCAGCATCTTGCGTCCTTCGAGGCGGCAGTGAAATCCGGCGACGATCTGCTGGTGGCCTGCACGCAGGAGGCGCCGCTGTTTTCTGCGCTGCATGCGGAACTCGGCGGTGCGGGCAACATCAGTTTCGTCAATCTGCGCGAAACCGGCGGCTGGTCTGATGAAGGCAAGCAAGCCACGGCGAAAATGGCCGCTTTGCTGGCGGCTGCCGATGTGGCCGAACCGGAACCCGTGCCGACGGTAAGTTATGAGGCCGGCGGCGAATTACTGATCATCGGACCCGGTGCTGCAATATTGCCCTGGGCGGAACGGCTCGCAGAGCAGTTGTCGGTGACGGTGCTGATGACCGACGAGGGGCGGGGTGCGGAGTTGCCTTCGGAGCGGCGTTATCCGGTGTATTCGGGCAAGGTCACGGCGCTGGAGGGTTACCTTGGTGCCTTCACTGCGCAATGGGAGCAGCGCAATCCGATTGATCTGGATGCCTGCACACGCTGTGGCGCCTGCATCGAAGTTTGCCCGGAGCAGGCGATCGATTTCAGTTACCAGATCGATCCCGACAAATGCAAAAGCCACCGCAAGTGTGTGACGGCTTGTGGCAGTGTCGGTGCCATTGATTTTGAGCGGCCGGCGGTGGCGCGCGAGGAGCGTTTTGACCTGGTGCTGGATTTGTCAGAGACGCCGCAGATTCGCCTGCATCAGCCGCCGCAGGGTTACCTCGCCCCCGGACGCGATCCGCTGGAGCAGGCACTGGCCGTGGCCAAGCTGACGCAGTTGACGGGTGTGTTCGAAAAGCCGAAGTTTTTTGTCTACAAGGAAAAAATCTGCGCCCACGCGCGATCCGGCATCACCGGCTGCACCGCCTGCATCGATGTCTGTTCGACCGGCGCCATCAGCAGCCTGCTCAAGGAAAACCGGGTGGCGATCGAGCCCCACCTGTGCATGGGTTGCGGGGGCTGCGCCACGGTATGCCCGTCGGGCGCGATGACCTATGCCTATCCGCGCGTGGCCGATGTCGGTGTTCGTCTAAAAGCGGGGCTGAAGGCCTATGCGGCAGCGGGCGGTCGCAATCCGCGGCTGCTGTTCCATAACAATAGTGATGGCCGTGCACTGATCACACGGCTGGGGCGCCAGGGCCGGGGATTACCCGCGGACATGATTCCGATTGAGGTGCTGCATGTGGCGGCGATTGGCATCGACCTGTTGCTGGGTAGCCTGGCGCTGGGGGCTGCGCAGGTGGTGATCCTCGCTGCGGGATCCGAGGCGCCAGGTTATGCCGAGGCCACGGGCCGCCAGATCGCACTGGGCGAAGACATCCTGCAGGGCCTCGGCCATGGCGGCGGACGCCTGCACTGGGTCAGCGCCGTCAATCCGCAGCAGGCCGAGCAGGCGTTGTGGACGCTGGTTGCGCCGTCTTCGTTGCCGGCTGCAGGGTTTAACCTGAGCAACGAAAAACGCAGCACGCTGGATTTTGTGTTTGACCATTTGCGCAGCCATGCACCCAAGCCGGTGGATGTGATCGCGCTGCACAGCGGTGCGCCTTTCGGCGAGATTGGCGTCAATGCCGCCAAATGCACCTTGTGCATGGCCTGTGTCGGCGCCTGTCCGGAAGGGGCATTGCTTGATTCCAAGGAAACACCGGCGCTGCGCTTTATCGAGCAGAACTGCGTGCAATGCGGATTGTGCGTACGCACATGCCCTGAGCAAGCCCTTGATCTGCGCCCGCGTCTGTTGCTTACAGCGCAAGCCAAAACCGCGCGCACCATTAATGAGGCGCAGGCTTTTGGCTGCATCAAGTGCGGAAAACCTTTTGGAACCAAGCAGATGATCGATGGCATGTTGAGCAAGCTGGGCAAACATTCAATGTTTGCCGAAGCGGGTGCGCTGGACCGCATCAAGATGTGCGCGGATTGCCGCGTGATTGATCTGTTGCAGACTTCATCGCACGGCAACATAAAAGACATCTGATTGCCGTACTGGGCAATAGCCTTTTTTTGTGCGCACTGGATGGAGTTTTGGCAAAAAGTCACATAAGATAGGAAAGCATTCACATATGGGCTGCGACGGCAGAAAATGATAGCGACAGCACAAAATCATTCCTCGCATGTGACACCGGTATCTGCCGTGACTGAGGAACACGGGGCACGCGCCGCTTTATACGGCGTCCTCAGCCGTCTGTTTTTTTCAGCCCCATCCCCCACATTTTTGCAGCAGATCGCCGACTCGCGCGATGCCGTCGGCAATGACGCGTCTTCACTGACCGTGGCGTGGCACGACCTTTGCAATGCGGCGGGCGACGCCGACGCGACAGCCGTGCGCGCTGAATTCGACGAAGTGTTTGTCAGCACCGGCAAGCCCCCGGTTTCACTGTATGCCTCGAGTTACATGGCCGGGCGTCTGCGCGGGCAGTTGCTGGCCGAACTGCGCGATGATCTGGCGCAGATCGGCTATGTACGGGCCGCAGACAGCAGCGAATACGAGGATCACCTGTCGGCACTGTGCGATGTGATGCGCGGCCTGATGGTTGATGAGGCGGCTTCTGACGAAGCCTTTGCCGCTCAGCAGGTTTTTTTCCGCAGCTACCTGGTGCCCTGGTGCGGCAAGGTCTGCACGGCCATCAACGACTCCGGGCAGACTGCGTTTTACCGCCCGGTTGCAAAGTTCGCCCAGGCATTTTTTACCAACGAATCCGAGTATTTCGAGCTCACCTGAAGGAGGCCATGTCCATGAACGCCAAAATGAGTCGCAGAAAATTCCTTGCTGCCGCGGGTGTCGGCGGCGTTGCCGCAGTGGCCGTGGTTGCGGTCAAACTGGACGGCAGTGCGAAACCGGAAATGGCCCAGGCTAAAGCCGGAGGCAAGGGTTACCAGGAAACGGCGCATGTGCGCCGTTATTACGAAACCACCAAGGTTTGAGGAGGGACTGCCATGATACTGACCCGTAAATCCACACAGGCAGCGGCTTCCCCGAACCGGCTGGCGCGCGGCGCGTCCGCGTTTCTCGGCAGGACCATCGATCGCCGGACTTTCCTGCAGCGCAGCGGGCTCGCCGCCGGCGGCGCAGCAGCGCTGTCGCAACTGCCGTTTTCGATGATGCGCAAGGCCGAGGCGGCGGACAAACCCGCCGGCGGCAATATCGAAGTCAAGCGCACGATCTGCACGCACTGCTCGGTGGGCTGTGCGATAGATGCCGTGGTGCAGAACGGCGTGTGGATCCGCCAGGAGCCGGTGTTTGATTCGCCGATCAACTTAGGCGCGCATTGTGCAAAAGGGGCTTCTATTCGCGAACACGGCATGCACGAGATTTCGCACCGCCTGCGCACGCCGATGAAGCTCAACGGCGGCAAATGGGAAAAGATTTCCTGGGATCAGGCCCTGACCGAAGTCAGCGACAAGCTGATGAAGATCAAGAAGGAATCCGGCCCGGACGCGACCTTCTGGATCGGTTCGTCGAAGCACAACAACGAGCAGGCCTATCTGCTGCGCAAGTTCGTGTCGTTTTTTGGCACCAACAACATGGATCACCAGGCACGCATCTGCCACTCCACCACGGTCGCCGGTGTGGCGAACACCTGGGGTTATGGTGCGATGACCAATTCCTACAACGATGAGCAGAATTCGAAGTGCATTCTGTTCTTCGGCAGCAATGCCGCGGAGGCGCATCCAGTGTCGATGCTGCACACGCTGCATGCCAAGGAAAACGGCGCCAAGGTCATCGTCGTCGATCCGCGCTTCACCCGGACCGCGGCCAAGGCCGATACTTATTACCGCATCCGTTCCGGCGCCGATGTCGCGTTCATCATGGGCATGCTGCACCACATTTTCAAGAACGGCTGGGAAGACAAGGATTACATCAAGGCCCGTGTCTATGGCATGGACAAGGTCAAGGAAGAGGCTGCGAAGTGGACGCCGGACAAGGTCGAGGAAGTCACCGGCATGAAAGAGGCGGAAGTTCTCGACGTTGCCCAACAAATGGCCAAGAACAAACCCAGCACCATTGTCTGGGCGATGGGCCAGACCCAGCACACCAACGGCAATGCCATCGTGCGTGCGTCGTGCATCCTGCAACTGGCGCTGGGCAATGTCGGCGTCTCGGGCGGCGGCACCAACATCTATCGCGGCCATGACAAC
The DNA here is from genome assembly GCA_038316355.1 of Burkholderiales bacterium. Taxonomy (GTDB): domain Bacteria; phylum Pseudomonadota; class Gammaproteobacteria; order Burkholderiales; family SG8-41. The sequence goes on from JBBQAO010000051.1 coordinate 16,404, forward strand.
GTGCAAGGCGCCACCGACGTCGGTCCGAATCCCGATTCGCTGCCAGGCTATTACGGCATCGCCGAAGGCTCGTGGAAACACTTTGCCAATGTCTGGGGTGTTGATTTCGAGTGGATCAAGAAACAGTTCGCCAACCCGGGAATGATGACCAAGCCGGGCCTGACCGTGTCGCGCTGGGCGGATGCGGTTGTCGAGAAAAACGAACTGATCGACCAGGACAGCAACCTGAAAGCGGTGGTGTTCTGGGGCCACGCGCCGAACAGCCAGACCCGCGGCAAGGAAATGGTCGAGGCGATGAAAAAGCTCGAGCTGATGGTGGTCATCGATCCCTATCCGTCGGCGACCGCGGCAATGGCGGCGATGGTGCGCAAGGACGGCGTCTACCTGCTGCCGGCCGCCACGCAGCTGGAGTGCGCCGGTTCTGCCACGGCGTCGAACCGCTCGCTCCAGTGGCGGGAAAAGGTGATCGAGCCGATGTTCGAGTCGCGCACCGATCACATGATCATGTACCAACTGGCGCAGAAATTTGGCTTTGCCAAGGAGTTCACCGCGAAGATCAAACTCTCCAAGGGCAAAGGCAATATGGACGAGCCGGACATGGAAGACACGCTGCGCGAAATCAATCGCGGCGTATGGACCATCGGTTATACCGGCCAGTCTCCGGAGCGCCTGCAGGCGCACATGCGCAACATGCATGTCTTCGACATCAAGACGCTGCGCGCCAAGGGCGGCAAGGATGCCAAGACCGGATATGTGCTCGACGGTGATTATTTCGGCCTGCCGTGGCCGTGTTTCGGTACTGCGGCGATCAAGCATCCGGGTTCGCCGAATCTGTACCAGACCGATCGACATGTGATGGATGGCGGTGGTAACTTCCGTGCCAACTTCGGCGTCGAGAAGGACGGCGTCAACCTGCTTGCCGAAGACGGTTCGCATTCGCTGGGTGCTGAGCTCACGACGGGTTATCCCGAATTCGACCATGTGCTGCTGAAGAAGCTCGGCTGGTGGGATGATCTGACCGAAGACGAGAAGAAACTTGCCGAAGGTAAAAACTGGAAGACGGATCTGTCCGGTGGCATCCAGCGGGTGTGCATGAAGCATGGCTGCCATCCCTTCGGCAACGCCAAGGCCCGTGCGGTGGTGTGGAATTTCCCGGATCCGGTGCCGCTGCATCGTGAACCGCTGTACAGCCCGCGCGCCGACCTGATCGACAAATATCCGACGCATGCCGACCAGAAAAACCGCTGGCGCGTGCCGGTATTGTTCAAGACTGTGCAGGATGCCAACAAGGATGCCGGCAAGATGTATCCGCTGATCATGACCAGCGGGCGCCTGGTGGAGTACGAGGGCGGCGGCGACGAAACCCGGTCGAATCCCTGGCTGGCGGAATTGCAGCAGGAGATGTTTGTCGAGATCAATCCCAAGGACGCGAACGACCGCGGTGTGCGCAACAACGAGTATGTATGGGTGGAATCGCCGACCAAAGCAAGGATCAAGGTCAAGACGCTGGTCACCGAACGCGTTGGGTCCGGCACCGTGTTCCTGCCGTTCCATTTTGCCGGCTGGTGGCAGGGCGAGGACATGAAAAAGTATTACCCGGAAGGGGCTGCTCCGATAGTGCGCGGCGAAGCAGTCAACACAGCGACTACTTATGGTTACGATATCGTGACCATGATGCAGGAAAGCAAGACCACGCTGTGCCAGGTGTCCAAGGCATAACCACCCGATACCCGCGAGGAGAACAATATGGCCAGAATGAAATTCCTGTGTGACGCCGAACGCTGCATCGAGTGCAACGGTTGTGTAACCGCCTGCAAGCAGGAGCACGAAGTGCCCTGGGGCGTGAACCGCCGGCGGGTGGTGACCCTCAACGACGGTTTGCCCGGCGAGAAATCAATCTCGGTCGCCTGCATGCACTGTTCGGATGCGCCGTGCATGGCGGTGTGCCCGGTGGATTGCTTCTACAAAACTGCCGAAGGCGTGGTCCTGCACGACAAGGATTTGTGCATCGGTTGCGGTTACTGCTTCTACGCCTGCCCGTTTGGCGCGCCGCAGTTCCCGCAGGACGGCGCTTTCGGGCTTCGCGGCAAGATGGACAAGTGCACCTTCTGCGCCGGCGGACCGGAGGATGACAACTCGGCGGCCGAGTTCAAGAAATACGGCCGCAACCGCCTGGCGGAAGGCAAACTCCCGGCCTGCGCCGAGATGTGCTCGACCAAGGCGCTGCTCGGTGGTGACTCCGACGTGATTGCCGACATCTATCGCAACCGCGTGCTGAAGCGCGGCAAGGGCTCGGAGGTCTGGGGCTGGGGCACCGCCTACGGCAAACCGGAAAAAGCGCCGACGCCGCCGACCGGAGCTAAATCATGAAGCGGATCCTGATTGCAGGTCTGGCGGGCAGCCTGGTGCTGGTGGCCGGTTGCGGCGAGCAGTCACAGGTGACCGTCTACAAGCAGGGCCAGTATCAGGGGAAACCCGATAAACAGCCTTGGGACAACGACCAGTTCAAGGGCGACAAGGTGGCCTGGGAAAAAGCCATCAAGGCCCGCAGCGGCAACCAGAACGAGTATTCACGCGTCAGCACCAACTAAGCAGGAGGAGCAGTGATGCATGTCCGATTGAGGCAGTGGCTGATGGTGGTGCTGACGGTGCTCGCCTGCGGGTGGCTGCCGGCGTCTGCAATGGCCGCGGAGACCAATTCCCAGGAGCAGGCGGCGCGCCAGCAGAGCCAGCCCGGCAACAACGCGCCGGTCTGGCGCGACGTGCGTGGCGGTGACAATCCCTATCAGACCACGCAGGTACGCGGTATCGAGTCCAGCGTGCTGGTGCAAAGCGGAGGCGAGACCTGGCGACAAGTGCGCAATGGCCTGGTGACCGTTTACGGTGGCTGGCTGCTGGTCATGATCATGGCCATCATCGGCGCGTTTTATGCCTGGAAAGGGCCGATCAAGCTGCATGAAAAGCCCACTGGACGCCAGTTGTTGCGATTCAATGCCTGGGACCGGATGGTGCACTGGGGCGCGGCGATCAGTTTCATCCTGCTCGCTGTGACCGGAATCATCATCATGTTCGGCAAGTTCATCCTGTTGCCGGTGATCGGCTACACGCTGTTTGCGTGGCTGGCGACCCTGTCCAAATACATCCATAACTTCGTCGGACCGTTATTCGCGTTCTGCGTGGTGCTGATGTTCGTGACCTTCGTGAAGGACAATTTTCCGAAGGCCCATGACCTGAAGTGGCTGACCAAGTTCGGCGGCCTGATGTCAGACGAGCACGTGCCTTCGGATCGTTTCAATGCCGGCGAAAAGGTGTGGTTCTGGCTGGGCGTGACGCTGATGGGCATCGTGGTCAGCATTACCGGTTTCATCCTGAATTTCCCGAATTTCGATCAGGGCCGGGAATTAATGCAACAGGCCAACGTGATTCATGCCGTCGCGGCCGTGCTGTTCCTGATCATGGGAATGAGTCATATCTACCTCGGCACGGTCGGCGTCGATGGCGCTTACGGTGCAATGCGCACGGGTTATGTCGACGAGGCCTGGGCCAAAGAGCATCATGAGTACTGGTATCAGGACACGATAGCCGACAACAAAAGCGGCGGCGGGGCGGCCAAGCCCGCCGCTGCATCGGCATTAAAGGAGGGGTGGAAATGAACGCGCCTAAAATATGGAAAATAATTCCAGCATTGCTGGTGTGCGGCGCGGTGGGGATGGCATCGGCGAAGTTGCCGCCGCCGCCGCCGGTGGATCCGGCGAAGGCGGAAGAAGCCAAGATGAAGGCAGCGGAGACTGCTAAAAAAGACGCTGATGCGCTGGGCAAGGCGCAGGACCGTGCGGTGGATCGTTACAAAAAATCAAAAACCCCGGCAAAAGGCGTGACCACAGCCAAGAAGTAACCACGCAACAGCAGGTGTCAGTCATAAAAAAAGCCCGGCTGTTCCCGGGCTTTTTAATTAAATACCAATAAAAACAATAACTTAAGATATTTTTCCAATGCTGTCTTCGAGCAACTGCCAGGCTGTGGCTCCAGTGCTCTCGCGCCAGCGCCGGTAGAAACCGGCTGCATGCAGGCGCTCCCTGAACGCGTTGCGGTCGACCGTGCTGGTGATCATGCCCCAGCCGGCGATTTTCGATTCCAGTGCGTGGTTCAGGGCATCAGTGTGCGCGCGCTGCCGTGCCACATGCTTGCGTGCCGCGCGTTCAATGATCTGTTGGATGTCAGCGGGCAGCGTGTCCCAGAAACGCTGACTGGCGATCAGATTGAAGCCGGACCACATGTGGCTGGTCAGAGCGATGTGCCGCGTGACTTCATGCAGGCGCAGCGCTTCGGTGATCGACAGCGGGTTTTCCTGGGCGTCGATTTCGTGGTTCTGCAGTGCCGCGTACAGTTTCAGTACATTGACTTCGACCGGTACTGCGCCGAGGCTGGCAAAGGCGTCGGCAAACATCCGGCCTTCGGGAATGCGGATGCGCAGGCCTTCGAGGTCTTCGGCTTTGGTGATGAGTTTATCCGTCGTTGAAATGTGGCGGAAACCGTTTTCGAGCAAGCCGTAGGGCAGGGCGTGGATGCCTTTGGCGGCGAGTTCCCGGCGCAGGTAATCACCCAGCGGGCCGTCCAGCGTTGAATGTACCCGGGCATGGTCGCTGAAGGCGAAAGGCAGTCCCTGGATTTCCATCGCCGGCACCAGCGGGCCGAGGATGCCGCCCATCAATACGTAGAACTCGATTTCGCCGGCGATCAGCAGGTCGACGATGGCGAGGTGTGAGCCGGGCAAGCCGGCATTGCCCGCGGTGACGGTCGCGTTAAAACGACCGTCAGTGGCCTGCCGGACTTCCTCCCACAGGTCGACGAGGAAGGGGTGGACGTGGCTGTCGGCGGACAGGTAATGGTATTGCCGCGCCTGCCATTGCGGCTTGATCATGCCGGCAGTGCCGAGGCCATCAGCTCCGGCGCAATGCCCTGTGCTTCGAGATTGGAGAAATTCAGTTCGACTTTGACGCCATTGGGATCGAACAGGAACAGCTGGAACAGACCCTGGTCGCTGACCATGCGCTGATGAAATTCCACTTTTCGGCTGCGCAGGTGTTCCATCATCTCGCGCAGTCCCGTGCTGCGGAAGGCCATGTGGTCGATCACGCCGCTGCCTTGTGTGGCCTCAGATTGCTGGCCGAGGTAGGCCTTGCGGTTGGCACTGACGTTTTTGCCGCCTTCGGTCAGATGCACCACATCCTTGTCACCGAGATACAGCCACACCACCGGGAATTTGAAATCCGGATGCGGGCCTTCGCGAAAACCCAATACCTCAACATACCAGTCGCGTGTAGCCTTGAGATCCGCAGTCTGGATCAGAAAATGTTCAAGATGACTGATGGGCATGATGGCTTCCAGTTTGAGTGGTTAATGAATCAGTTGGCTTTGATGCCGGCAGTTTTGGCCAGTGTCGCAAAATCCTCGACATGCCGGCGCAGGAATGCGTTGTATTCGTCCAGCGAATTGCTGGCGACCAGCGGAATGCCCAGTTTGTCGAAGCGCCCCCGCAACGCAGGAACGGACACGGCTTTGACCACTTCGCCGCGGATTTTTTCCAGTACATCACGCGGGGTGCCCGCAGGCGCGACGATTCCGTTAAAAGTGGTGTCTTCAAAACCCTTGACGCCGGCTTCATCAATGGTGGGCATGTCGGGGAACAGCGCTGAGCGTTTCTTGCTGGTCACGGCCAGCCCGCGCAACCGTCCGGCCTGGATGTAACCAACGGAGGTGCTGACCTGGTCGAACATCAGCATGATCTGGCCGCCGACGAGGTCGGTGGTGGCAGGTGCGTTGCCCTTGTACGGAATGTGCATCAGCTTGATGCCGGCCTGCTGGCTGAGCATCTCTGCCGCGACATGACCGGTGCCGCCGTTGCCGGCAGAGCCATAGGTCAGTTCGCCGGGGCGTTTTTTGGCCAGCGCGATGAATTCCCTGATATTCCTGACCGGCAGCGCGGGATTGACCACCAGCACCATCGGGATGTCGCAGGTCTGCGAGACGCCGGTGAAATCCTTCAGCGGATCGTAGCCGGCATCGCTGATGATCGCCGGCACCCGTGCAAAGGTGTTGGCGATGGCCAGCAGCGTATAACCATCGGCGGGCTGACCCTTGACATAACGGGTGCCGACCAGGGCGCTGGCGCCGGGGCGGTTTTCCACCAGCACCTGCTGTCCCAGTGACTTGCTCAACTGCTCCGCAACACCACGCGCCACGATGTCGACATTGCCGCCGGCCGCCAGCGGATTGATGATGCGCACCAGTTTGGCCGGATAGGGGCCGCTCTGGCTCCACGCCGGAACGGCGGCCAGGCAGGCGATGGTCGCAACAACGACGCTTTTCAAACCGCTGTTTAAACATCTCATGCGAACTCCTCCAGTGTGTGTGATGATTATTGTTGGTGCACAAGATCTTTCGTGAGCCGGGGTATAACCTTCGTGTCTACCCAGTCCGATAGGCGCGCACGAATCTCCCTGGTCCACTTTTTTTCCTGACTTTTACTAGCCGGTAGTGGCGTATCCGCATCGCCGACCAGATCGCCGGCTATGGCGCGGATATCGTAGGTCAGGTCGATATCTTCGGAGAAGCGGCGGATGAGGCCGTAGGCCTTAGATAAGGACGTGCCGCCCTTGAATACGAGATGCTCAGCGTAGGGGCCGGCAAAGAGGTGCTGCAATGACCAGACCACCCAGATGTCTTTTTCCAGCAGATGGGGCAGAAGGCCGGATGTGTCGGCTGCCGCGTTGAGCGCATCCAAACGTTCTGTGGTGGAGAGTTGGAAGAACTCAGCCATGGGTCACCAACGCGCTGACCTCTTGGGCCATCCACGTCGGCAGGCGCGCACGCGCCGATGCGACTTCTTCCAACTCGGACGGCGGCAGTTTGGATCGCAGCTTCCGAATCGCTTCACCGGCTTTTTCCGGGCCCAGCCACGCCAGTGCCCGCACCACGTCGCCGGCGGGCCGCCCAGGGAAGATCAGTTGCCAGATCGGCGCGTGTCGGAACTCGACCGTCTGCGCGCCCAGTTTCAAGCGGCGACTGCGGCCGGAAGTGAGATAGACCGCCCGCATAGGCACCTGCGTGGTCAGGCCTAACGTGTTAGCGGCGGCGGCACCGTGAGATACGATAGTTTCCCCACGCTGGTTCGCCAGTCCCTCTACCATCTTGACGACCGAAGGCGCACGGGTGCCAAAGCGGCTCTCGACGGGCAGGACATAGATGCCGCGGCCAGCTCGCAGCAGGGTGCCGCGTCCCACTAGGCGAGACAGCACTTGATCCACGGCCGCGCGGCTGCCCAAGTGCAATAGTTCTTTGGCGACCAAAGGTGTGCCCTCCGGCAATCCGGCGACGTGCTCCAAGACTTGTTTGGCGAGGGTCTGCACGGCAATATCTCCTGAGTGACAGAATTATGAACGTATATCTGACACTTTTCAAGGCTAGGAATCGCGAGAGCTGAGTGGACCACTCAGGCCTTATGATCTTCGTGGGGCGAAAAAAAATTGACGAACCGAGGCCGGGCGATGCGGTACTTATCGAAAGAGGTCGACCTCGTTGGCTCCTGCTTTCCTGTCCATGCGGTTGTGGTGAGGAGTTTCCGATAAATCCTGATCCACGCGCTGGACCGACTTGGAGACTCTATCCAGCCGTTCGGGTTCGAGGCTGGTGCGCAGGCCGGTGATGAGCCGGGCACCGCGTTCGAAGCTGACATAGGACCAGAGCCACTGCGTCATGACGATCAGCCGGTTGCGCAGGCTGATCAGGAAGTAGATGTGGGCGATGCCCCAGATCCACCACGCAAACCATCCCTTGAACCGCACGCGTCCGAACGCGATGACGGCGGTCTTGCGGCCGATCGTGGCGAGCAGGCCTCGGTCCCGATAGCGGAAGGGTGGCGGTTCGGCCTTGCCGGTGAGGCGCGCCTGGATCACTTCGGCCACGTAGGCGCCCTGCTGCTTGGCGACCGGGGCAATGCCGGGGAGTGGCTTGCCGGCAACGTCATGGGCGAGCGCCGTGTCACCGATAACGAAAACATCATCCATGCCGGGCGGCTGCAAATCCGGTCCGACCAACACACGGCCACAGCGATCGCCCGCCACGGCGAGCCAATCGGCAGCCGGTGAGGCGGCGACCCCGGCCGCCCAGATCACCGTGCCCGCGCACACATTCTCGTCGCCCAGCGTGACCCCGATCGCAGCGCAGCGCGTGACTGCCTGTTTCAGGCGGACATCCACGCCGAGGCGCCGAAGCGCCTGCTCGGCATGGCACGACAGCGGTTCCGGAAAGCTTGGCAGCAACCGCGGTCCGGCCTCGACCAGCAGCACGCGGGTCTGCTGCGGATCGATGGCGCGGAAGTCGGCCGCGAGCGCCTTGCGCGCCAATTCGACGACGGCGCCGGCCATCTCGACCCCGGTCGGCCCGCCGCCGACGATGACGATGGTGAGGAGCCGTTCGCGCTCGCGCGCATCGGATTCCATCTCCGCGCGCTCGAAGGCGAGCAGCAGACGGCGGCGGATCTCCGTGGCATCGTCGATCGCCTTCAGGCCGGGCGCATGGGTGGCCCAGCTATCGTTGCCGAAATAGCCATGGGTCGCCCCGGTCGCGAGCACCAGAACGTCATAGGCAATGTTGCGGCTCCCCATGATGACGCGTTTGCGCACACGATCAACGCCGGTGACCGCGCCCAGCAGCACGCGTGTGTTGCGCTGGTGCCGGACCAGACCTCGAATGGGCCAGGCGATGTCGGCCGGCGACAGTCCGGCCGTCGCCACCTGGTAGAGCAGCGGCTGAAAGAGGTGATGGTTCTCCCGGTCGATCAGGGTGATGTCCACC
>JBBQAO010000018.1:0-50023 GCA_038316355.1 Burkholderiales bacterium
GCCGAAAAGCGCTCTACGTCGGCGATAAGGTAAAGAAAATAGTAGGCATGACGCACGAGGAAAGCGAGCCAATCCTCGAATACCTTTGCAGGCACGCAACCCGCTACGAATTTCTCTATCGCCACCAATGGCGCCGGAACGATCTACTCGTGTGGGACAACCGCTGTACGATGCACATTGCGCTGGGTGATTTCGACGAAACACAGAGTAGGCACATGGAACGAACTACAGTGATGGGGACACCATCAGGATATGTTTGCGAGGCTGAGAAATAATACCTTCATCCCAGAACCTTGATACCACACGACTTCCTTGTGAATATAACGCTTGGATTTCTTTGCATCTGCCATCGTGAACGGGCCTCGGGATTTTATTAGCAGCCTGTTGGTGATTGCGTTAACCAGACTTCTGGCGCTACGGGCATGACTAGTCCCGAATGCGCCCTCGGCCTTCGGTTTATAGCTAAGGATCTGAATCTAGCGTGAGTTCGGTTTGACCCGGCAATCGGCAGCCGTTATCTTGCGGCGACCCTTCTGCTTTGTATCGAGTCCAATAAATGAACGACGCCATCCAGGCCCTGCTGCATCCGCTATCCATCGCCGTCATCGGCGCCTCGTCCGACTTCAACAAAATCAACGGCCGCACGCTGAAAGCGCTGGTCGATAAAAAGTATGCCGGCCGCATCCTGCCGGTCAATCCGAAATACCCGATGCTGCTTGATCTGCCGTGTTATCCGGATATCGCCTCGATTCCCGGCACGCTTGACCTCGCTGTTGTTGCGGTGCCGGCGAAACATGTTCCCGACACTTTGCGCGAACTCGGCAAAAAGGGCGCCAAGGCAGCCGTCGTATTCAGCTCCGGATTCAGCGAAGTCGGCGGCGACGGCATCCGTCTCGAAGCCGAATTAAAAAAGGCGATCAAGGAGAGCGGGGTGCGCATCCTCGGCCCGAATTGCCTGGGTCTGGTCAACGTTGCTGAAAACGTGATGGCCACCTTCAGCCAGTTTTCACTGGGGCCAACGCCCGACGGTCCTGCAGCGTTTGTCACCCAGTCTGGCGCGCTGGGCACCGCGACCGCAGGCACGGCGCGCAAGCGCGGACTCAATTTCGGTTATTTCGTCAACACCGGCAATGAAGTCGATGTGCAGTTCGTCGACATCATGCGCGCGATCATCGCCGAAGACCGCATCAAGGTCGGGGCTGGGTATATCGAAGGGCTGAAAAACGGTCCCGGCCTGCTCGAAGTGGCCGAAGACGCATTGCGGCGCGCGAAACCGCTGGTGCTGACCAAGGTGGGCCGGACCAAGGCCGGCGCACGCGCCATCGCCTCACATACCGGTTCTCTGGCTGGAGAGGATGCGGTGTTCGATGGCGTGATCCGCCAGCGCGGCATCATCCGCGCCCGCAGCGATGAGCAACTCCTTGATTTTGTTGATATATTTTCACAGTGCGCATTGCCGGCCGGGAAGGGTATCGGTTTCATTACCCGCTCCGGTGGCGCTGGTGCGCTGATGGCGGATCGCGCGGAAGAAGTCGGGCTGGACGTTGCCGTGCTCAGCGCTGAAACCACCGAAGCCTTGCGCAAGGTCGTGCCGGCCTTCGGTTCCATCAGCAATCCGGTGGACATCACCGCACAAGGCCTGGTCAATCCGGCGCTGATGCGCGACAGTCTGAAAATCCTGCTGTCCGATGCCAAAGTCGATGCGGCGATTGTCTGGCTGTCGTTCACCGACAAATACGCCGAGGTCACGGTGCAGACTTTTGTCGAAGCCAAGGCGCAGACTGACAAACCGTTTATCGTTTGCTGGATGGGCATGCCCGACGTTGCGGTGCCGCTGATGCGTGCGGCGGGCATACCCTATTTGCGCGGCGCTGAGGCCGCAGTGGATGCCCTGGCCGCTCTGATGCGTTATGCCGAAGCGCGACGTAACTGGTTGAGCGACGAGCCGGCACGCAAAGCCTTGCAATTGCCCGAACCCGCGCTGCCGGCAACGGCCGGAGCGGTGGGCAGTATCGAAGGGCAGGCGCTGCTGCAATCCTTCAATGTGCCGACAGCGGCTGCGCGTCTGGCGAAAACTGCCGATGAAGCGATTGCCGCTGCCAAAGCGCTGGGTTATCCGGTGGTGCTGAAGATTGAATCGCCGGACATCCTGCACAAGACCGAAGCCAAAGGTGTCGCACTGAATCTCGGCGATGACGTTGCGGTGCGCGCTGCTTATGCCACGCTGATCAGCAATGCCAAGCAATACAAAGCCGATGCCCGCATCGCCGGTGTGCTGGTGCAGGCGATGGCCAAAGGGGACGTCGAACTGGTGATCGGTCTTAAACGCGATCCGACTTTCGGCCCGGTGGTGATGGTCGGGTTGGGCGGGGTGCTGATCGAGGTATTCAGGGATGTGGTGTTCCGCGCCGCACCGGTGATCGAAGCCGAAGCGCTGCGCATGCTCGATGAACTGAAATGCAAAGTGCTGCTCGACGGTGTGCGCGGCAAACCGCCAGTCAACAAAATTGCTTTGGCCCAGATGATCAGTGCGGTGTCATGTTTCGGTGCTGCCGCAGGACCGCGACTGGCAGAACTGGATCTGAACCCGGTGCTGGCCGGAGCGCAGGGCGTCACTGCCGTCGACTGGTTGATGCTGCTGGATTAAGGAAGAGGAATAACCATGGATTTCACGCTGCCCGAAGAACTGCGCATGTTGCGCGACACCGTTGCGCGCTTCGTGCGCGAGGAACTGCTGCCGCTGGAGCGCGATGTGATCAAGCGCGAAGCCGAGCGCGGCCTGACCGATGCGCCGCTGATCGATCCCGAGGTCGAAAAGGAACTGAACCGCAAAGCCAAGGCCATCGGCCTATACGGCATCGATGTGCCCGAGGAGTACGGTGGACAGAACCTCGGCATGCTGGCCAAGGCCGTGGTGATAGAAGAATTAAAAACCAGCATCGTGCCGTTTGTATTGCCCCCGGACAGCCCGAACCTGTGGATGCTGCGTGAGACCTGCAAGGGTGATCAGATCAACAAATATCTGTTGCCATATGCCAGCGGCGACAAAAAAAGTGCCATCGCGATTTCAGAGCCGGGTGCGGGCTCGGATCCCGCCGGCATGAAAACCCGCGCCGAATACAAAAACGGCAAATGGGTGCTCAACGGCCAGAAAATCTGGATCAGCCATGCCCGCCATGCTGATTTCATGATCGTGATGGCCGTCACCGATCCGGCCAAAGGTTCGCGCGGCGGCATGACTGCGTTTCTGGTCGACAAGGGCACCCAAGGCCTGTCGATCCCGTCGGTATTCAACACCATGGGCGAACACGCGCCGTACGCGGTGTTTCTCGACAACGTTGAACTCTCCGATGATCAGGTGCTGGGCGAAGTCGGCAACGGCTTTGGGCCGATGCAGAACAGGCTTGGCGTGCGCCGTATGGAAATCGCCTGTCGCGCGCTGGGTTACGCGCGGCGCTGCATGGATCTGATGCTGACCCAGGCCAATCAGCGCAAAACCTTTGGTGCCTTGCTCGCTGATCGCCAGCAGGTGCAGTGGTGGCTGGCCGACAGCTGGCAGGAAATGGAAATGGTGCGCTGGATCACCTGGCGGCTGGCGTGGAAAATGGATCAGGGCGGCACCGACTGGCGGCGCGAGGCCTCAATGGTCAAGCTGCAGGGCAGTGAAATGATCGCGCGGGTGTCCGACCGCGCGATCCAGTTGCTGGGCGGCATGGGGGTGTCGAAAGACATGCCGCTGGAATACATTGCCCGCGCTGTGCGCGTGCTGCGCATCTTCGAAGGTCCGAGCGAAGTACATCGCTGGGTCATTGCGCGCGACCTGCTGCGTAACGGCATGCCCGTGGAATAATGCGCTTGAACGCATCTTGAGCAATTTCCCGCGCAGCTCTGCGCTCGCGCCGTTTCAGGTCCGCAGTTTTCGTTATCAGTGGCCATCCGACCTCACCGCCTCTTGGGCGTTCGAGATGGAAACGCTGATCCTCGGCTGGTACGTGCTGGTCGAGACCGGGTCGGTTCTGCTGCTGACGCTGTTTGCATCCCTGCAGTACGTGGGCACCTTGCTGTCGCCGATGTTCGGCGTCGCCGGGCATCGCCTCGGCAACAAACGGGTGTTGTGCGCGATGCGCGCGACCTACGCCATGCTGGCGACGGTGCTGATGGCACTGGCACTCACCGATACACTGCGCCCGCTGCACGTCTTCATCATCACCGCGCTGATGGGTGTGGTGCGGCCGTCGGATCTGGTGCTGCGTCATGCGCTGATCGGCGAAACACTGCCGGTCAGCCAGTTCGTCGGCGCTGCGAGTATTTCACGCACCACCCAGGATTCGGCCCGTGTCATGGGGGCGCTGAGCGGAGCGGGACTGGTTGCCGCAATGGGCATGGGACCAGCTTACGCGGTGGTGGCCACATTTTATGTGGCAAGTCTGCTGCTGACGCTGGGCATCTCTGCCACGCCGCGGGCGCCCGATCCCTTGCCGGAGGCGACACGGCCCTCGGCCTGGCATGACCTGAAGGAAGGTCTCATCTATGTCTGGAACCGGCCGCCGCTGCTCGCGGCGATCTGGCTGGCACTGCTGGTCAACCTGACAGCGTTTCCATTGGTCAACGGTCTGCTGCCGTACGTGGCGAGGGACATCTATGGCACAGACCAGTCGGGGCTGGGTTATATGGTGGCCGGTTTTGCCGGCGGGGCTTTGCTCGGTTCGGTGCTGCTGACACGGTTCGGCCATGCCATCCGGCCGGCGCGAATGATGATCGTCGGCTGCGCGTGGTGGTATGCATTGACCGCGTTTTTTGCGCAAATGGAGACTCTGGCTGGCGGGCTGCCGTTGTTATTGCTGGCAGGATTCGCACAAAGCCTGGGCATGGTGCCGATGTCGGCCATGCTGCTGCGCAGTTCCGCCGGTCGTTTCCGCAGCCGCGTGATGGGCATCCGCATGCTGGTGATTTATACCCTGCCGATTGGTTTGCTGGCCTCGGGGCCGCTGATCGCGCATTTCGGTTTTCGCGTGATGGCCGCTGCCTATTGCGTGACCGGGCTCATATTCACCCTGCTGATTGCCGTACGCTGGCATGACCATGTGTGGCGGGCCGGGGCGCCGGCCAATGCACGGTGACCGGGACGCATCAATGTACAGCCAGCTCAACCAGGGACACCAGTATTGCGATCAGCACCAGCAAAGTGATTGCCGCGCCGATGATGACCTGGCGAAAGGTGACGGTCGCGCCGGCGTTGCTCCAGGTGTCTTTGGCACCGATTGCAAAGATGCCGCAGAACATGGTTTTTGCGACTTGCCATGCGCTGGCTCTGCGAACCGGAGGGGGGGCGGCAGAAGGAGCAGGCTCGGAATGATGATTGCGCGGGTGCAAAGGGTTTGCCGGTGATGGACTGTATCGCCCAGGGTAAGTTAATAAAATATCAATAAAAACAAATACTTAAGTTACTTTTGAAAAGATTGCTGTAGATACAATGACATCAGACTGGCCTTGCTGTTCAACTGCACGGCCGCCTGATCAGGCCACCCGGTTGAACCAGAGCATCGAGCAGAGTGCGGATATCGCCAGCAGCAGCGCGCCGAAAGCCACGATGAAGGCGGTGATCTCGATGGTACGCGCCCGCCCGATGGCCATGCGCGCGCTGAGCTGTTCGTAGATACGCCGCAGATCCTGCGCGGAACCGGCGGCGTAGTACTCGCCGAGTGTGGTTTCCGCTATTTTGCGCAGGATTTCTTCGTCGAGGCTGACGCGCATTGACCAGCCGCCAACAGTGAGCGCGATGCCTTCGGTGCTGCCGATTCCCACGGTATAAACACGCACGCCGTGTTCCGCGGCCAGATTCGCGGCTGCCAGAGGGTCGGGACCGAAGTTGTTCTCGCCATCAGAAAACAGCACGATCGCGGTCGAGCGGTTAGACCCGGGGGACAGCGTTTCCCGGTCCTTGCCTGGGTTATCGGGTGCGGGGGGCCACGGTGCGCGGAAATCCGGCAGGCCCTGTACCAGTTGTTCGACGTTAATGCCTGCGTCCGGGAGCAGGGTGGCGAGCGCGACGTAAATGCCGCTGCCCAGGGCCGAGCCGCGCTGCAACTGCACGCGCTCGATCGCCTGAAGCAGGTCTTCGCGGTTGTCGGTGAGGGACTGAGCGAGTGTCGCGTTGCCGGCCACCGTAACGATCCCGACCCGGGTGCGCGCCGGCTGACGTTCGATGAAGGTCCGCGCGGCGTTTTTCGCGGCGGTGAGCCGGTCCGGCGCGACGTCCGTGGCACGCATGCTGCCCGAGGTGTCGAGCGCGAGGATCACGTCCTTGTGTACCAATGGCAGCGTCAGGATCGCCTGCGGACGCGACACCGCGCCGAGGAGTGCGAACAGTCCGAGCAGGAGCAGGACGATCGGCACGGTCCGCTGCAGGGCGGCACCCTTGGACTTAGACTGCGGCGCGGGTGAGTGCCACAGGCCCGGCAACTGCGTGAGCGAGCGTTTTCTGCGAGCCGCGAGCCGGACATAGAGCACTGCCAGAATCGGCAACAGCGCCAGCAGCCACAGCATCTGCGGCCACAGCACCGTGAAGGCCGGCAGCTGCTCGAGGACGCTCATTTCACCAGCGCGGCGGGGACGCCGCCGCCTGCAATCTGGGCGCGCCGTTTGCGGAGCCGGGCGAAGCGCATCAGGGTGTCGGCGAGGTCATCGCCGGTCGAGAGCTCGACGCAGTCGGCGCCGGCTTTGGCCAGCGCTTCGCGCAGTGCGGTCTCGCGCTGCGCGGCGAGGGCGGCAAAACGCCTGCGGAAGCCGGCGTCGTGGGTGTCGACAAAAAGTTGCTGGCCGGTCTCGGCGTCTTCCATGATCACCATGCCGAGATCGGGCAGGGCCGTCTCGACTGCGTCGCGCAGTCGTACCGCGATGACCTCATGGCGTTGTCCGAGAAAGGCGAGCGCGCCTGCCCAGCCGGGTTCGCTGATGAAATCCGACACCACGAACACCAGCGAACGGCGCTTGATGACCTGTGCTGCGCGAGCGAACAGAGCGCCCAGTTGCGTGGGCTTGCCGTGCCCCTGCGCAGGGGCGGTCGTTGCGATCCGGTCGATGAGATGCAGAACGTGCCGGCGTCCTCCGCGAGCGGGCAGCACCGTGTCGATTGCGTCGGTGTAGAGCAGCGCGCCGGCGCGGTTGCCATGCCGGGTGAGCAGTCGCGCCATCACCGCGACAAAATCCACAGCCATTGCGCGCTTGGTGATCCCGCTGGAGCCGAAATTCACCGATCCGCTGAGGTCCACCAGGAACCAGGCCGCCACCTCGCGGTCCTCGTTGTACTGCCGCACATGGGTCAGCCCGAGGCGGGCCGTGGCATTCCAGTCGATGGTTCGCGCATCGTCGCCGTGCTGGTACTCACGCAGGTCCGCGAGATCGATGCCGAAACCCCGGAGCAGCATGCGGTAATCGCCCTGCAGCGCGCCGTCGAGCCGGCGCAGCACTGTCCATTCGATCCGCTGCAGCACGTTTTCGGCGGCTTGCGCTGTCGGCGCCGGCGGGGCGGTCGAGTGGACGAGCTTCAATTCAAGCTCCGGCGCGAACACGGTTCTCAAGTGGCTTGTCCGGCAGCGGCACGGCCTGCATTACGCGTGCGATCAGGTCGTCCGCGGTGCGACCCCCGGACATCGCTTCGTAGGAAAGCACAAGCCGGTGGCGCAGCACGTCCGGGGCGAGGTCGGCCATGTCTTCCGGCAGTACGTAGTTGCGCCCGCGCAGGAACGCGAGGGCGCGCGCGCCTTCAACCAGCCAGATGGTCGCGCGCGGGCTGGCGCCGAAGGTGATGTAACGGCTGAGTTCGGCGAGGCCGTAGCTTTCGCAGCGTCGGGTGGCCGATACCAGCTTCACCGCGTACTGGATAAACGCCGGGTCGACGTAGACCTTGCGGCATTCGCCTTGCAGGGCCGCGAGTTGTTCGGTGCTGGCGATGGCGGCAACGCTGGCAGCGGCCCCGGTCACCCGCTCGACGATCACGAATTCCTCTTCTTCGGTCGGGTAGTCGACCACCACCTTCATCATGAAGCGGTCGATCTGGGCCTCGGGCAGGGGATAGGTGCCTTCCGTCTCGATCGGGTTTTGTGTCGCCATCACCAGGAACGGAGAGGGCACCGGGTAGGTCTCGCCGGCAATCGTGACCTGGTGCTCCTGCATGACCTCGAGCAGCGCGCTCTGGACTTTCGCGGGGGCGCGGTTGATCTCGTCGGCCAGCAGCAGATTGGCGAATACCGGCCCGAGCGACGTGCTGAAGTCCCCGGTCTTCTGATTGTAGATCCGCGTCCCGACGAGATCGGCAGGCAGCAGATCAGGCGTGAACTGGATGCGCTTGAACGATCCGTGGATCACGCGCGCCAAAGTCTTGACCGTGAGCGTCTTGGCCAGTCCCGGCACGCCCTCGACCAGCAGGTGGCCTTGCGCGAGCATCGCGACCAGTACGCGCTCGAGAAAGTGGTCCTGCCCGACGACCACGCGCTTGATTTCGTAGAGGATCTGCTCCATCAGTTCGCGGACGTTGCCGTTCGTGTCGTTGCTCATTGCTCATTGCTCATTGCAGGAATACTCCCGTTGATTCAAAAAGGATGGATGCCGCCGGGGTTCCCCACCCCGGCGCTCCCCGCTGCCGCCGCAATGGTCACGGCAAATCCGATGCCGATGAATGTACTGCTCCTGGTCGGGTTCAGGATCGCGGTCACGATGCCAACCACGTCGCCCTGCATCGTCACCAGCGGGCCGCCCGAACTGCCCGGATTGGCCGCCGCATCGAACTGAATGAGCCGGGTAAGCACGCGTTGGCCTTTGGCGGAGTGGAACTCCCGGTTCAGTCCGGACACCACGCCATAGGAAACCGACGGGCCCATGCCGAACGGAAACCCGACCGCGACGATTTCGTCACCGGGCTTCAGGCGGCTGGCGGATCCCAGCGTCGCCGACGGCAGATCGTCCGGAATCGTATGCGCCTTGATCACCGCGAGGTCGTTTTCCGGGTGGGCGCTGACCAGGCTTGCTTCAGATTCGGTTCCGTCGTGAAAGGTGACCCTGACACGTTTGACGCCGTAGACCACGTGCAGATTGGTGAGGATGGTGCCATCGTCCACGATGACGACACCCGTGCCGACAGAAGTTTCCACCATGCCGTCGGGGACGCCCTCCCTGCCGCGTTTGTCATCGGTCGCGCCGGGGTCGAAACGCCCGGCACGGGGTTTCTTCCCGGCAACTGGCACTGCCTTGGCATCGTTGAAGCCTCGTACCCGCACCACGGCAGGGCGCACCTTCTCGGCGGCCTTGGCGGCGCGTGAAGGCAGCGCCCTGGTCTGCAGCGTGCGCAGGACCGCGGCTTCGATTTGCATCGGGTTCAGGGCGGCTGGCGCGGGTTTCAGCCAGAAATAGCCCCCGGCTACAAGCAGCGCAACGAAGACTGCCCCTGCGAGAAACTGCAGCACACCTGCGTGACGCGCTCCGAGTACGCGCAGCTGCTGCAAGCGTGGGCTGGCGTCCGGGGCGGGCGCGTCGGCGAAACCAGTCGTGGCCTGCCCGGCGCCGGGCGACCGCTTTGCACTGCTATAGAGCGCCTGCCGCTTCATTGCGTGGTCCTTTTCGTCCAGGCATGTTGCATGAGCAAGTTAGCACGGTTGCCGGCGGCTGGGTATGGTTCAATAGAAGCCGTGTTCAATAGAAGCCGGGCGTAAATTGGTACGAGGACGTGTGATGCGGTTCTTGTGGTCCGAGTCGCTGTTGCTGCTGCTGATCCTTCCAGTCCTGGTCGGGACGTACCTCTACATCCTGCGCCGGCGCATCCGCGTGACGCTACGTTACCCGAGCCTGATGCTTGTGCGTGACGCCATCGCGCCCGGACACAGTCTGCGGCGCCACCTGCCGGCAGTGCTGCTCGGATTGGCAATCGCCTGTGCGCTGCTGGGAGCGGCGCGGCCCAGCGTCGTCATGACACTGCCCAACGAGCATCAGACCGTGGTGCTGGCGATCGATGTCTCGCGCAGCATGCGTGCGACCGACATCGAGCCGAATCGCATCGTCGCGGCGCAGAACGCGGTAAAGGCTTTCGTGAAGGAACTGCCGCCCAGCGTACGGGTCGGTCTGGTGACGTTCGCAGGCAGCGCGGCGATTGCACAGACGCCAACGCAAAACCGCGACGATCTCCTCGCCGCGGTCGATCGTTTCCAGTTGCAGCGCCAGACGGCCATCGGCAGTGGCCTGCAGGCGGCGCTGTCAGTGCTGATGCCGGAGGCGGATTTTGAGATCGAGGCGGAGGATTTCGGCTGGCGCCCGTCGCGGAGCGAGCCCGGGGTGGCGCGCAAGCTCGACCCCAAACCGGTGGCGGATTTTAAACCGGTGGCGCCAGGCTCGTACGCGTCGGGCGTGATCGTGCTGATGTCTGACGGCCGGCGTACGATGGGGCCTGATCCGCTGAAGGTGGCAAAGCTCGCTGCCGAGCGCGGCGTGCGCGTTCACACCGTCGGCTTTGGCACCAAAGAAGGCGGAACGGTCGACTTCGATGGCATGTCGATCTACATGCAATTCGACGAGGCGGCGCTGAAGGCGATTGCCGGCGTCACGGAGGGGCAATATTCCCACGCGAGCAGCGCCAGCGACCTGCACAGGATCTACAAAGACCTGACCGCCAAACTCGTGCTGGAGCGCAGCGAGATCGAAGTGACCGCTTTTTTTGCAGCAGCGGCGGCGTTGTTCGCGCTGGTGGCGGCGATGTTGTCCGTGCTGTGGTTCCACCGCGTGAGCTGAACGCACGGAGATGGTCCATCCCCCTCTCTCGGGCAAGCAGCGAGAAAGATGGGGGTAACAAACCCCAGGGGACAGACGACTTGCCGTTCGGGTTTTTGCGGCCCCTCCGCATCGGTTAAAATGGTGGTTTCCCATCCGCTTAACACATTGTGAACACACGGAGACGACCATGAACCAAGCGGCAACCGCAGAACTCACCATGACTGATCGCCTGCTGGCCGAGAAAAAGGACGGCATCGGCTGGATCACCTTCAACAATCCCGCTCGTCACAATGCGGTCTCGTTTGAAATGTGGTTGAAGTTGCCGGTGGTGCTGGCGGAGTTTGCCGCTGACCCGACGGTGCGAGTGATCGTGCTCAAAGGTGCGGGCGAAAAAGCCTTCGTTGCCGGTGCCGACATTTCGCAGTTCAAGGAAAAACGCAGCAGTGAGGATGCGGTGCAGGCCTACAACGCCGCCGCTGATAACGCGAGCAAGGCGCTGCAGGAATGCCCGAAGCCGACGATTGCCATGGTGCGTGGTTATTGCATCGGTGGGGGCACCGCGATTGCCGTGAACTGCGACATGCGGATTGCGTCGGAAGATGCCAAGTTCGGCGTGCCGGCCGGCAAACTCGGCCTCGGCTACCGTTTTGTCGGCATCAAGCGCTTGACTGACGTGGTGGGCCCGCAGTTCACCGCGGAGATTTTTTTCACCGCACGCCAGTTCACGGCGCAGGAGGCGCTGCAGATGAACCTGGTCAATCGCGTAGTGCCTGCTGCAGACCTCGAGAAATACACCATTGATTACGCGACGACGATTGCCAATAACGCACCGCTGACGCTGGCGTCGGTGAAGGCCTCGCTCATCGAATATGGCAAGGATCCGGCGATGCGCGACATGGACAGGCTGCAGAAGATGGTTGACGTCTGCTACAAGAGCGAGGACTACAAGGAAGGCCAGACCGCATTCATGGAAAAACGTAAACCGGTGTTCAGGGGCAAGTAATTCATAAGTATTTGTTTTTATTAATATTTTTATAAAGGTTGAATATGGCTTTTGATGCCAACCGTGCCGACCTCTGCGTCGGCGTGATCGGGACCGGCGCGATGGGGCGCGGCATAGTGCAGGTGGCCGCCGCCGGCGGCATGCACGTGCTGATGATGGATACGCGTGCCGGTGCTGCTGATGAAGCGCGTGATTTTGTCGCCAGGATGCTGGTGCGGGCGACGGAGAAGGGCAGCATGAGCAAGGCCGACGCCGATGCCGCCACTGCGCGCATCCGTGTCGCGCAATCGCTGGCGGATTTCAAGGACTGCCACATGGTTGTCGAAGCCATTGTCGAGAACCTTGATGCCAAGCGTGCGCTGTTTGCCGATCTGGAAGGGGTGGTCACACCGAACTGCATTCTGGCGACCAATACCTCGTCGATGTCGGTGACGACCATCGCTGCCAAACTGAAAACCCCGCAGCGTTTCGCCGGCCTGCATTTTTTCAATCCGGTACCGCTGATGAAGCTGGTCGAAGTCATCGACGGCCTGTTGACGGAAAACTGGGTGTCCGAAGCGCTGATGATCATCGGCAGGCGCATGACGCGCGAGCCGGTGCGGCTGACCGATGCCCCGGGCTTCCTGGTCAACCAGGTCGGCCGCGGCTTCACGCTGGAAGCTTCGCACCTGGTGTACGAAGGCGTCTCCACCTTTGCCGACGTTGATCGCGTAATGCGCGATGTCTGCGGTTTTCGCATGGGGCCGTTCGAACTGATGGAACTGACCGGCCTCGATGTGACGCAGCCGGCGTCGTCGCTGATCTACAACCAGTTTTTCCAGGAACCGCGTTATCGACCGAACCTGATCATGCAGTCGCGTTATGAAGCTGGCGTGCTCGGCCGCAAAAGCAAAAAAGGTTTCTACGATTACGACGCGGAAATGAAGCCCATTGTTGCGCCGGAACCTGCAGCGCCGACCGCAAAGCCCGACAGCGTGTGGGTGAGCAAGGCCGAGCTGCAAGGCTATGAGACGCTGACGGCGCTGTTGACCAAGCTGGGGGCGAACATGGAGTCGGGTGCCAAACCTTCGGCCAAGGCACTGATCCTGGTCACGCCAGTGGGCAAAGACGCTACCAGCTGTGCGGTGGAAGAGGGCCTCGATCCGAAACGCACAGTGGCTGTCGACACACTGTTCCCGATGGTCAAGCGCCGCACCATCATGGGCACGCCGCTGACCGATGCTGCGGTGAAGGAGGCGGCGCACGGCTTGCTTGCTTCCGATGGTGTGCCGGTGACGGTGTGCCGCGACAGCCCCGGTTTCATCGCGCAGCGCATCGTGGCGATGATCGTCAACATCGGCTGCTCGATCGCGCAAAGCCGTACCGCTCAGCCGAGTGACATCGACAAGGCCGTGGTGCTGGGCCTGAATTACCCGAACGGGCCGCTGAAGTTCGGCGACGTGGCCGGTGTCGAGCGCATCTATCAGGTGCTGGCCACGATGAATTCGATTTATGCCGACCCGCGTTATCGCCCGAACATCTGGATGCGACGCCGCGCCCAGCTCGGCGTATCCCTGCTGACCCCCGAACCCTGATTACCTGAGAGGAACAACCATGCTCAACGCATATCTGTACGAAGGACTGCGCACCCCGTTTGGCCGCCACGGCGGCTCACTGGCGAAAGTCCGCCCTGATGACCTGCTGGCCGACGTGATGAAAAACGTGATGGCTAAATCCAAATTCAAGGTGGAGCAGGTCGAGGACATCGTCATCGGCTGCGGCAATCAGAGCGGCGAAGACAGCCGCTGCGTCGCACGCCATGCCGGCCTCGCGGCCGGTTTCCCGATTGAAATCCCGGGTACCGTCCTGCAGCGCAACTGCGCCAGCGGCCTGGGTGCCCTGGCACATGCCGCACACTCGATCACCGCAGGCGAGGGCGACGTATTCATCGTCGGTGGCGTCGAAAGCATGAGCCGTTCGCCGATCATCATCAGCCGCGCCGAAAGCGCGTTTGATCGCGGCATCAAGATGGCCGACACCACCATCGGTCCGCGTTTCTCCAATCCGAAGCTGGTCAAACAGTTTGGTGACCATCAGATGCCGCAGACCGCAGACAACCTGGCGCGTGAATACGGCATTACCCGGGAACAGGCCGATACCTTCGCTGCCGCCTCACAGCAGAAATTTGCATTGGCCAAAGGCGAGGGGTTTTTCGCCGGTGAAATTTCCCCGGTTGAAATGCCGCCCAGCCGCAAAGGCCCGGTACCGGCAGTAACGGAAGATGAACATCCGCGTCCGGGTACTGAGATGGCTGCGCTGGCGAAGATGAAAACGCTTTACGAAGGCGGCGTGACCACCGCCGGCAATGCCTCCGGGGTCAATGACGGTGCGGTTGCGCTGGTGGTGGGCTCGCTGGCTGCCGGCGAAAAAGCCGGCGCCAAACCGATGGCCCGCATCATCGCCAGCGCCGCAATGGGTGTGCGTCCGGACATCATGGGTATTGGCCCCGTGGCGGCGTCGCAGAAAGCACTGGCGCGCGCAGGCCTCAGTCTCAAGGACATGGACATCATCGAGATCAACGAAGCGTTTGCAGCCCAGGTGCTGTCCTGCCTGAAAGGTCTCGGCGTGGCGCTGGATGACAAGCGCGTCAATCCGAATGGCGGTGCCATTGCTCTAGGTCACCCGATCGGTGCTTCCGGTGCGCGTATTGCTCTGACCGCAGCACGGCAATTGCAGCGTTCCGGCGGCAAATATGCGCTGGTGTCGTTATGCATCGGTGGCGGGCAGGGCATGGCTGTGGTGCTGGAACGCATGTAAAAGCAGTTGTTGCAGGTTTTTTCCGGGGTCGCAAGGGCCCCGGGGAAAGTGAACTTAGTCACGCATTTCAGTTTTGTTTCAGTCGCAGCGCAACGGGCAAACTTATCAAAATGGTAGATTTGCCCGGGCCTGCCTCTACGCGCATAATTTGGGCATATTAAAAAACATGGGCGGTCAGGGGTTGATCGTGAGCGATATGGAAACCATCACCGCGTTACAGCGAGGCGCACCATTGCCGCCGCAGAAATTGATCGAACTGCGCTCCAAGGGCATGCACACGGTGCGATTTGAATTCATCGTGCGCCTGTTGCGGCTGAACACCCAGATCATCACCCTGTCGATTTACTGGGAAGACGGCCGTGAGTTCATGCAAATCCCCGCTGTGCAGAATGTCGAACGCAAACTGGTTTATGCCAGCGAGCCGCGGGTGCATGGCCTGTTCGATGACATGTCGCTGCTGTGTTATCCCCACGACGCTGCTGCCAAGACCAAGGTTGATGCCGAGCTGGACAGGATGGTCGATGTGATCGGAGAGTATGGCCGGCGGGTGAGCCGAGCCTGAAAATTGTCCGGCCGTATCTTCCGAATCCGGTATCTCATTAAAAACCGCCCCTGATGGGGCGTATCTTTTGGCGTTAAAGCGCTGAGGGTGACGGGGGCTCAACCCCCGGCAGGTGGTCTGTGGCTGCTTTCCTCAAGGCTCGCGAGGCGTCGCCATACCCGATCCCGGACGATTTCTGCCTTTCCCTGGTCACAGGGTTTTCCTGTTCTTGATGCTCTTTCTGTTTTCACCATTTCAATGGCCAGCGCCATGCACCATTCCTTTGCGTATGGCGCTTCGTCGCCCAGATCTGCGTCCTCATTTTGCAGACTCATCGCGGCACTAATCCGGTTCCACCAGGGTTGCAGTTCTTGTAAATCCGTTCTTATCCATTCGACGGAAGCATATTCTTCGTCGATTCGGCCTTTTTCCAGTAGTGTTTGCCCATCTCGCCGCAGTTCATCGGCTTGTTTTTGTTGCCCGTGGTGTTTTCTGCATAACCCCCGGATTTGTGCTGTTTCATTACATTTTCGGGCTTTGCATTTACTGTGTTTTTTCATTTTGGCTGAACGTTTCAGTCGGGTCGATTGCTGGAGGTAATAGTGTTGCGAGGTAATAGGGTCCGGATTGCCGCCTTGAAACCCATTGCTATAATTTGACATAATACACATTATACGCATTGAGTATTGCGTATTCCCAAGGGGAAAATCCGGTTTCCCCAAGGCCAGCCAGCCCTTATTCCTCAACTCCGGCCCTGCGCAATACCGCATCAATATCCCCGTGCCCACGTTCCTTGGCCATGCTGAGTGCCGAATGGCCATGCGACGATACATATTTGGCATCCGCGCCATGTTCAAGCAGCAATAACAACATCTGCAGCTGACCTTCACGCGCCGCCATCATTAGCGCCGTGGTGCCGTTTTCTGCAGCCGCATTGACGTTGGCACCCTTGGCGATCAGCAAGCGCCCGATGTCGGTCCGGTTCCGGGCCGCAGCGTAGATCAGCGGCGTCCACCCGTCATGGTTGAGCGGCGCGCCGGCATCCAGCAGCAGCCGGGCGATTTCCGTATGCCCGAGAATGGTGGCGAGCATCAGCGCGGACTCTCCCAGCGGATTGCGGGTCTGCAGCCTGGGACGGGCGGCCAGCAGGGTTTTGACCACACTTGGTTTGCCTTCCCGGGCCGCCAGCATCAGCAGGGTTTCACCTTTGGGGCTGACTGTATCCACATCCATGCCGCGCTGGAGCAACTGGACTATGGTTCTTTCGTCATCAATGCGGATGGCATCGAGCATGTCTTCGTAAGCGCCGGCCTGGGCGAAGCTGCAGATTCCGGCCAAAGCGACACCTAGAAGCCAATTTTGAAATGTCATTTAATTATTTGTTTATATTGAATAATTTAAAAAAGTTTTGAGTTGTGGCTGCGGCCACATCGGCAAAACTGCGGTTTTGCAGCCGGGCGACTTCCTCGGCCACGTGTTTGACCCATCCCGGCTGATTGGTTTTGCCGCGGTACGGTACCGGTGCCAGATAGGGTGAATCGGTTTCCACCAGCAGC
Organism: Burkholderiales bacterium; assembly: GCA_038316355.1. GTDB lineage: Bacteria > Pseudomonadota > Gammaproteobacteria > Burkholderiales > SG8-41. Next base: position 16,655 of record JBBQAO010000018.1, read on the forward strand.
CTGTCCAGCGGCACCTGCCGGGCCACTTCCTTCAGATCCTTGGCATTTTTGAAGGTCACGATGCCGGAGAATGAGATATGGAAGCCCATGGCCAGGGCACCCTGGGCTACATCCCAGCTTTCGGTAAAACAGTGCATCACCCCGCCCGCCTCAGCTGCGCCCTCTTCCTGCATCAAGCGCAAGGTGTCGGCCGACGCCGAGCGAGTATGGATGATCAACGGCTTTCGCGATTGTCGAGCGGCGCGGATGTGCACGCGGAACCGTTCGCGCTGCCATTCGAGGTCGCCGGTAAGTCGGTAATAATCCAGCCCGGTTTCACCGATGGCGACCACTTTCGGATGTTGTGCCAGTTCGACCAGTTCAGCGACCGTCGGTTCGCGCAGATCCGGATAATCGGGATGGACGCCAACCGAGGCATAAAGGTTTTCATGCTGGTCGGCCAGCGCCAGCACTTTCGGAAAATCCTCCAGCGTCACGCTGATGCAAAGCGCGGCGCCGACATCGTTCTCGCGCATTTTCTCCAGAATCGCAGGCAGGTTGGCGGCAAGTTCGGGAAAATCGAGGTGGCAGTGCGAATCGACCAGCATGATCAGGCGGCCTTGCGCGGTGGATTCACCACTGTGGCGTAGGCCAGCAAGACGCTTTCAATAAACAGGCGACCGTTCAGCGGATGGTGGATATTGCGCTGCTCGCGTACCAGTTTGCGGTGCAGGCGCAGCGCTTCAAGCGGCTGCACACGTTTGGCAATAATCGTCAGTTCACGTGCCAGATCCGGGTTAAAGCGGATGGTGCCGAGCATGCGCTGTTCGGCGATGTCATAGGTCCATTTCTGCAGCCAGTTGATGAAACGCTCCAGCGGCAGATCGCGGAAGGTTTCGGCAATGACCAGCGGATCAAAATCAGGCGGGGCGATGCGCGACAGGAAATCGCGGCGCCCTGCCAGTTCATCGCCTTCGCTGGCGGCCAGTGCCAGCAGCGGCGCGCCGGAGGATTGCGCCAGCGCCACTTCCGGATCGGCTACGCCCTGCTCCCTCAGCCAGGCCAAAGCCGTGGCGCGATCCGGTTGTTGCAGGCTCAGTTGCCGGCAGCGGCTGATGATGGTACGCGGCAGGCGGTGCGGCCGGTGGCTGATGAGGATGAAATGGGTCAGTGGCGGCGGTTCCTCGAGGCTTTTCAGCAGGGCATTCGCGGCGTTGGGATACAGTGCTTCAGCGGGGCTGACAAGGATCACTTTACGACCACCGCGATGGCTGGTGACGTAAATAAAATCGAACAGCTCCCGGACCTGCTCAATGACGATCCAGGGACTCGGTTTGATTTTTTTGCCACTTTCTTCGCTCTCGGCGTCGGAGTCACCTTCAGTGATCGGTGCCAGCATCCGGAAATCCGGGTGAGCCCCAGACGTAAACCAGTTACAGGCACTGCACTGGCCACAGCCGGCGCCGTCCGGGACCGGGCTTTCGCAGAGCAGTGCCTGCGCCAACTCCATGCCGAAGGATTGTTTGCCGATGCCGCGCGGCCCCTTGATCAGCAGGGCGTGTGCCAATTGCGCTTTTTGCGCCAGCACGGCTGTCAGCTCTTTTTTAAACCAGATAGTCATTAAAAATCAATGAATTGAATTAAGTAATCGCAGGTAAATTATTAAAATCAAAGGGTTATAAAAATAACGTTTAAAATCATATGCTTGAAACGACATCTTCGAGTTCAAGCTGTATCTCGGCAATGGTCCGGGCGGCATCGATCACGCGGATCCGGCGCGGGTGTTCCGCGGCTCGGCGCAGGTAGGCCGCGCGTACCCGTTCATAAAACGCCTGTTTTTCGCGTTCGAAACGATCCGGCTCACGCGCCTGTCGCGCCCGGGCCCGGCCCACCGCCGGGTCCAGATCAAAGTACAGCGTCAGATCCGGCTGCAGCGCGCCCTGCACCCAGTGCTCCAGCGCGGCCACCCGCTCCCAGGCCATGCCGCTGCCCCCCGCCTGGTAGGCATAAGTGGCGTCGGTGAAGCGGTCGCACAACACGCGATGTCCGGCGACCAGGGCCGGCTCGATGACTTGAGCAATATGCTCACGCCGCGCGGCAAACATCAGCAAGGCTTCGGTATCGGGATTGCGCGGGTCGTGGTTGTCGAGCAGCAGTTTGCGCAGGGCTTCTCCCAGCGCCGTGCCGCCGGGCTCGCGGGTGACCGTCAACGGTAAGCCGCGCGCCGCCAATTTTCCGCGCAGCCATTCCAGATGCGTGGTCTTGCCGGCGCCGTCCATGCCTTCCAGCGTAATGAATTTGCCGCGGCTCATTTCCGCCCCCGGCGCTGATACTGGGTCACGGCCCGTTCGTGTTCTGCCAGCGTACGCGAAAATTTCGAGGTGCCGTCGCCACGCGCGACAAAATACAGCGCATCGCTGGGCGTGGGATTCAGTGTGGCGCGCAAGGCTTCAAGTCCTGGCATGGCGATGGGTGTGGGCGGCAGACCGGCACGGGTGTAGGTATTGTAGGGGGTATCGGTGGTCAGATCGCTTTTGCGGATGTTGCCATTGAAGGCTTCGCCCATGCCGTAGATCACGGTCGGGTCGGTTTGCAGCAGCATGCCGATGCGCAGGCGGTTGATGAATACCGCGGCGACCAGCCCGCGTTCTTCCGGCCTGCCGGTTTCCTTTTCGACGATCGAAGCAAGGATCAGCGCTTCCTGCAGTGATCTCAGCGGCAGGCCGGGAACACGACGCTCCCATTCCTGATTGAGATGGCGCAGCATCAACTGGTGCGCGCGGCGCAGAATCGCCAGGTCGCTGGTGCCTGCGCTGAAATGATAGGTATCGGGGAAAAACCAGCCTTCGCCCAGGGCCTGGGGAATCTCCAGCTTTTCCAGCAGTTCTGTTTCCGTCAGCGCGGCGGTTTCGGCGCGTATCTTCGGGTTGTCCTGCAGTGTCTTGCGCATTTGCCTGAACGTCGTGCCTTCGACGAAGGTAACTGCCATCAGGGTGACATCACCACGGGTCATCCGCTGCAGCAGGCCCAGCGGCGTCAGCGGCCTCGAGAATTCGTAATTGCCCGCTTTGAGTTTCGCCGACTCGCCTAACACCCGCGCCAGCAGTTCAAAGAGCTCCGGCTGGTCGATGACCTGCACTGCTGCAAGCTGTGTCGCCACGCTGCGCAGGCCGCTGCCTGCGCGCAATTCGAAGGTCAGGGGTGATTGTTCCAGCCGCAGTTCGTGATGCGCGTAGTAATACAGGCCGACGGCGCCAGCCAGGGCCAGCAGAAAGCCGGACCAGATCAGGAATTTAATGAAGCGGATGATCGAGCGCATCAAGCCATTTTCGCACGAGCGGTGCGACCTTGAAGTCCGACCAGCGGTGCTGCTCCAGCGCGGCAACCGACCATACACCGACCAGGCTGTTGACCAGCAGTATTTCCGTCGCAGTTTCCAGACGCTGGCGACTGATCGATGCAACATCGCAGCGCAGTCCATGACGGCCGGCAGCGGCAATGACCAGATCACGGGTAACCCCGGCCACGCCGCAACGCGACAGGTCCGGCGTGACCAGTGTGCCGTCTTCGACAATAAAAACGTTGCAGCGCGTGCCCTCGATCACATTGCCTGCCTCATCCAGCAGCAGGCCTTCGGCAATTGCAGGATCGTTCCATTCGGCGCGCGCCAGCACGTTTTCCAGCCGGTTCAGGTGTTTGATGCCGGCCAGCAGCGGCTGCCCAGCCAGGCGCAGTGCGCAGACTCGCACGCTGATGCCCTGCACCGGCCAGTGTGCAGGATATTCCGGCAGCGGGTATGCGGAGACGACGCGGCGCGGCTGCGGATTTTCCGGAGCGGCATAACCACGCCCGCCGCTGCCGCGGGTCACGGTGATACGCAGCGCGCAATCAGGCAGATGCAAGGCAATGCGCTGGATGTCCTGGAGTAGCTCGGCTTGCGCCGGTGGTGTGATACTTAATACGCCGCAGTCAGCCGCCAGTTTGGCGTAATGTTGCGGCCACCATTGCGCGCGCCCCTTGCGCATGGCCAGGGTGCGGAACACGCCGTCGCCATAAGTAAAACCACGGTCATCGGCGGGAACGGCGTTTGCCGGCAAACCATCGACCAGTATCATCGGCATGCCGTTGTTCCCGTTGGATCAACCGGCAGTCTGCCGGTGAAGACGTTCAGATCTTGCGGAACACCAGACTGCCGTTGGTGCCGCCGAACCCGAAGGAGTTGGAAAGCGCGACATCGATTTTCATCGGGCGCGCGGTATTGGGCACGTAATCGAGATCGCACTGCGGATCCTGGTTGACCAGGTTGATGGTCGGCGGCGCCACCTGGTCGCGGATCGCCAGCACCGAAAATACCGCCTCGATGCCACCGGCTGCACCCAGCAGGTGGCCGGTCATCGACTTGGTTGAGCTGACCGCCAGTTTTTTGGCATATGCGCCAAAGCAGTTTTTGACTGCAATCGTTTCGGCAATATCACCCAGCGGCGTCGACGTGCCGTGAGCATTGATGTAATCGATTTGGTCGTGATTCAGGCTGGCGTTGCGCAAAGCGCCGTTCATGCAGCGCACCGCACCGGCGCCGTCTTCACAGGGCGCGGTGATGTGGTGGGCGTCGGCGCTCAGTCCGTAACCCGCCAGCTCGCAATAAATCCGCGCACCACGTTTTTTGGCATGTTCGTATTCTTCGAGTACCAGTACGCCGGCGCCCTCGCCCAGCACAAATCCGTCGCGATCCTTGTCCCAGGGGCGGCTGGCCGCGGCCGGGTCATCGTTGCGCGATGACAGCGCGCGGGCGGCACAGAAACCGCCGATGCCCAGCGGAGAAACCGTGGATTCGGCACCACCCGCAATCATGATGTCGGCATCGCCGTATTCGATCAGCCGGCCGGCTTCGCCGATGCTGTGGTTGGCTGTCGTGCAGGCAGTGACCACTGCAATGTTTGGTCCCTGCAATCCGTACATGATCGACAACTGGCCGGAGATCATGTTGATGATCGAACCCGGTACAAAAAACGGTGAAATCTTGCGCGGCCCGCCCGCCAGCAGGGCGTTGTGCGTGTCCTCGATCAGCGGCAGCCCACCGATGCCGGAGCCGATGCATACGCCGATCATTTCGCGGTTGAGCTTGTCGAGATCCAGCCCCGCATCCTTGATGGCGTCAATGCCGGCGGCCAGACCGTAGTGGATGAAGGTGTCGAAGCGTCGGGCTTCCTTCACCGGCAGATATTGCGCCGGGTCAAAACCCTTGACCTCGCCGGCGATCTGCGAGGTAAAGCCGGAGGCGTCAAAGCGGGTGACTTTGGTGATGCCGGACTGGCCTGCGGTGATGTTCGACCAGGATTCGGTCAGGCCGATGCCGACCGGGGAAATGATCCCCAGTCCGGTCACGACGACTCTGCGGGTGCTTGGACGCGGCATGTTTAAGAGCGCCTAATACAATGACAATGAAACACGCGATGCGCTGTCACGATTTTTGCCCAAGGCAAGGAGCACGCTGTGACGCATATCGCGAATATGCGCAAGGCGGGTGACGCCGCCCTTCGCGTCATCACTGATTTTCGTCGTAACGCACACGTGTTTCATTGTATTCGTCGCTCTAAATGCGGAGGGAGCGCGGTTGCGCTCCCTGCTGTGAGATTGACGGCTGCAGAACGGAGAACCCTTCCGCCGCACTTACACTTACAGATTACGCCTTCAGATGAGACTTGATGTAGTCGGAAGCCTGCTGCACGGTGGTGATTTTCTCGGCTTCATCATCAGGAATTTCGGTCTCGAATTCCTCTTCCAGCGCCATCACCAGTTCGACCGTATCCAGCGAGTCGGCGCCGAGGTCGTTGACGAAGGACGACTCGTTCTTGACGTCAGCCTCATTGACGCCCAGTTGCTCGGCAACAATCTTTTTAACGCGTTGCTCGATATTTTCCATCTACAGTCCCCTTTCGTATTGCTTGATGATGATTGGATCGGTCCGTATCCGCGGCAAAGCCGCCGGATGATCCCGTAAAAGCGTGAATTTTACCACAAACCGGATTTAAAAAATCCTTTAAAAACAATATCTTAACTCTTGCTTGGGGCGTCCGCAATCCGCAGGCTGCCGCGCATTCTAGCCCATATGCATGCCGCCGTTCACATGCAATGTACAGCCGGTCACATAGGCGGCCGCGTCAGACGCCAGATACGCCACTGCTCCGGCGACATCGGCCACCGTGCCCAGACGTGCCAGCGGAATCTGCCCGACCAGGCCTGTACGCTGCGCTTCGTCCAGAGCCCGCGTCATATCAGTATCGATAAAACCCGGGGCTACGCAGTTCACGGTGATGTTGCGGCTGCCGATTTCCCGCGCCAGCGCGCGGGAAAACCCTTCGACCCCGGCCTTGGCGGCGGCATAGTTGCTCTGGCCGGCATTGCCCATGGCACCAATCACCGAAGTCACGTTGATGATGCGACCGCTGCGCGCCTTCATCATGCTGCGCATGACCGCCTTGGACAGACGATAAACCGATTTGAGATTGGTCGACATGATGGCATCCCATTCCTCTTCTTTCATGCGCATCAGCAGGTTGTCACGGGTAATCCCGGCATTGTTGACCAGGATGGCGACATCGCCCCACTGCTGCTGGATCGCAGCCAGCGTGGCATCGACCTGCCCCAGATCGTTGACGTCCATGGCATATCCGGAGCCGGTAATGCCTGCGGCAGCCAGCTCCCTGGTAATGCCTTCGGCCCCGGCTGCCGTGGTCGCCGTACCGGCAACCGTCGCACCTGCCGCACCGAGTGCGAGTGCAATGCCCTGGCCGATGCCGCGTGATGCGCCGGTAATCAGTGCAACCCTGCCCTTCAATGTACTCATCGCAGCGCCTCCAGTGTTTGCTGCAACGATGCCGGATCGGTTGCGGTAAATCCCTGCAGATTGCCTTCAATGCGTTTGGTCAGTCCCGCCAGCACCTTGCCCGGCCCGCATTCCACGACATGGGTAACACCCTGCGCGGCAAATGCACGCACGATTTCGACCCAGCGCACGGGATTGCAGGCCTGGCGTGCCAGTGCATCCTTGATCTGCACGGGATCACTGACCATCGCGACATCGACATTATTGATGATCGCAATCTGCGGCGCGCGGAAAATCACGGACTGCATGCGCGCCTGCAGGCGGTCCGCAGCGGGTTTCAGCAGCGATGAATGAAACGGCGCACTGACCGGCAGCATCACCGCGCGCTTGGCACCGCGCGCCCTGGCCGCCTCCACGCCGCGTTCGACTGCGGCTTTGTGTCCGGCAATGACGACCTGACTCGGTGCGTTGAAATTGACCGGTTCGACAATTTCGCCTTGCGCTGCTTCGGCGCAGGCGGCGCGTACTGCGTCATCATCAAGACCGAGAATCGCGGCCATCGCGCCGGTGCCCATCGGCACTGCTTCCTGCATCGCCTGTGCGCGGAAGCGCACCAGCGGCACGGCATCGGCAAAATTCAGAACACCAGCAACAACCAGTGCCGTGTATTCACCAAGACTGTGTCCGGCGACGACTGTCGGCGCCCGACCACCCGCTTCCTGCCATGCGCGGTACATCGCATAGGCAGCGGTGAGCATCACCGGCTGGGTGTTGATTGTCGCATTCAGTTCTTCGGCGGGCCCGGCTTCCACCAGTTGCCACAAATCCTGGCCCAAAGCAGCCGAAGCCTCGGCAAAGGTATCGCGCACGATTTTGCTGTCGGCAAAGCCATTCATCATGCCCACGGCCTGCGAGCCCTGCCCCGGAAATACCAGCGCCAGTTTCATGTTTTAAAGAATCCTTGCCACTTGCTTGTTTACCATTTGATCAGCACCGCACCCCAGGTGAATCCGCCGCCGACCCCTTCCAGCATGACATGCTGTCCCGGCTTGATTCGTCCGTCGCGGACGGCTTCGTCCAGCGCCAGCGGCACCGATGCCGCCGAGGTATTGGCATGACGATCCACCGTGGTGATCACCCGCTCCATCGACAGTCCGAGTTTTTTTGCCGTGGCCTGGATGATGCGGATATTCGCCTGGTGCGGAATCAGCCAGTCGATGTCGGATTTTTGCAGGCCGGCAGCGTCCAGCGTTTCCAGCGCAACTTCTTCCAGCACTTTCACTGCGAATTTGAAGACCGCCGTGCCATCCATCTGCAGCAACGGCCGGCCGCTGACTTTGCCGCAGCTCACACTGCCCGGCACCGACAGGATGTCGGCATGGATGCCGTCGGCATGCAGGCGCGCGGCGAGTATGCCGGGTGTTGTGCTGCGCTTGAGCACTACCGCACCCGCACCGTCGCCAAACAGCACGCAGGTGCCGCGATCCTGCCAATCAAGTATCCGCGAATAGATTTCTGCACCGACGACCAGGATGTGTTTGTACTGCCCTGAACGCATGAACTGGTCTGCGGTGGTTAGCGCATAAACAAAACCGCTGCACACCGCCTGTACGTCGAAGGCCGGCATGCCCTTGACGCCGAGTTTGGCCTGCAGCAGGCAGGCCGTGCCCGGGAATACCATGTCCGGCGTGGTAGTGGCGACAATGATCAGATCGAGTTTGTCCGGCGTGATGCCGGCCATGGCTAGCGCGCGCTGTGATGCCTTCAGCGCGAGATCACTGGTCGTTTCGTCGTCCGCTGCAATATGGCGCTGGCGGATGCCGGTGCGCTGGTATATCCATTCGTCGGAAGTGTCGACCAATGCCGCAAGGTCGGTATTGCTCAGTATTTTTTCCGGCAGATAACTGCCGGTGCCGATGATGCGTGAATGGATAACCGTCATGCCGATAGTACTTTCTGCTCCAGTGCTGCCATGCGTTCGCTGATATGGGTCAGCACGCCGGTGCGGACTTCGCTGATCGCGTGTTCGATGGCAAATCCAAAGGCAAAGGCGTCGGCCGAGCCGTGGCTTTTGATCACAATGCCGCGCAAGCCGAGCAGGCTGGCCCCGTTATAACGACGATGATCGACGCGCTTCTTGAACGCCTTGAGTACCGGCATGGAAACGAGGCCGAGTAATTTGGTAAACAGGTTTCTGCTGAATTCCTCACGCAGATAGGTGCCCAGCATCTGTGCCAGACCTTCGGTGGTTTTCAGCGCAACATTGCCGACGAAACCGTCACAGACCACGACGTCAGTTGCACCTTCATAGATATTTTCGATGTTGCCGTAAAAATTGAGGTCACTGGCGCGCAGCAGCGCTGCCGCTTCCTTGACGACTTCGTTACCCTTGATGTCTTCCTCGCCGATGTTGAGCAATCCCACGCTCGGCCGCGCCTTGCGCTCGACTGAAGCCACCAGTTCTGCACCCATGATGCCGAACTGCAGCAGATGTTCAGCGGTGCAGTCGACGTTGGCGCCGAGGTCGAGAATGTGGGTATGCCCTTTCAGCGTGGGCAGCATGGTGGCAATGGCCGGACGGTCGATGCCGGGCAGGGTTTTCAGCACAAACCGCGAAATCGCCATCAGTGCGCCGGTATTGCCGGCGCTGACGCAGGCCTGCGCATCACCGCTCTTGACCAGATCGATGGCGACGCGCATCGAGGAATCTTTTTTGCCGCGCAGCGCATTGGCCGGCGGTTCATCCATGGTCACGATTTCGGTCGCGTGGTGTATCCGCAGCCGGTCACCGGCAGTGACGCCGGCGCGCTGCAATTCAGCCTGGATCTGATCCTGCAGCCCGACCAGCACAAAGTTGCAGTGCGAATCACGACGCGACCACTCGACCGCGGCGGGCACTGTTACGCGCACACCATGGTCACCACCCATGCAATCGATGGCAACGGTCACATCCATCAGGGATACTCCTCTTCAGGCTCCGTTTGCTGATACTTGTCAGAGCCAGGCTTGCCGGAGCCAGTCGTCCCGCAAAGGCAGAGTATTACTCGCCCTTGGCTTTAATGATTTTTTTGCCGCGGTAATAGCCGTTGGGGCTGATGTGATGGCGCAGGTGCGTTTCGCCGGAGGTCGGCTCGACGGCGAGTGCCGGTTTGGTAAGCCCGTCGTGTGAACGGTGCATCCCGCGCTTGGACGGGGACTTCTTGTTTTGTTGGACAGCCATGGTGTTCTCCTAAAAAATAACTTTGTGTTCGACTGGTGTTCGACCTGTGTTCGTTTGGTACTACCGTTTTTTCGGCGCTATTTCGGGTTCAACAGCGTGGCCAGCTTCGAAAACGGATTATCCCGTCCGCTGGTCCGGCTCATTTCACCGCCATCACTGCATTTTCCCTGCTCATGCCTTACCGATAACGGCAGACTCAGCAATATCTCGTCTTCAATCAGTTCCAGCACATCCAGTTCCGGCCCCGCTTCGATCCATTCCGGCGAATCCGGGTCATCGTCTTCCTGCATCACTGCACCGGGTTCCACCAGCAACACGCTCGATTTCAGCTGTAAGGCAAAATCCAGCGGTGCCAGACAACGGCCGCAGCGCAAACTCGGATTACCGGTGATTTCCAGTTCCAGTAACGGCCTCTGACGCTGATCCAGTTTCCCGCGCACCACATAATCCACCGTGCTGTCATTTCCGGCGAGTCGATCCTGCAGGCGCGGCATCCCGGCAAGCGCCGCCTGTCCGCTGTGCAGGCCGGCGGCACGTGCAAATGCAAACGGATCCTCGATGCGATGAACTGCGGCAGGCCCGGACATAAGCGGCGCATGATAGTATTTTCGGCCCTCGCTGTCAAAACCTGTGATGCCAATTTCCCTGTTCAGCCAAGCACTTAGCGATACCCGTCCGGATCGGTCTGACCGCGCCCGGATCAGGGTAACGCCCGCCCATTCAGTCACTTACGCTGCGCAGTTGAGTCTGGCATGACGGCATCGTCGCGGATCGTGCTGGCTTCGTCGTCGACTTACCGCAAGGCCTTGATCGCCCGCCTTGGCCTTGATTGCCGCACCGCAGTCCCGGATATCGACGAAGGCGCACTGCCGGCCGAGGCGCCTGCCGACACTGCATTACGGCTGGCACAGGCCAAGGCGCGCAAGATTGCAGAACGTGAGCAGGCTGCGTTGATCATCGGTTCCGACCAGGTCGCCGTGCTGGGCGATCAATTAATCGGCAAACCCGGCAGCCATGCCGCAGCGGCACAACAATTGCAGGCCATGAGCGGCAAAACCGTGGTGTTCCATACCGCCTTATGCCTGCTCAACGCTGCGACTGATACCCTGCAACTGGCCAATGTGCCGACGACCGTGCGATTTCGCGTGCTGGATGAGGCGCAGATTGAACGTTACCTGAAGCAGGATCAACCCTACGACTGCGCCGGCAGTGCCAAGATCGAAGCGCTGGGCATCACGCTGGTCGAACAGCTTGCCAGTGATGATCCCACCGCACTGATCGGCCTGCCGCTGATTGCACTCGTCACCATGCTGCAAAAAGAAGGCATCAACATTCCATGACTGCAAAGACTCCCTGCGGCACCCTTTATCTGCTGCCGACCGGGCTTGGCGATGCTGCAATCGACAGCATGCTGCCGGCCGGTTTACGCGAAGTCGCACACCGGCTCACCCATTTCATCGCTGAAAATCCGAAATCCGCGCGCGCCTTCCTCAAGCTGGTCGAATATCCGCGCCCGATCAACACGGCAAGCATCAGCGTGCTCGACAAGGACACGCCGGCAACGGCCCTCCCGGCTTTGCTGGCGCCATTGCAGGCCGGTACTGATGCGGCCCTGGTATCGGAAGCCGGTTGTCCGGCGGTTGCCGATCCCGGCGCGCTGCTGGTGCGCGCGGCGCACGAATCAGGAATCCGTGTTGTGCCACTGGTCGGGCCGTCAGCGATCCTGCTGGCGCTGATGGCTTCAGGCCTCAACGGCCAGAATTTTGCTTTCCACGGTTATTTGCCGATCGAAAAAACGCGGCGGGCCTGGCATGTGCGCGATCTGGAACAACGCTCGCGGCGCGACGATGCGACGCAGATTTTCATCGAAACGCCCTACCGCAATGACGCGATGTTGCAGGCCGTGCTGGCAGAGGGTTCGCCGCAAACACTGTTATGCATAGCCACCGACATTACGCAGCCCGGTGAGCAGATCATGACCCGCAGCATTACCGACTGGCGCAGGAACATCCCGGATCTGGACAAACGTCCGACAGTGTTCCTGCTCTATTGCGCCAAACCGGCGCGGCGCGCTACCTGATATTCATACTGCCGAGCCCGTTGAATTTCAGCAGGGTTTCGGCGCTGGCTGCGCCGAAGCGCCGGGCAAAACGTTCAGCGATGTTTTCCTGCTGCGTGTAATCAACGATGTCTTCGGCCTTGACGACTTCGCGGGCGACATATTCCAGACTGCCCAGTGCGTCGGCCAGACCAAGGTCGATGCTCTTTTTGCCGACCCACAGCAGGCCGGAAAACATTTCCGGCGTCTCCTTCAGCCGTTTGCCGCGTCCCTGACGCACCACCGTGATGAACTGCTGGTGAATGTCGTCGAGCATGGTTTCCGCATGCGCTTTCTGCTGGTCCTGGATCGGTGAGAACGGATCAAGGAAGCCCTTGTTTTTCCCCGCAGCCAGCAGACGGCGTTCAACGCCGAGTTTTTCCATGGTGCCGGTAAAACCGAAACCGTCCATCAGCACGCCGATCGATCCGATGATGCTCGCCTTGTCGACGTAGATTTTGTCAGCCGCTGCGGCAATGTAATAACCACCGGAGGCGCAGATGTCTTCGACCACGGCATACAGCGGAATCTCCGGATGTTTGGCGCGCAAGCGTTTGATTTCATCGTAGATGTAACCCGCCTGCACCGGGCTGCCGCCGGGACTGTTGATGCGCAGGATCACGCCCTTGGTATTTTTATCCTTGAAAGCGGCCTGCATGCCGGCCATGATTTTGTCCGCGCTCGCCAGGCTGCCCGGGGCAATGACGCCGCTGATATCGATCAGCGCGGTATGACTGCCCGGCGATCCCTCGCCCTTGCTGTACCAGCCCATGCCGATGAACAGCAACGCAAACAGATAGAGCAGCACCATCATCTTGAAGAACATGCCCCACTGCCGCGAGCGGCGCTGCTCCTGGATCGCAGCCAGCGCCACTTTTTCCAGTACGGCGCGTTCCCATTGCGGGTTATTCGTTTGTTCTGACATATAATTTCCTTTAAAAACAATATATTACAAAAAATATCGCGCTGCCGCCATATTGGTAAGCGTTTTATGCCTGCTGCGTTTACGCTGCTCCATTTATGCCCGCTCCAATAACCAGCCGCGCAATCCCTGCAATTCATCCACCATCGCCAGCGGCTTGCATGCGGTCAGCGCCGCGCGCTCATGAGCCCCATAGGTTACGGCAACCGCGGCCACGCCGGCGGCATTCGCCATTTCGAGGTCATGCGTGGTGTCGCCGATCATCACCGTCGCCGCTTGCGGTGTGGCCAGTGTGTCCATCACCGCTTCCAGCATGCCCGGATGCGGTTTTGAAAAGCCCTCGTCGGCGCAACGCGTCGCATGAAAAAAATCCTGTAATCCGGTTTCCCGCAGCGCGCGGTCCAGCCCGCGGCGGCTCTTGCCGGTGGCCACCGCCAGCATGAAACCCGTGGCATGCAATTCACGGATCATGTCTGCGGCGCCGGGAAACAAGGTGGTTTCGGCATCGCGGCGCAGGAAATGCACACGGAAATGATCCAGCACCCGGGGATATTCCGCCTCCGGCAATTCCGGCAGAACATAGGTAAGGGCATCCGTCAGTCCCAAGCCGATCACATAACGCGCCTGCTCCCTGCTGGGTACCGGCAATCCCAGCTCGGTGCAGGCCGCCTGCAGCGATTCGGAAATGGCGGCTGCGGAATCCATCAGCGTGCCGTCCCAGTCGAACACCAGTAACTCAAACTGCCGGGGCATTTTTTTTTGCTTTTCCGGTGATTTCGATAAAAGAACGCAATTCTTCCGGCAGCGGCGCTTCGAAGGTCACCCGCTCCCGGCTCAAGGGGTGGCGGACGACGATGCGCCAGGAATGCAGGAACATGCGTTTCAACCCCTGCTTCGGCAAGGTTTTGTTCAAGGGGAAATCGCCGTACTTGTCATCCCCCAGTATCGGAAAGCCCAGGTGCGACAGATGCACACGGATCTGGTGGGTACGTCCGGTTTTGAGTTCGGCATCAAGCAGGCTGTACGGACCGACGCGCCGCTCCAGCCGGAAAATCGTCAGCGCGTGGACTCCCTCGGCACCGACATTGACCCGCCGCTCTCCGGACGAACGCACGTGTTTTTCCAGCGGCAAATCGACCACCCGCTTGCGCTCGGTCCACAGGCCCTTCACCAGCACGCGATAACGTTTTTCGACCTCCCCGGCCTGCAACTGGCGGTGTAATTCAACCAAAGCTGCGCGTTTTTTCGCCAGCATCAGCACGCCGGAGGTATCGCGGTCGATCCGGTGCACCAGCTCCAGAAATTTGCTGTCGGGACGGGACTGGCGCAGCGCCTCGATGACCCCGAAACTGAGCCCGCTGCCGCCATGCACCGCCAGCCCGGAAGGTTTGTCGATGACCAGCAGGGCTTCGTCCTCAAACAGGATGACCGGGGTGAATGCCGCCTTGGGTATAAGCCTGACGGCGGCCGGCTCGGCCGTGCGTATGGGCGGGATGCGCAGCAGGTCACCGGCCTGCAGCCGGTAATCCGGGCCGATCCGGCCGCTGTTGACCCGGACCTCGCCACTGCGCAGGATCCGGTAGACATGGCTTTTTGGCACCCCTTTCAGCCGTCGCATCAAGTAGTTGTCGATGCGCTGGCCGGCGTCATCCTCGCCAACCGGCTGCCGTAATGTGGAATCTTTACTTAACTTGTTCATTTACTTATACTTCTTGACAGCGTTCCCTTGGCGGACGACGCGGATGCCGAAACCGGCATCATGGGCCCGAGCCCGACGCGGCGGAATTCCGAAAGGTGCGCTCTGCAATGGATGTCTGGATGACGCGAATGCGGCGACAGGACTGTTGCATGTGTCACGGCCAACTGCCGTGGCTGCAATAAAGTTTGCGATGGAGTTGGCGAAGCAGTTAGCGAAAAGCCAGCAAAAAACACAGGGTTAAAGTCGCTCACCGACAGAAGCAGCGATAGTAGATGATTTGCGCGCTCAAGGCACTGTTTGAATTCGCGGATTTGCGCTCATTTTGCGCGAATCCCTGCAAGACACACTGCATAATCAGGACACTGATCACGCTCGATTCATGAAGCTGTCAATCGACTGAAATATTTTGGGTCCGCCGCCTGCGGGCGGCTGCCGTAGTGTGCATCCCGTGCAAATCCTTGAGCGCGGGAGAAGAAAATGAAACGCATGTTGTTCAATGCAACGCAGGCCGAAGAGCTGCGCGTTGCCATCGTCGACGGTCAGAAACTGATCGATCTCGACATCGAATCCGCCGGTAAAGAGCAGCGCAAAAGCAATATCTACAAGGGGGTCATCACCCGCATCGAGCCCAGCCTCGAAGCCGCTTTTGTCGATTACGGCAACGACCGCCACGGTTTCCTGCCCTTCAAGGAAGTTGCCCGCGCCTACTTCAAGTCCGGTATAGACGTCAGCAAAGCCCGCATTCAGGACGCCCTGCGCGAACGCCAGGAAATCATCGTCCAGGTCGACAAGGACGAACGCGGCAACAAGGGCGCCGCGCTGACCACCTTCATCAGTCTCGCCGGACGGTATCTGGTGCTGATGCCCAACAACCCGCGGGGCGGAGGCGTCTCGCGCCGCATCGAAGGTGAAGACCGGGCAGAACTGAAGGAAACGGTGGCCCAACTCGACGTGCCCAACGGCATGAGCGTGATTGCCCGTACCGCCGGCATCGGCCGCAGCGCCGAAGAGCTGAACTGGGATCTGAAATACCTGCTCCAGTTGTGGACTGCCATCGAAGGCGCCGCCCATCAGCAGGACGGCGCGTTCCTGATTTTCCAGGAATCGAGCCTGGTGATCCGCGCCATCCGCGACTACTTCCACGAGGAAATCGGCGAAATCCTGATCGACACCGAGTCGATCCATGAACAGGCCGTGCAGTTCATGAGCCACGTGATGCCCAATTATGTCGACCGCGCCAAGCTCTACCACGACGACGTGCCGCTGTTCTCGCGTTTCCAGATCGAGCACCAGATCGAATCCGCATTTTCGCGTTCGGTCAACCTGCCCGCCGGCGGTGCCATCGTCATCGACCATACCGAAGCGCTGGTCTCCATCGACGTCAACTCCGCGCGCTCCACCCGCGGCGCCGACATCGAGGAAACTGCGTTCCGTACTAACCTGGAGGCGGCAGATGAAGCTGCCCGCCAGTTGCGCCTGCGTGATCTGGGCGGACTGGTGGTTATCGATTTCATTGACATGGAATCGCAGCGCAACCAGCGTGAAGTCGAAAACCGGCTGCGCGATGCACTGAAATACGACCGCGCCCGAGTGCAGATCGGCAAGATTTCGCGCTTCGGCCTGATGGAACTGTCGCGTCAGCGGCTGCGTCCCTCGCTCGGTGAATCGAACCACAGTGCCTGCCCGCGCTGCCACGGCACCGGCCACATCCGCGGCACCGAATCGACCGCGCTGCATATCCTGCGCATCATTCAGGAAGAGGCGATGAAGGACAACACCGCGGCAGTGCATGCCCAGGTGCCGGTGGATGTCGCGACTTTCCTGCTCAACGAAAAACGTGTCGACCTGCAACTGCTGGAGTCACGCCATCGCGTCAACGTGATGCTGATTCCGAACATCCATCTGCAGACGCCCAATTACACCATCGCGCGGCTGCGCCACGATGATCTGAATCAGAGCGAACCATTGGCACCCAGCTATGAAATGGTTCAACTGCCCAGCGAAGAAGATAAATCTGCAGCCGAAGCCGAACCCGCAGTGCCGAAGCAGGAAGCTGCCGTCAAAGGCATCACGCCGCTGCAGCCCGCACCGATGCGCGCCGCAGAACCGGCACCCGTCGCTCCCGCAGCGACCTCAACGGCGCTGCCTGCAGGTGATGAAGATTCGATCATCGGCAAAATCATGGGCTGGTTTCGCCGCAAACCGGCAGCCGAACCGGCAGCCAGCGCAACGGCCGAATCCTCGCGCAATACGCAGCGCCCCGCTACCCGCGGCGGCAACGGTGAACGCGGTCGTGGCGGCCGCCCGCAGCGCGGCGAAAGAAGTGACCGCGGTGAATCTGGCCGCGGCGCATCAGGCCGTAGCGAACGCGGCGGTCGCGGCGGACGTGGTGGACAGCGCGGTGAGCGTCCGGAACGCGAAGCCGGTGAAACGCGCAATGAAGGACAGCAACAGCGCGAAGGTCAGCAACAACGTCGTGGCCGCGGCGAAGGCCGCGAGCAACAGCGTCGTGACCGTCCGGAACGTGATCAGACTGCGCAATCCCCGGCCGCTCCGCAGGAGATGCCGCAGCTTGATGCCGGTATTGCCGTCAACGGCGCACCAGCCAATCTTGTACCTTCAACCGAACAACAGGGCGAAGAACGCGGCGGCGGCCGTCGCCGTCGTGGCCGTCGCGGTGGCGCCGATCGCGGCGAACGTGGCGAGCAACAACAGGAGCGTCAGGGCCAGCAACAACGCGGCGACCGCGTCTGGTATCCGCGCACCCCCTTCGTGCCGGAGCCGAACGTAGCCAACGCCGTACCCGGGGCCAACACCGCCTACGAAGAAATCGCGGCAGTGGCACCCATTGCGGAGATCGTGCACGAGTCTGCGCAAACCGACGCCCCGATGATGGAAGCCTCTTCCGTGCCTTATATGCCGATGCCGGAATCAGCACGCGCACTGGCGCAGGCGACGGCCGAAGAAACTGTTCAGGAAAGCACACCGGTATTCCCGCAGCCGCAAACGGCCTACACGCCGCCGGCAGCGGACCCCGTTGCTCCGGCACCTGTTGTCGCAGCACCGGCACCACAAGCCATTATCGTCACGCCCGCACCGGTGCCCATCCCCGCTCCGATGCAAGCGCTCAAACTCGATTGGCCTTCAGATCTGCAACAGGTCGAAACCAGCAGTGAGCGCCAGCAGGCCGCTGCGCAAGCGGCAACCGACGACGGCGCACCCAAACGTGTCAAACGCGTGCGTCCTTCGGTGGAGAACGTCGCCAGCGAGCCGCTGCAGCAGGTGGAAACGCGCAACTAGAACCGTGAAATTACAGGTTCTTTGAGGAGCACAAGCCAAGTAATTGTTTTTAATGGTTATTTTTAAAAAGGCGCAGAGAACACTGCGCCTTTTTTTATTTCTTATCTTTCTTCATTGCGCCGACAAGCCGTTGCGCAGCAGATCGCGCGCAATCACCCGGCGATGCACTTCGCCCGGGCCTGCAAAGATGCGCAGCACGCGGCAGGAACGTGCGATGTACTCCAGCGGCATGTCTTCCGGCACGCCCATGCCGCCCGGCAACCGGATGGCACGGTCGGATACCCGAGCAATCATTTCACCGCCCTGCAGCTTGACCATCCAGGCTTAGCGCCGACAGTCGGCGCCGCCCTGATCCATTTTCCACGCCAAGCGCCAGGTGACCCGATGACATTAACTCAGAGTAACTCCATGGCTCACACATCATTCCGGCGCTATCGGGAACACGAGCATTTGTCACATAATTGCAATATGCCCTCTTTAGGATGAACGGTTTTATTCAATAATCCTGAAACTGCGGCAGGGGCCTATGAAAATCGAAGCAAAAACGCTGGAACACGGCATCCTGAATATCGTGCTGGCCGGACGTGAGATATTCAGGGCACACAGGAAATCGACCTGAAATTCTCCGGGTATACCGCCAATCAGAAGGCAGTCATAGTGGACATGAGTGCTGTCGATTTTCTGAGTTCAATCGGAATTCGCACCCTGCTTCTTTCCGCAAAAGCAATCTCTCAACGCAATGGGAAAATGGCCCTGCTTAATCCCAATGCCGCGATTACGAATGTTCTTCAAATGGCGGGCATCGACACCCTGATTCCGGTTTGCAGCTCCCTGGACAAGGCTTGCGAAATCGTTACATCATAGTCACTTGCGATTCACATGAGTTCAACCATGCTCAGTGAACGCCTGATAATCAGCAATGATCTGACCGAACTTCGTCGCATGTCTGCCTGGCTCAAGCGATGTTGCGGGGTCGCGGAGATCCCTGATGATGTCGTGTTTTCCCTTGATCTATGTGCAAACGAAGCGGTGACTAACATCATCTGCTACGCTTTTGACGGCGTTGGTCGCCACAACATTATCCTGGAGTTCTCGGATAGCGTCAGGGGTGCCAGCCTGACCATCACCGACGATGGTATGCCCTTCAATATGCTCGAAGCCCCGGAACACAAACAGCCGTCCAGTCTGGCTGAAGCCAAAATAGGGGGCTTGGGCATCCATCTCATCCGTCATCTGGTTTCTCAGTGTCATTATCAACGCGCCGGCGGGCAAAACGTATTTTCATTCGAGGTTGAACACAATCCTCATCCCGGAAATGCATAGTCGGGGGCCGGACCGCCGAAAATCCAATCAAGGCCCCCTTTCGTCCTGTCTTGCGAAGCCTGACGATCGTCGCAAAGAAATTGATCGCAGGCAGTACGGCTTTATTTCCCGCTTGCAGCTTTTTTCGGCGATCCTTACGAAGCAGTTGAAGGAGTTCTTTCCGATGCCGTCATGCGCGGGGCGAATGCTGGAGAAGTTCTGCTGTCTCCTGGTGAAGAGAATACGTCGATTCATCTGCTGATTTCAGGTCGTCTGCGCATTCATTTAGACCGGGCTGATTCTGCTGATTACATCCCGATAGACGCAGGCGGCTGCTTTGGCGAGCTTTCCATCATCGATGGAAGACCTGTTTCAGCCTATGTAGTCGCTGATCAACCCAGTCGCATCCTCGTCATTCACGAGTCTGTGTTTTGGCACCGATTGATTCCGCTACCGGGAGTCGCACGAAACCTGCTCAACGTGCTTTCAGAGAGGATGCGTATCAATGGCGAGATCATTCTGGCGAGGCTGAAAGACAAATTGGCGCTTGAGCTTCTGCAAAAGGAGCTTTCAATCGCTCACGACATTCAACTCAGTATGCTGCCCCATGGCTCGCGCTTGCTCCCTGAATGTCAAGAAGTACAAGCCTGCGCAATCATGGAGCCGGCAAAGAACGTCGGCGGGGACTTTTACGATGCATTTATTTCCGCTCCCGGAAGACTCTTCGTTGCCGTTGGCGATGTTTCCGGCAAGGGCGTTCCGGCTGCCCTGTTCATGGCAAGGACAATCACCCAGCTGCGCATGGAGGCCGTTCGAAGGCGTTCACCTTCAGCTATTCTTGAAGCCGTGAATCGTGCCCTCTGCGAGGGTAATGATGCCGGGATGTTTGTTTCGCTGTTTTGCGGAATTCTCGATACGGATACTGGCGCCTTTACTTTTGCCAATGCCGGCCACAATCCCCCGGCCTTTCTTAGCATCGACGGCAATCATCATTTTCTGGAATTAAAGAAGGGATTGGTTGCCGGAATTATGGATAAAGTTCGTTACCCGATGGATACACTGCAGCTTAATGCAGGTGAATCCTTGCTGCTTTATACCGATGGCGTTACCGAGGCGATGGACCCGCTTGGGAATTGTTATTCAGAGGAAAGGTTTTTGTCCTTGATTAATGGAAACGTATGGGATAACCCACGACTTCTGATCGACACAGTCCGGAAATCCATTGAAAAGTTCGCCATGGGTGCCGATCAGGCCGACGACATCACCATGCTGGCACTCCAATACTGCGGACCTTCCGGCGAAATTGCCTCAACCACAACGTAACTTTCCGAAGTAAATTTGTTATCGCGGGTGGTTCCCCGCATGCTGTTCCGGCCTGGTTGTCGCCAGTATTTTTCCGGGCTTGCTGCCTGCAATACCCCCTGTTAGTCTCAAATTCAAGGGCGCAAAGAGCCCGTAAAACTGCAAACGACGCAATCCGCACTTCAGGAGGAAGCATGTTCAAACATGAAATGTTGTGCTGGTGCACACTTGCGCTGATAACGGCTGCAACGGCTCAGGCTCAATCTGTCGTGACAGGCCAGGGACAACACTGGCTGCCACAGCGCAACGTCGAAATCATTCACGGCTCAGCACCGGGTGGCAGCAATGACAAGACAGCGCGTGAAATTGAAAAAGCACTCGCTGAAACAAAACTCATACCCACGACGATGAGCGTGGTCAGCAAGGCCGGTGGCGGTGGCGGCATTTCGATGGCTTATACAAACCTGAAGCCTGGCGATGGCCATTACCTGCTGGTGGGCACTTCGACGATGATCACCAATCACATCATTGGTGCCAGCAGCATGAATTATTCGGATTTCACGCCGATCGCCTCGCTGCTGAATGATTACATCGTCTTTGCCGTCAACGCCGATTCGCCGATCAAGACCGGCAAGGATCTGCTGGAGCGGCTGAAAACGAAGCCGCAGTCACTTTCCATCGGTTTTGCCAGCGCTTTTGGCAACAGCCGGCATATCGGTGCAGGCCTGCTGATCCGCGCGGTCGGCGGCAGTCCACGTGACCTGAAAACCGTCGTATTCAAGGGCTCTTCCGAGGCCATCAGTGCCCTGCTCGGCGGACATATCGATGTGGCAATACTGGGTGCGATTAATTCCGTGCCACACATGGAAGGCGGACGCATGCGGGTGCTTGCCGCCGCAACGCCCCGCCGCTTTGGCGGTGCATTGGCCCCGGTTCCGACATGGCGCGAAATCGGTGTGGACGTGGTTTCCGGCAGCTGGCGCGGGGCTTTCGGCCCGCGAAACCTGCCTGCTGCGCAACTGGCGTTCTGGGAGGAGGCGATGCGGCGGGTCGCGGAAAATCCGGGCTGGAAAGCGGATCTGGAGAAAAACTACTGGCTTGACGATTTCTCCATAGGCGCCAAGTTCAAAAGTGATCTGGCGAAAGATTACGCTGATACACGCAGAATCCTGACTGACGTGGGATTGGCGAAGCAATAGTGCAATGTAGTGGCGAACCGGAGCTGCGTGGTTCAGTCAGCGAGTTCAAATTCGCCGTTGATTTCAATCACCGCCCGCCGCGGCAATTCGGCGATGCCTACCGCCGTCCGCGCATGGCAACCCTTGTCGGGGCCCCAGATCTCGTAGAACAGGTCGGATGCGCCATCCATTACCGCAAACTGCCGCTCGAAACCAGGCGCCGAATTGACCATGCCGAACAGCCGGATGATGCGTGTGACATGATCCAGGTCACCGGTATAAGCCTGCAGGGTTGCCATAATGACCAGAGCAACCGAACGAGCAGTTTTATAGGCTTCCTCTTCGGAGACTTCGCTGCCGACTTTACCGACGGTGATCACGCCCAGCGGCATCTCATGGCGGCCGGAACTGTGGCCGGAGAGGTACAGCACGTTGCCGGAACGCACACATGCAGTGCGATTCCTGTTGGTGTGGGGATGCACCGGGGGAAGCTGCAGCCCCAGCGCATGAATACGATCCAGGATAATGCCCATTGTTTGTATTCCAGAAAAACGCCACGGATTGCTGCGGCGGCAGGGCTAGACCGTCGCCGTCACCGCGCCGATTGCCGCAAACAGATTTGCCACTGTTTCCCGCGGAATATTGCGGGTGATGAACACGATGCGAGTTGAATGGTCAGCGCTGGGCCAGCCCTCAAGCTCAACCGGCGGATGGAACAGATGCTGTACCCCCTGCACCACCATCGGTCCTTTGTGGCCAATCACGTTGACCAGACCTTTCACGCGCAGCATGTCCGAGCCGCGCAAGGCCGACAGCACTTCCATGGTCTGTGAAAACAGCGCCCAGCTCAGCGGCTCGGTGTAGCGCAACGAGAACGATTTCACCTTGGAGTCGTGGCTGTGGCGATGGCCATGTTCATCGGGTTCGCCCATCCAGCGTTCGATGTCTTCCAGCTTGCCCTTCATGTTGCGCAGGCCGACGTCGACCAGGAAAGCCAGTTCGATTTCGCCGTTCAGCGCGCGACGGATGGGGGCCTGCGGATTGAGCTCGCGCAGGCGGGCTTCCAGTTTCGCTGTGACCTCCTCGCCCGCCAGATCCGATTTGGTGATGACGATGCGGTCGGCCAGTGCAGCCTGCTTGACCGGCTCTTCCATGGTCTCCAGCTGTTCGAGCCCGTTGACGGCATCAGCCAGCGTGACCACGCAGTCGAGACGGTAATTCTCCTGCAGCATCTCGTCGGTCATCAGCGTCTGCATCACCGGCGCGGGATCGGCGAGACCGGTGGTCTCGATGATCACGCGGGTGAAATCGATGATGTCGCCGTTGCGCCGTTTGACGTAGAGGTCACGCAGCGTTTCCTGCAGGTCACCGCGCAGCACGCAGCACAGGCAGCCGTTATTGAGCAGCATCATCTGTTCGGATGAAACTTCAACCAGATCGTTGTCGATCGCCTGTTCGCCGAACTCGTTGATGATGACCGCGACGCGGTTCATGTCCGGCCGCTTCAACAGCTTGTTGATCAGCGTCGTCTTGCCGCTGCCGAGAAATCCGGTGACGACGCTGACCGGGAACTTCCCGGAAAGAGCATCCAGCATTGTTACAGGGCTCCGCTTACGGCGTCATTTCGATGACGTAGAGGCCGCCACCGAAACGATCGACGGTGTAGACCAGCCCATTTTCATCGACCCAGACGTCGTTGATCTGCACGGCGCCCTTGGGCGACATTTTCGGCGCACCCGGCACGAAATAGGCCACTTCCTGCGGCTGGTAAGCATTCGAGATATCGAATGCACGTACGCCGCCGTTGAAGAAGGTACCGACGATCAGGTTGTCCGAACGGAACGATGCGGGGCCCGGCAGATTTTCGTGGATGTTGTGCGCGCCGTAACGACCGCCACGCTTGGAGAAAGTTTCCACCGGCGGCAGCGGCAGCGTCGACATCGGCACCAGGTTGGTTTCAGCCGCGGCGTTGACGATCCAGCCGAGTTTCGGCCAGTCGAGGCCGTCATCCTTGGTGCACTCGTCGGTGACCAGCAGCAGGTCGCGACTCATCAGCGGCATCACGGTATGGCAGAAACCGTTGTACGGCGGCGAGTATTTCCAGTTGGTGATGACCTTCGGGTTCGCCTTGTCGGAGATGTCGAGGATCAGTGCGCCACCGTCGAGATAGGCGACGTAAGCGCGGTCCGGACGTTCCGGGAATACGTTGATGTTGTGCGGGCGGTAACCGCCGTCAAATTTCGGATGGCGCGGGGGTGGCGCTTCTTTGTCGCCCTTGTGCGTGCCGGGATAGTGCCAGCGGCCCACTTCCACCGGTTTCGACGGATTGCGCACATCGATGATGCGGTAAAACTGGAAGTCATTCGGATGCGTCGGCTCGAAATCGTCAGAACCCGAAGTCAGGTGCACGTAGTCGCCATCGACGAACCACACGCAGTGCGCGCCGCGCGAATGCGGGCCTGAGGCGTCGAAATGCGAAATCAGTTTCGGTGTTTCCGGAGTGCTGATATCGAAAATGTCCATGCCTGCCGGTTTGTCGCCGACTTTTTTGGTCTGATAAGCCACCACCATGATGTCGCCGACCACGTCCAGCGAATTCGAACGCACGCGCTCATGCGGCAGATCGGTTTGCACGATCACTTTCGGGTTCCTGACGTCGGTGACGTCCACCCCGGTAAAGTTTTTCGGCGCGGATTCGTGTGCCAGCCACAGGATGCGGCGACCATCCTTGGTCACCTGCATGTTGATACCCTCGCCGACGCCGCCGAAGCCGGCGAGTTCGTTGTGGGACACCAGCTTCATGTTGCGGGAGATGGTCTGTGCAGCCTGGCTCTGCGGTGACATGGTCGGTTTCATCGGGTCTTTCTCTTCTTTCTGGTTGAAATGAGTTTCTATTTGCGCCGGTTTTTACGTTTTACGCCGGCCATCTGCTCGAGCACTGCACAGACAGCCGCCGTGTCCTCAAGCGCACGGCCCTGCGCGTAGGCTGCGGCGTAAAACGGTTTTGAGGCTTCAAACAGCGGCGTCGGGCAATGCAGGTCAGCCGCGAATTGCGTAATGATATCAATATCCTTCTTGTAGACCTCGACCTTCATCGTCGCCTTGCGGTAATCGTTGGCGATCATCAGCGGCCCGCGCACCTCGAACATGCGGGAAGTCCCCGCCCCGTCCTTGATCACCTTGTACAGCAATTCCAGGTCGAGGCCCGATTTCAGCCCCATGACCATGGCTTCGGCGGTCGACAGGTTATGGATGGTGACCAGCAGGTTGGCCACGTATTTCAGCCTGGAACCGTTGCCGTATTCGCCGCAGTAATACACGCTGCGCGAGAACCCTTTCAGGGCAGCCTCCGCCTTCGCAAAGGCCCTGCGGTCGCCGCTGGCATAGATGGCGATGTCGCGCACTGCCGCCTGCGCCCCGGTGCCGCTGACCGGGCAGTCCAGCACCACGATGCCGCGTTTGGCGCAGCGGTCGCGGATTTCGTGTTTGACCGCCAGCGGCAGCGTGCTGGTTTCGATGATCACGGTGCCGCGCCTGGTACTGTCAACGATGCCGGCTTTGCCGAAAAACGCTGCGTTGACTGCGGCAATGCTCGGCAGCGAAGTCACCAGGATGGCGCATGGACCGCAGACGGCAGCGACGGACGCTGCCGGGGTGCCGCCGAGTTTTTTCAGCGCAGCGCGGGGTTTGGCGGCGATGTCGAAGCCGGTCACGGCAAATCCATCAGCCAGCAGGTGACGTGCAAACGCGCCGCCCATGATGCCGAGGCCGATACTGCCGATCTGTGAGGGTTGTTTGATTTGCAGTCCTATGGTTTGGCCGTGGTCAGCCCGAGGAAATCCATCACTTCCTTCAGGTCGGCATACTCCGCATCGAAAAATTTGCGTGTGTCCGCGGAATTTTTATAGTTGATGTCCCATTGATTTTTTTCGGCGACCGCCTTGAATTCACTGCTGCCGGCGATTTTGCCGAACACGCCATCCCAATAGGCAATCTGCGGCGCGGTCATTCCTTTGGTGCCGATCACGCCACGCCAGTTTTCAAAGACGCCTTTATACCCGAGTTCAGGCCAGGTCGGGCCACTGGCCAGCGCGCCCGGCAGCCGTTGCGCCGATGTGACAGCGAGCAGGCGCATCTTGCCGCTGGCGACATGCGGTGCAATCTGCACTGTCCCGCCTGACAATACATCGACGTGGCCGCCGAGCAGCGCGGTCACGGCTTCGCCGGTGGAATTAAAGGCGACCAGTTTGGTTTTCTTGATGTCCACCTGCCCCGACAACAGCGGCATGCCAAAGGAGATATGGTGGGTGCCGCCCACTGCGCTGCTGATTGCCAGGCTCAGGCTGCCCGGATCCTTGCGCAGCGCATCGATCAGGTCCTTGCCGGTTTTCAGCGGCGACTCTGTCCGCACCGCGAAGGCGATGTATTCAGTCAGCATGATGGTCAGCGGCGTGAAATCGCGGTACGACAGCTTGATCCGGCCGATGATGTGGCTGGTGTGCAGCGTTGAAGACGTGATGCTCATGAAATGTGCATCGTTGGCATGCTGGTTGAGAAAATTGTAGGCAATGGCATGGCCACCGCCGCTGCGATTGACCACCGCGCTGGAGGTCGGCACCAGTTTCATGTCATCCCACAGCTTCTGGAAAGTGCGGCCGACATGATCCAGCGAACCCCCGGCGCCAGCGGGTACGATCAACTCGACATGGCGTTCGGGTTTCCAGCCCTGCGCCTGCACTGCGCCTGCCAGCAGGAATACTGCTGCGCCAAGTACCATACGTATCTTATTGATTCTATTGTAATTTTTCATATATCCTCCGGTGGTTGGATAAATCGGCATTCGACTTTCGGCGTATCTATTCCTTTTTTCTGGTGATTTCTGCGGCTAATTCGCGGTCATGCTGACCCGGGCCTGGACGGCCTCTTCTGGCGTCATGTTATCGATGCGGTCCTCAAGATACGGCGTCGAGCAAACCATGGCATAACGCGCATGGCTGCGCACCTGCAACCTGTAGCGCTCGCCGCGGGGCACACAGACGATATCGCCGGGGCCCACGGTTTTTTTGTCATTACCGGTCTGCGCGTCGATTTTGCCGCTCATGACATAAATAAACATTTCCCGCGCCGAGACCGCTTCGGGTTCGGCATAACCGGCCGGCACTTCGAACAGGCCGAAGGCCAGGCGTTCGCCCTCGATCCAGTTGACACAGCGTCCGGAACGCGGCGGCGCATCGAGGCTGTCGAGTATGGGATGGAAACACACCGGCAGGCCTTCGATGATGGCCTGCGATTTACCCTGGGTTTTCTGGTGTTTGTCCTTGTCGCCGACCTTGTACTTCTTGTTGACTTCAGCGACGGTCATTGCCTGGTCCGGCACCGCCTCGTCCTCAGCGAGTCCGACCACGGTCCAGGTTTTGTCCTTGATGTAGAGGTATTGCAGGTTGCCGTCTTCGGTGGCCTTCATCGAATGCCGGGCAAAGGCCGGGGCATGCACGAAAGTGCCCGGCTTCACGATTCGCCGGTCTTTGCCGACGATGGCGTTGATCTTGCCGCGAACCGGGAAAATCAGCAGTTCGTTCGGGTGGTAGTGCAGCTCCGAACCGGTGCCAGCCACCTTGTGCAGCAGACAGAAATACATGTACCGGCCGTCGATGACCGGCGCCTTGCCGGTGGACAGATGCGGCGTCAGGTAATTACTCTCGAAATCCTCGAAACGGTAAAAAGGCATGATGTGCCCCTTGTAATTTTGAATGGTTTGACTGGTTTGCCCAGCCTGACAGCGGCAGCTTTGAGCAGCGCTGCGGCTGGATCGCTCCCCGGATGATTATCCTAGCACGCGATCCGCCATGCGCCGGGCGTCTCGTCCACGATGTGCGGCCTCAGACTTGGCCGCGCAGCCGGATCAATGTGTCATCGATCAGTTGCCGGGAAATATGCACCGACTCCGGCAGATCCGGCAGCGCGTCAATGGAAAACCAGCGCGCCTCCTCGATCTCGGTCAGATCCGGCTTCGCTTCCCCACCCGTCCATTCCGCGCTGAACGCCATCACCAGCGAATTCGGGAACGGCCAGGGCTGGCTGCCGAAATAGCGCGGATTGCGGATGGTCACGCCAACCTCTTCCATCACCTCGCGCGCCAGACAGTGCTCCAGCGACTCCCCGGTTTCGACAAATCCGGCGACCACGGTATATCGACCCGGTGCATAACCCGGCTTGCGGGTCAGCAGGATTTCGTCATGACTTGCGTAGTTGCGATGGACCAGCCCCATGATCACCGGCGCGATGCGCGGGTAGAACACCAGCCTGCAATCGGGGCATTCAACGGCACGGTCGGCTGCATGCGGTAGCGTCGGCGCGCCACAGGAACCGCAGTGACGATGGGTGCGTGCCCATTCGAGGATCTGGAACGCCTGCCCGGCGACGGCGGCCGCGGTTTCATGCCCCTCCAGGATCAGCGCACGCAGGCCGAGCAATTCAAGGCCGGCGGGCAGCGTTGCCCTGCGCGGCAGTGCCAGGCCATAACAGTGCCTGTCGTCCAGCGTGCCCAGATAGTGCGCGCTGTCCAGGTCAAAATCACAATCGGCGATATCCCATTGCGGGATGGCCGGTTGGCCGTTTTCGCGGCTGATGAAAATGCGATTGCCCTGGAATACACAACACGCGAAGCTGCCTTCGACACGGGCTGGACCGTGATGGCCCGGTATAAACAAAGCCTGCCTCATCACAAATTCGCGTTTCAAATCCTGCCGTTGAACAGCGCCGTGGCGGCCTTGTAATAAATATTCTCGCGCTCCTGCTGCGTCAACCCCGGCACCAGTTCGACGCGGTCGACTGGTGCCATCTCGCCCATGTCGAAGGGCGCATCGGTGCCGAGCACTACATTTTCGGAGCCGACGACATCAATCAGGTGGCGTATCGATTGCGGGCTGTGGGTCAGCGCGTCGAACCAGAAGCGCTTCAGCATCTGCAGGGGGTCTGACTGGGTGATCGCCGCGGTATCCGGGCGCACTTTGTGGCCATGCACGAAACGCCCGATCTGGTAGGGCAGGAATCTGCCGCCGTGGGCAAGCAGGATTTTCAGGTCTTTCAGCTCGTCGAGAGCACCGCTGAACATCAGCTTGCCGACCATGATCGTGGTATCCAGCGGATTGCCGATCAAATTCATCAGGTAATAACAGTCCAGACGCCCCGCCGCACCCTGGGTATTCGGGTGCGCGAAGATCATCACCTTCAGTTCCTCAATGCGCTTCAGCACCGGACGGAATTTCGGATCGGCCAGCTCGTCGTCACCGATCGCGGTGCCCAGCTCCACCCCCTTGAAACCGTATTCCTTCACCACGCGCTCCAGCTCGGTGATGGCGGCCTCCGGGTGCTGCATCGGCAGCGTCGCCATGCCGCGCAAGCGACCGGGTTTTGCGGCGACCATTTGCGCGATGCCATCGTTGACGATACGCGCGGTATTGATCGCCAGTTCGTCTTTCAAATTATAAAAAAACGTCTGCGGGCCGGGTGAAATGAACGCGATGTCGATTTTTTTGCGGTCCATCGATTCCAGCTTGGCATCGGCATCGTAGAACTCCGCCTCGAACGGAAAACGCACCTTGCCGCGGATGAACACCCGGTTGCGGCCCTCGCCTTCGATTTTGGTGTTGTAGACGGGATTCGCCTGCATCGCCTTGACGATGGTCTCGGGGATGACGTGGTTATGCACATCGATGCGTTTCATGCCTGCTCCTGATTACGTGTTTTTTTCTGACGCGGTGTGCGTGCTGTTTTATTGGTATGGCCCGGCAGGCTGAACACACCCTCTTCCGCCAGCGCCTGCACTTCGGCGGCCATGATCTGCGCCACCTCGTCGACTGCCGCGGAAGGCCGCCGGTCCGCCTGCTGGCCGAGCGTGAGTATACGATGGATGTTTGCGTCCGCAATCGGTGAGGCCGACAGTTTGCCGCTGCCGACGTCTTCATGAAAAGTGGAAACCGGCATCAGCGCCATGCTGATGCCGCGCAGCACCAGACGACGGATCGCCTCGACCGAATCTATTTCGGCTTCGACATTGACCCGCGCCTTGTGCCGCTGCAGTTGCTCATCGGCAATGATGCGGATGGCCTCGGTACTGACCACCGGCGTGCGCGCCAGTTCTGCCGCGGTAAAAAACCGCCGCGCACTGCGTGCCGGTGCTTTGGCGAATACCACGATGGGTTCGGAAATCAGCGGCGTGACCTTGACCACCCTCGAATGCACCGGATTGGTCAACACCGCAACGTCAGCGCGGCCCGTCTGCAGCCAGTCGTAGAGCTGGTTGCTGAAACCGTCGACCACCTTGAGACTGATCTGCGGACATTGCCGGCGCATGCGCTCGACCACACCGGGCAGCAGCAGCGGCCCGGTAGTCGGCGACACGCCGAGGATCACCCTGCCCTGAGCGGCAGCACTGCCGCTGCGCAACCCGTCCTGCGCCCGGCTCAGTTCGCGCAGGATACGCTGGCAATGATCGAGAAACTGGCGCCCCGCGGTGGTCAGGCGTACCCCGCGCGGCAAACGCACCAGCAGCGGCACGCCAAGCTCCTCCTCCAGGGCATGGATATGACGGGACAGTGCGGGCTGCGCGACGCGCAGATGCTGGGCAGCACGGGTGATGCTGCCCAGTTCGGCGATCTGCACGAAATAACGAATGCCACGCAGGTCCATGCTCAGTTCCGTCCGGCAGTGAGATAACAATGCGGCATGTTTAGCCACAGCTGCGTCGCGGCCTCCGGCATCCCGGGAAATGCGCTGCTTCCCATGCCATTTATGCTGCGCTGCGGAATAATCGGTGTATTCACGCCAGCAGTCTAGCCATGCCGAATCGTTATGTCACGGCCTGTGATTCGGTATTTGTCCGGCACTGCCACCGTCGTTAACATGGCGCATCAATGCAGCATGCGTTCTGTCGTAAAAAACAGATTTATCCTTCAAGGAGATTCCAGCAGTGAAGCAGATCAACATGGGCATCATCGGCACCGGCTGGTGCGGCGGCATCCGCGCCGACACCTGCGCCATCAACCCGGCAGTGAAAGACCTGCACATTGTCGAGAGCAGGCCCGAACGCCTGGCCGAAGTGGCCAAGGCCACCAGCGCAAAAACCGCGAGTGCCGATTACCGCAAACTGCTGGAAGTGAAGGACCTCGATGCGGTGATGATTTCCGCGACCCCGGAATCCCTGCATTTTCCGATGGCGCGCGACTGCCTCGAAGCCGGCCTGCACGTGTTCCTCGAAAAACCGATGGCCGTGGAAATCCATGAAGCCGACGAGCTGATCGCCATTGCCAATCGCAAGGGAGTCAAGTTCACCATCGGTTATTCGCAGCGCTTCAATCCCAAATACGCCTATGTCAAAAAATGCCTGGACAGCGGCGCCATCGGCAAACCGGTCAGCGCCATGGTCAGCCGCCACATCCAGCGCAACCTCGGCGCCAAGATCACCGGCCGCAGCAAACTGTCGCCGGCGGCGATGGAGGCGACTCACGACCTCGACTTCATCCTCTGGTGCCTGGCGCCGGCGAAACCGATTCGTGTCTACTCCCAGGTCAACTACGGCGTGATGCGCGCCAACAGTGGCAAGGACGTGCCGGACACGCAGTGGATCACGGTCACCATGGACAGCGGCATGTCCTTTGTCATCGGTGCCGGCTGGAGCCTGCCGCCGGGTTACCCGAACGCCTGTTCGACCTGGATCGAGATGATCGGCACGGAAGGTGCGCTGATGGTCGATGACACTCACCGCGACGTGATTCTCAACACCATGAAAAGCGGCATGCAGTTGCCGATGTCATCGATGCCGGGCGAGCGCGTCGACCACGCCTTTGCCGGACCGATGCACGCCGAGACCGTGCATTTTATCGAGGCCGTGTGCTGCGACCGCCCGGTGCTGGTCACCGCGGAGGAGGCGCGCAACGTGATGGAGGTTTATGTGGCTGCAGACATCTCCGCCGAGCGCAACGAACCGGTGATGCTGCCGCTGCCCGAATCTCGGCCGCTGGCTGTGGTGGGTGGGCGGTAAGTAAAACAACCCCCAAACCTTTTTTGCCACAGAGGACACAGAGTTCACAGAGAAAATACCAATCCGGAGGACATTTGCACTCCGGTAACATGGCTTGTCGTTTTTGAACTCCCCTGTGAACTCTGTGGCTAAGTCTTTGAACTTGTTTTTGAACTGGATTTTGAAATGAAGAAAGACCTCAAAAAGATCGGTCTCGCCATCATCGGTGCCGGCCGTGTCGGCCTGATTCGCGCTGAACTCGCGGCGCGCCACCCTTCCGTGGGCTGGATCGGCATTGCCGAACTTAATCCCGAGCGCGGCGAAATCGTCCGCGAAAAATGCGCTGGTGATTTTGTCACCACTGATTACCGCGAACTGCTGGCGCGCCCCGAAGTCAACGCGGTTGCCATCTGCACCGATGAACACCTGCATGTCGATCCGGTGATCATGGCCGCCGAACGCAAGCTGCCGATGCTGATCGAAAAACCGCTGGCCACTGATCTCGGCGAATCGGCAAAAACACTGGCCGCCATCGAAAAATCTGGCGTCGATGCGGTGATCGGTTACACCCAGCGCTTCCGCCGCCGCTGGCTGGTGGCCAAGGAAAAAGTGCGTACCGGTTCGCTGGGCGAAGTGACGATGGTCACTTCCCGCGCCTTCATGAACCGCCTGGTCGCCATCGACAACTACAGGCGCAGCGACAACCGTTCAGAAGTGACGCCGATGGTGATTTCCGGCACCCATGCGCTGGACATCGTGATGTGGCTGATGGAAACCAAGAAACCGGTGGAAGTTTATGCGCGCTCGGTGAACAAGGCGCTGGGCCCGACCTGGCAAGGCGTTGATGGCACCGGTTATACGATCTGCTTCGACGACGGCGCGATTTACCATGGCGTCATTTCCTGGGCGCTGCCCGAAGTCTGGCCCGGTGCGGTGTACAGCCTCGAAGTCGGCGCAGTGGGCACCGAGGGTGTGCTGACCATCGACGATACGCATCGCGACATCGTGCTCGCCACCAACCTGATCCAGAGCGAAGGCTACGCACCGGACAAGCGCCGCCACGTCGATTTCCTGACCAGTTATCCGGTCGGCGACATGGCGCTGGGCGAACTGCGCGGACCGATGCGCGAGGAAACCAATTCATGGTTGAATCGGGTATCGCTGGGTGTGCCCACCCAGCACGCGACCGCAGCGGAAGGCCATAATCGGTTGATGCTGACCAAGGCCATCGACCTGTCGGCAAAACTGAAGCGCCCGGTAGCGCTGCCGATTGCCCCGGGCGATGAAAAGATATAATAAAAATATAAATAAAAACATAAATAAAAACAATTACTTATGCATTAACCAAGGGGGAAACCATGTCCTGCTTCAAACGCACTGCCATTGCCGCTGCGCTGTCGTTTTTTGCCTGCGGCACCGCCTTTAGCGCGGACAGCTACCCCAATCGTCCCGTGCGCATGATCGTGCCGTTTGCACCGGGCGGCGCCTCCGATTTCGTCGGTCGCATCATCCAGCCGGCGAT
>JBBQAO010000163.1:0-3027 GCA_038316355.1 Burkholderiales bacterium
CTCGGGGCCGTGCGGCACTACCAGTGCCCTCAGCTTGGCATTGGGCGCCAGCGCCCCATGGAAGCGGATCAGGTGCAGCCTGGGCCGCGGCACGGGCGCATGAAAGGCGCCCATCGGTCGCCCGTGCAGCCAAGCGCTGCATGAACTCCAGCGGGCTCATCACGATGTGCGTGGTGCCGTCGCGCCAGGCGGTCTTGAGTTGGAGCACCGCCTGCCCGGCGGCGTTGATCTGTACCCGTTCGTTGGCCAGTGCGGGTCGGGTGATGGTCCGGCAAAGCTGCTCAAGCCGCTGGCGCTCATCGGCATCGCAGCGTACCGCGGCATGTAGGCTGAAGCCCTGATGGTCGGCACACAGATCCTGGTCGCGCACAGCGTCGCGTGGCATCACGCCTTGCACCGTAAACACCTTCTGCCTGGCGCGCGGGCCGAAGGCAATGCGGTAGGTACAAGCCGCCGCCTGCAGCGGCCGGAGCGCGCGGGCATCATCCGAATCGGCGTCGGCCTCGGCGTCGGCCAGGTAGCTCGATCCCTCCTCCTCTTCGACGAGCACGCTGCGGCGCGTCAGCAGCTTGCGTCAGCCGCGTGATGATCTTGTGCAGCAGCGCCTGTAACGCCTCATCGGTGGGGGAATCGGCCTGGACGAATACCGGCCCGCTATCGGTGCGCCGATACACGCCGTCCAGCACCAGGCAATGGAGGTGAATGTTGAGATTGGCCGCAGACCCAAAGCGCTGGATCGGCGTGACTGCGCCGCTGTCGGCCTCAAAGGCCTTGTGACCGGTCTGATCCAGCAGGTGGCGCGTGATTACGCGGTGCACCATCTGCAGCACCGGCGTGACCAGCACCGGTTGCGCGGCCAGCTAGTCAAGCGCAGCGGGATGGGCAGCGACAGCACCCACTGGCGCACCGGCACACGGGGGATGACGTGGTCGAGCAGGTGCGCGGCGGTCTGCGACATGCGCCGCGCCCCGCACGAGGGGCAAAACCCACGGCGCTTGCAACTGAACGCCACGAGCTTGTCGTGCCTGCAGTCGGCGCAGCGCAGGCGCGGACCACCGTGTGCCAGGATGCCGCATTCGAGGAACGCGTCGAACTCGTCTTTGACGAATTGCGGCAGGCTGGCGCCAAGGGTCTCTTCGGTCTGGGCGAAGAAGGAGCTCTGGGCGTGCTGCTGCACCAGCCTGATCGACTTGCGGGAGATTTTGCTGGGCTGCAAACAACGCTACCTGGCATTTCTGGGCAGCCTTGACGACACCAGTGCTGGAGAGCGAGATTTGCAGCGGCTGAGTCAGCCCAAAGTTGCTTTGGGTGGCGAGCAAAGCGTCAAGGGCTTGAACTTCTTCAACTCATCCGAGCAAACGCAGCTCAAAGCATTGCAACACGGCGAGTTCAACATTCACGGCTGTCGCCGTGCGGACTTGGCTCGCCACGTGCCGATGACACCCTCTGCGCTGTCGCGTCAGTTGACGCGTTTGCGCATGCTCGGGCTTATCAAAAAAGTGGCTCATACCTATCGCTATTACTTGACTCGTTTGGGCCGCAGCGCCATTGCTTCAGCCTGCTCAGTTACCCGATTCAACATCGTCCCAGCAATGGCAGGAACGATCTGAATTCTTCTCAGAATATGTGAAGACATAAATTGTTAGGGACTAAAAATCCTGGGTGAACACCTGGAACTGTTTCTATCACTAGTCCCCTGCGGCCAAGCTGACTTTCCAGTGACGTATCCACCTAAGTAATCTGGTGTTTTTATCCATTCGAGCGTCGCTGCCAATACAAAACTTCGCGGATGCAAAACTCTTTCCAAATGGAACGTATGTCTTTTGAGTTGGGAAATCCTCGGACGGGCGAGCGGAAGACAAAAAAATGAAACTCTGCATATCTCTCAGTCCGAAGACTTGCAAACCAACACCCAAGGCGCAAGTCTGCTGAAGCAGTTCTTGAATTTGTAGGGTTGATACCATTGAGCAATGGTGAAATTTCGAATCCACTTGTTGGGTCGAGAGCCAAAGCATTGATTTCAGAGATGTTAAGCATTCTGATTGTCTTTCAATGCAGTTTCAATCTCATGAATCTCGAAGCTTTTCAAGATTAGTTCATTCAGGACCCGAAGGTGATCGTTACCCGAAAAACCCGTTTTGCAGCGCAATGCGGGTCACCTTGGTCGGGTCCAGACAGTCACTGACCAGCCGGCAGAAACTTTCGGCGGCCTCGCCGCGCAGTTGTTGGCCGAACGCATCGGCGGTAAGGGCGGCCAAGCCGGGCGCCGCATCATCCTGCAATACGAGTTGATCGCGCGTGACTCGTGCTGCGTCAAAACCGGGGTGCCCGACAGACCGGTGTGATCCAGGTTTGCTGCGCGATTGCAGTGTCGATTGCCGGCGTGCGCGAATTCGGGCCGGCTTCAATTGCGAGTTGGTCTGGCGCCGGTAGCCGCGTTGCGGC
This sequence comes from Burkholderiales bacterium, assembly GCA_038316355.1. Classification (GTDB taxonomy): domain Bacteria; phylum Pseudomonadota; class Gammaproteobacteria; order Burkholderiales; family SG8-41. The sequence continues at coordinate 2,446 of JBBQAO010000163.1, forward strand.
GCTTTGGCAGCGACGTGCTGGTCGGTCTCGTCGAGCCGACACCCGGCAACAGCTTTGATGCATTTCTGGGCGGCGGCGTTGACATGCTGGAAACGGCCCACCTGCTCGCCCAGGCTGGTTTCAGCGTCACCGGCGCCGCGATCCCATGTTTGCACCGGACCGTCGCGAAGCGTGCCTGTGTTCAGCGATTGCCCTTATCAGCCGGGCAGGACACTAGCTCAAGTACCTGTCCGTTCACTTCTTCGTATTGCTCTCTCAAATGCAAGGCCGATCGACAGCAGGCGCCGATCTGATCCCTCTGGGCCGACCAACTCCATCCCAAATGGCAGCCCCCGCGCGCAGGTGCCGGCAGGTATGCTGATCGCCGGCAGTCCAGCCACACTAGCGGCGAGCGCGCGCCTTGTCATCGCGGGAAACAGTGGCAGCGTCATTCCGTCAACGTCGACCGTTTCATTCTCGTGTACTGCCATGCCGGTTCTGATCAGTGTTGGAAAAATCATTGCGTCTACGCCGTATCTCGCAAAGCTCTCAGCCAGTAGTGCCTGCAATCGCGGGCGCGCCACGGTCATCGCATGACGATAG